>NZ_JAEMTF010000113.1 GCF_016462415.1 Williamsia sp. | reverse complement strand
CCCGAAGTTCGTCACCACAGGACGAGGCCCCGTGGGACTGTCCTTCAGCGTTCCTCGAACCCTGAGCCTGCCGTCCGTCGGAGTGGTGAACTCGTGAACCCCCGCCTCAGGCGGTGACGCCCGATCGCACCGAGTCGTCGATCGTGGAGTTGACCCCGCCCACGCGGTAGGTCGCCCCGCGGTGACGATCGGGCAGTCGGTCACCCTCTCCGAACAGCTTGTGCCGCAACGTTCCCGGTGTGTACTCGCGCTCGTAGGCGCCACGCTTCTCCAGGGCCGGGATGACGTGTTCGATCACATCGGAGAAGGTGCCCGGGGTGACGGCGTAGGCGAGGTTGAACCCGTCGACGTCGGTCTCGTCGACCCAACTCTGCAGCTGGTCGGCGATGCTCTCTCCGGATCCGACGAGCACGGGACCCATGCCGCCGATGCCACCCCAGGCAGCGATGTCACCGACGGTCCACTCCTTGCCGGTGTCGGACGCCTGACTGAACGCCGCGACGGCGGATTGGATGGCGTTGCTCTCGACGTTGCCGATCGGCTCGTCGAGGTCGTAGCTCGACAGGTCGATACCCATCCACCCCGACATGAAGACCAACGACCCCTCGTCGCTGGCGTAGCTGCGGTACTCCTCCGCCTTCGCCTGCGCAGCCTCCTCGGTGGCGTCGGTGATGATGGTCAGCAACGTGTAGATCCGCGCGTCGTGTGACTTGCGGCCCGCGTCGACGAGCGCGGCACGGACCTTCGAGACGGCCTCGCGCAGAAGCGGTTTGGTCGGGGCGGCGACGAAGATGGCCTCCGCGTTGCCCGCGGCGAACGCCAGTCCACGCGGCGAGGCGCCGGCCTGGTAGATCACCGGCGAGCCCTGTGGCGACGGCTCCGAGACGTGGATACCGGGCACCGAGAAATGCTCGCCTCGATGGCCGATGTGGTGGACCTTGGCGGGGTCGGCGAACACGCCGTTCTCCCGGTCGCGCTGGACGGCATCGCGTTCCCACGATCCCTCCCACAGCTTGTAGAGGACCGTCAGGTACTCCTCGGCGTGGTCGTAGCGGGCGTCGTGCTCGAGCTGATCCGTATCTCCCATGTTCCGCGCGGCCGACGGCAGGTATCCGGTGACCACGTTCCACCCGATGCGACCGCGGGTGAGGTGATCGAGCGTCGACATGCGCCGCGCGAACGGGAACGGGTGCTCGAACCCGGTTCCGGTGGTGATGCCGAAGCCGAGGTGTTCCGTCGCGTACGCCATGGCCGAGACCAGCAGCAACGGGTCGTTGACGGGTGTCTGCGCACCCTGCCGGATGGCGGCCTCGTCGTTGCCCGCGTAGACGTCATAGGTACCGAGCACGTCGGCGATGAACAGTCCGTCGAAGCCGCCGGTCTCGAGCAGCGTGGCCAGGTCCACCCAGTAGTCGAGGGTGTTGTAGTCCCAGGACCGGTCCTCGGGGTGGCGCCAGAGCCCGGGCGACTGGTGGGCGACACAGTTCATGTCGAAGGCATTGAAACGGATGGGACGCGACACGACACTCCTCGGTAGACAGACTTCGGTAGCCATTGTCGCGACGGTCGACACAGCACGCCACGGTTGCGCCCAGCGTGGCGCCAACCATCGGCAGGTCAGGCGTCGAGGCGGTACACGCGGATCGCGTTGTCGCGGAACACTTTGCGGAGCAGATTGGGACCGCGCGGTGTCAGCACGTCGAGCAGCGTCCCGACGATCATCGCCACCGAGGCGTTGGGTTTGTCGATCGGGTAATTCGACCCGAACATCACCCGATCGGGGCCGAAGACGTCGGTGGTGTGGTCGATGAGCGGGCCCATCATGTCGGTCAGCGTGGCCTGGCTGCCGATGTTTCCCGACGCCTGGTGCCCGTAGCCGAGGAACGGGAACGCCAGACCGGAGTGCTTGGCGACGACGTTCGGGCACGACGCGACCTCGGCGATCCCGTCGCGCCAGCGTGCGTAGATGTCGGCGCGGGCGGCCGCGGTGTGACCGGTCCGCGACCCCATCGGTCCGAAGACCCCGACCGGGGTCGCATAGTGGTCGAGCACGATGGTGACCTCGGGATACTCCCGCGCCAGCCGCACGACGTCGGCCATCTGGTGGGAGTACACCCATGCCTCGAAGCTCAGGTGCCGCTCGGCGACCGCGGCGAACCCCCGGAGAAACGCCGCCGAGGTCAGCGCGTGGTCCTCGTCGGTCCAGTCGCGCACCCGTGGGTCGGGGTGCCGTGCCGCCATCGAGCGGATGCCCCGGAACGGTGAGCGGCTCGCCGCGCGGAGGTGGGCGTCGAGCAGGTCGGCGACGTGCGGGTCCCGCGGATCGGCGTGCCCGACGATCGCGCCGAGAGACGGCGATCGCCCCTCACCGAAGGGGAGCTCGTCGACCCAGTGCGTCTCCCCGGCGGGCCCCAACTCCTCGGCACTGTGCCAGCCGGCCTCGATGTGGACCGCCGAGCCGATCGGGACACCGGTCGCACCCTCGACCGCGACGACGTCGGCGAGGTAGTCCCGCGGCCGGTAGGGGCGCAACAGGTTGCGCGGCGTCAGCGCGAACTCGCGGTCGGCCTGATTGCGCAACCGGAACAGCCGGTCGCCCACGGCAGGGAGAATCCGGTACACGCGTGCCACCGAGCTCGCCTCGCGCGGTGTGGTCAGCGGATCCCACTGATGGATGTGGGTGTCGATGATCGACGGGATGACGTCGGCCAGCACATCCGAGGACGACTCACCGAAGACCATGGTCCGACTGTACTAACGTGGGCACCGACACTCCGTGGGGGTACGCGCGAGTTGTCGAGTGCAGGAGGTCGGTTCGCGATGGGAAGTCACACGCGCAACGGGCTCGCCGCTGTGCGCGAGACGATCGGCCGCGACCCCGACCGGTTCGTCTCCAACTTCTACACACGCCTGTTCTCCGTGCGCCCCGAACTGCGCGACCTCTTCCCGGCCACGATGGCGCATCAGCGCGCCGCCCTGTTCGGCGTGCTCGACCACATCTTCGAGGTCATCCCCGACCCCGCCGGCCACACCGACCTCATCGGGTTCCTGGGTCAGCTCGGCCACGACCACCGTAAATACGGCGTCTCGTCCGAGCACTACGACGTGTTCTTCCGATCGCTGCTCGCCGAGATCAGCGCGACCCTCGGCGAGGACTTCGACCCCGCGACGTCGGCGGTGACCGCGCAGGCGTTGTTGTTGGCCACCGGTGTCATGCGGGGTGCCGCCGAGACCGCCCGTGGTCCCGCGACGTGGCCCGCCCGGGTGGTCGAGAAGTATCGACTCTCGCGTGATCTCGCGGTGGTGCGTCTGGTCACCGACACCCCGCTGACCTACCTGGCCGGGCAGTACCTCGAGGTCCAGATCCCGCAGTGGCCGCGCGTCTGGCGTCACCTGTCGCCGTCGATCCCCCCGAACCCATCGGGCGAACTGGAGTTCCACGTCCGCGCGGTGCCCTCGGGTGCGGTGAGCACGTCGATCGTCACCGAGACCGCCGTCGGCGACGTCTGGACCCTCGCCCAGAGCCACGGGACGCTCGCGGTCGACGCCGACCGCGACGTGCTGATGCTGGCCGGCGGCACCGGACTGGCACCGCTGCGGTCGCTGATCATCGAGATGTCGCGTCGTGTCGACTCCCGCCCGACGCACCTGTTCTACGGGATGCGCTACCCCGGCGAGCTGTACGACGTGGGCACGCTCGCCCAGATCGCAGGCACCAACCCGTGGCTCACGGTGACCGTCGCGTCGGAGGAGTCGACCAACCCGTGGTGGCTCACCCGCGACATCGACTTCGCGCGCCTGGGAATGGAGCACCGCATCGGGACCGTCGCCGATGTGGCCCTGGCACACGGGGACTTCTCGGAGCACCAGGCGATCGTCGCCGGATCACCGGAGATGATCGAGAACACCCGTCGGGCCCTGATCATCGCGGGCGTACCGGGGCGCAGGATCCAGAGCGATCCGCTCTAGTTCCTACTGCTGAGCCGGGACCGAAGCGCCTGCCGACGAGGGGTTGGCCGAGTTCGACGGGACCTCGGATGCCTGCGACGGAACCGTGGACGGCTTGGGCGTCGTCGTCCGGGTGACCGTGCGCGGGGGCTGGGTCACGGTGACCGTCTCCGGGGGCGGCGCAGGAGCCGGCACGAAATCGTCGGTCTCCTCCTCGGTGGTCGTGGTGGTGGTCGTCGGTGGACGGGACCGCGTGGTGGTGGGTGCAGGGGTCGTGGTCGTCGGGGCCGTTGTGGACACCGACGACTCCGACCCGGCGGGCGACGGATCGTCGTCATCGCCGGTGAACAGCACGACCCCGACCACGACGGCGGCTAGGACAGCCGCGGCGACCGCGGCTCCGACCAGTGCGAGCCATCGGTTACGACTGCTGCTGCCGGCGACCCCGCGGTTGCGCCCGTGCAGGGCGGCGCCGTGCGCCGCGGAGTAGGTGGGTTCGGACGCGATCTGGACGGGCAGCTGGGTCTCGTACTCGAGCGCGGGGGCGACGCCGGGGACCTCGGCGCCCGGTCCGACGACGAAGACGCCACTGCGCCCGACATCGGTGGTGGGCAGCAGTCCGAACGCGCCCGCGACGGCCTGTGCTCCGGGGGTGTCGGTGACCGGTTCACGCTCACCGCCGGTCGGCAGCTGGACCGCGCCGACCACCGTCGCGGACTCGGTGTCGACCGCGGCGATGGACAGTTCGTTGAACGGGACGGCGTCCGCGGCGAGGTCGAGGACAACCACGACACCACGCTGATCGGACTGTGCCGCAGCGACATTCGCGAACGCGAACGGCGTGTCGGTGACGATGGTGCGGGAGTACCAGTCCGGGTCGGTCGACGAGCCGGCCGTCACGGTGTTGTGCAGCGCGACCTGCATGCTGCGCTGCGCGCAGGCGACGGTGACCGCATCCACCGCGAACGGGGCGGACTCGACCAACTGGGTGATCGCGTCGAACACCGTGTCCGGGGAGCTGTCGGTCAGATCCACGACGTTCCGGGCCAGCACGTTGCCGGTGGACACCTCCATCACGACGGAGGCGATCTGCAGATCGGTGACCGAAACGCCCAGTACCTGACTCATCGTCTGACACCTCGCGTCCGGCTGCGTGACGGCCCGGGTGGGCCGCACTCGTAGGAGACCCTATCGGCACGTCAGAACCCTCCGTCATCCTGGCCGCTGGTTAGGCTCGAGCGATGTCCCCTGACCAGCCGCAGCGACCGGCCCGACCGGCGCGTCCGCAGATCGCCGTGACGCCGATGCGTGAGCCGGTCAGCGACGACCGACCCCGCATCGTCGACGTGGGTGTGGTCGCGTGGATCCTCGCCCTGATCGCGCTGGCGGTGACGTCGACGCTGGTCGCGATCCGTCAGAGCGAGGTCCGCTCGGAGCTCACCCGCTCGCTGGCCGCGGACAACGCATCCGCCTCGGCCGACGACGTGAAGACCGCCGTCGACATCGCCATGATCGCGGCCGGGGCGATCGCCCTGGTCGTCGTCCTGCTGGCGCTGTACGGCTGCATCCGGATCCGCGACCGCATCCCCGGCGCACGCACGACGCTGACGACGGTCGGTGTCGTCACCGTCGTCGGGTCGATCGCGTTCTGGACCGTGGTCGAGCCGGCCCGCGATCTGATGTCCCCGGTCGTCGGGTGGTCGCCGTTCGTGGTCGCCGCGCTGGCCGCGATCGCCACCGGCGTGATGTTCGTGCCGTCGGTGGGCCGCTGGCTGCGAGCCGCACCGAAACGCTGAACTCAGCTCGGCAGGTCGGCGAGGACTCCCTCGGCGCTGCGGGCGGCGACGCCACACGCCAACGCGGTGGGCCGGTCGAGCAACGGATGAGTCGCCCGCGCCCGCCAGGTGCGCACCGCGGCCAGCGCCGCAGACCGCACCGTCTCCGCGGGATCGTCGGGAGCCAGGCCCAGCCGCAGGGTTGGTTCGATGCCGTATCCACCGACGACCCGGGTGAGTTCGTCGAGGTGGTGCTCGGGCAGGTGGATCGCCCCGGTCCGCAGCCGACCCAACAGACGCAGCTCGGCGAACCCGTGGACGTCGGCGAGCATCCGATCGGCCGCGTGCCGGATTTCCGTCGCCTCGCGTGAGTCGCTGCGGGCGAGGATGCGGCCCAGCGCGATGAGAGCCGTGTGGCTCTTGAGCTGGTCGGCCCGCTGCCCGAACTGCACGTCGATGACGTCGCGGAGTTCGTTGAGCCCGCTGCGTTCGACGAGTTCCGACGCCAGCGTCGGCGAGTCCGATGTCCCCAGGCGGATGAGCGTGACGGCCAGACGTATCCCGAAGAGTCCGAACCGGTCGAGCAGCGTCGCCCGCAGGGCGGGATCGACGGGCAGTTCGGTGGTCGGGGAGACGAACCGGTCGACCGAGAGCATCGCCACCACGAGGTCGTCCGGGGCGACGGCGGCCAGCTTGACCAGCGCCCGGTATTCGACCTCGCGCAGCGTGCGGGCGCCGAGCGCGAGCAACCCGGCGACCGGCACCACGGCCTGACACAGACCGGTTCGTTCCAGTTCGCCCGCGAACCGGGCGGCCACGTCCTTCGCCGACATCATCGCGTCCATCCGGCCCGCACCGATCTCGTCGGCCCGTGACACCACACCGACCACGCCGAGCGGCCCGGAGTCCCGCCCGATGGACTCGCCGATGCGCGCGAGGAACGAGGTGTCGGTGCCGGTCAGCGTGCGCAGCAGGTAGACGACCGCGTCGGCGCCGGACTCCCCGTCCTCGGGGGTCAGCATGTCGACGGTGAGCGCGGAGACGTCGCGCGAGAGCGACGCCGTTCCGGGGGTGTCGATGATGGTCGTGGTGCGCAGGGTCCGTGCGGGCCAGGTGACGTCGAGACGGTCGACGCGCTCGGCGGTGAGCTTGCCGAAGTCGAAGGTGAGGCGGCCGTCCGGGCGCAGCACCGGGATCTCGGTGGTGCGGTCGCCGTCGTAGGTCGCCGTGACCGTGGGCGTCACGCCGCGGCGATACCAGGTGACGACGCGGGTGCACTCGGTGGCGTCGGTGGGCGCGATGTCCTGGCCGACAAGGGCGTTGAGCAGGGTGGACTTGCCCGCCTTGAGTGACCCCGCGAGGGCGATGCGCAGCGGCTCGTCGAGTCGCTCACCGCACTGCACGAGCTCGTGGTGGATGCGGGCGTCGTCGGACCACAGGTCCTGCGCCGAGGCGATCAGGCCACGAGCCCGGTCGATCGTGCTCACGCGCCGATGATCCGCTCGCCGGGGGTGACCACCCGGACGGCCTCGGGCCCGGGATCGAGCTGCTGGGCGACGGTCCGCAGCGCGGCGACGGCTTTGAGTTCCCGTTCGAGCTCGGCCATCCGTCCGGCGCGTTCGGACTGCGCGAGGGAGGCGGCCTCCTGGGCGGCGCGCAGCGACTCGCCGACCGACGTCGATGCCTGCTCGGCGACCTCGGTGAAGTGATCGCGGAGGGATCGTTGGATGTGGCGCAGCCGGTCCCGCGACTCCTTGCCCACCTGGAAGCTGACGTCGTCGGTGTACTTGAAGATCGCCTGTTTGGCCTTGGCCCGGCGCTGGTCGACGCGGACACCCTTCTCGTCTCGATAGGCCTTGCTGCCCAACAGGATACCGGCGCCGACGGAGATCGGGTTGATCAGCGTCAGACCGATCAGCGTCGTCATCAGACCGAACATCAGGACACCGCCATAGGAGCCGCGGAGCCCGATCAACGCCTTCTGCCCGATGCCGAGACGGCCCGATTCCAGGTCGGCGAGGTCGGTGACGGGATCGAAGACACCGTCGATGTCGGAGATGTCGAGGTCGGGCAGATGGGTCTCGGCGGCGTCGGCGAAGTGGTCGGCGACCCGCTGCGACAGCCACAGCGCCTGCTCGTGCGCCCAGACGAAGTTGTCGCCGACCGCGGTCGCGATCTGGTCTTCGAGCCACTCCCCGATCTGGGGCCAGTCCTTGCCGGGGTCGCCCTCGTCGACCGCGACTTCGGCCTCGCGCGTGACCGCGCGGAGTCGATCACGCAGGTCGTGGTCGATGTCGGAGGCGAGATCGGTGATGCCGTCGGACAGCGTCTGCTGCCACAGCGCCGACTTCTTCTGCATCTCGCCCGCCGAGGTCTGCGCGCGCTGCAGACCGGCGACGGCCGCAGCCGCGGTCTCCGGGTCGCGCAGGACGGCGAGTTCGCTGCCGAGGGTCAGCGCGAGGTGTTCCGACACCGACCGCAGGTCCAGCGACACCGACGAGCGCGTCGCCAGGTCGGCGTGCGCGACGACCTTCTCCCGGAGGTAGGTGTACAGATCGGCGAACCCCGATTCGGCGTTCAGCCCGTCGTCGTTCAGACGCAACGCGTGTGACCGCAGCATCGACGAGACCGGCAGCAGGGGGACGTCGATGCCCTCGCGTGTCAGGTGCGCCCGATCGGCTTCGACGATGGCCCGCCAATGGGGGTAGAGGTCGGTCTTGGTGATGAGGCAGGCGACGGTCGGGCACAGCGCGGTGACCTGCCGCAGGAAGCCGACCTCGGGCTCGGTGAACTCCTGGCTGGCGTCGGAGACCACGAAGACGGCGTCGGCGGAGGGGATCAGCCCCAACGTGCCGGCCGCGTGTGGGTTGCCGTGTCCGCCGACCCCGGGGGTGTCGATGACGACGAGACCGTCGGCCAGCAGTGGACTGGGCACGCTGATCTCCAGGCGCTGGATGTCGCGGCCCTGCGCGAGGGGGGTCTTCGGGGTGATGGACCGGATCTGCTCGATCGGGATGGGGACCCGCGTGGGTTCGGTGCCGGGCTGGTCGAGGACCAGCAGCGCCGACGGGGTGTCGGCGTGCTGGACGAGGGTCGCAACGGCCGTCGTCTCGTCATCGCCGACCGAGCAGACCTCGAGGTTGAGCAACGAGTTCACGAACTGGCTCTTGCCCTGCTTGAGCTGGCCGACGACGACGATCCGCAACCGCGGATCGGTGATGCGGGTGCGAGCGCCCTCGAGTCGTTGGACGAGGTCGTGGCGGTCGGCCCGGGCGGCCACCCCGCCCATCTGGCCGAGCAGATCGCCGAGCTGGCGTGCCGCCGAAGCGTCGGACTGTGCGACCTCGTGGCCGTCAGGGGTGGGATGCATGGTGGTGGATGACCTCACCTGGTTGTCGTCGGGTGTGGTGGGAGCGCTGGCGGGTCGCCGGCGGAGAACCGCAACGACCCCGTACGCCAAATCTGAGCGTACGGGGCCGATGCTGTCAGGCAGGCGCGGACGGTAGTTCGGGGCAACCGGCGCGCGCTGCGCTGACGAGCTCTTGTGCGGTGACGCCGCGAGGCGTCGGTCAGGGCAGCAGACCGTGTCCGATGTCCAGGTGGTGCGACTCCGAGGACGTCGCCTCGGTGTGCGTCTGGCCCGCGGCGTCGCCGCCACCGGTGAGTCCGCCGGTCAGACCGTCGGTCAGTCCGCTGGTGTGCAGACCGCCGTCGCCCGCGGTGGCGGACGAGCCGCTGCCTGCGAAGGTGTGGTCGGCGTCGAGACCCGACCACGTGGAGCCGGTGCCTGCCGCGGTGTGGTCTGCCGTGGACCCGGTCAGGCCCGAGGTGGTGTCGGTCAGGCCGTGGGTCGCACCCTGCAGCGAACCCGCACCCGAGGCGTCGCCGGTCGCCGCGCCCGCGGTCGATCCGGTGAGTCCGGACGTGAGGCCGCCGACACCCGAGGTGGTCGAGTGCAGCGCGCCAGCCAGGTCTCCGGTCGCCCCGCCCTGCAGGGCCGAGTCGACACCCGAACCGAGACCGAGGCCGCCGAGGCCCAGGCCACCGGCCGCATGCGAACCGGCATCGACGGCGCCGCCCGCGCCTGCGCCGACGGCGCCGTCGAGTCCGGTACCGGTGCCCGGCGTGGGGTCCAGGGCTCCGGTTGCGGTGGCTGCGATCCCTGAGGTGAGACCGAGCCCGGTCGAGAGGCCCGCCCCGAGATCGGGCAGGCCGGGGGTGGCACCGGTGAGGTCGGTGGCGCCCGAGAGCGCGCCGTTCAGGCCGGTGGTGGCACCGAGGACGGAACCGAGGCCGCCGGTCGCCCCGAGGGCGCCGTCGAGTCCCGCTGCGCCACCGAGGCCCGCTGCTCCGCCGAGTCCGGCTGCGCCGCCGAGACCCGCTGCGAGACCCGTGACACCCGCGAGTCCGCCGGTCAGGGCGGCCGACGGATCGGCGAGCGTGCCGAGCTGTCCGTCCAGCGCACCGGTCGCCTGGGCACCGGTGGTGATCGCGGCGCCGAGAGCGGTCCCGAGGCTGCTGGTGAGGCCACCGTCGAGGTCGAGTGCACCGCCGAGGCTCGTGCCGATCGCGGTGCCGAGATCAGCTCCGCCGCCGAGCGCGCCGATGACCTGCGTGCCGAGGTCGCCGGTGACGGCGGTGCCCAGGACGGCGCCGAGCGATGCACCGAGACCCGCAGCGGCCGTACCGCCCGCGCCCAGTGCAGCACTCAGGGTGGCACCGAGGTCCGCGCCGCCGCCGAGCACCGTGGACAGGTCCACCGAGCCCCCGAGCACAGTGTTCAGTGCGGCGCCGAGCTGTCCGACGACCGCGCCGTCGAGTCCGAGGCCGCCCGCGAAGTTGCCCGCGAGTGCCGCGCCGAGGTCGAGACCGACCGAGGGATCGAGCGCCCCGAGGCCGGACAGACCGGTACCGAGCACGCCGCCGAGAGCGGCTCCAAAGTCGGCTCCGAGGGCGCCACCGGCACCGAGCGCGGCGCTCAGGGTGCTCGAGAGACCGGCGGTGAGACCGCCGCCGAGCAGGGCCGTGACGTCGGCGCCGAGCAGTCCGCCCGCGCCGAGTGCCGCGGTGAGGGTGGTGCCGAGCGAGGTGGCGAGGCCACCGGCGACGTCGAGTCCGAGCGCTCCGCCGAGCACGGTCGACAGACCGGCACCGAGGCCGAGTCCGCCGGCGACGAGCCCGGAGAGCTGTGCGCCCAGGCCGCCGGTGAGTGCGGTGCCGAGCACGGCGCCGAGGGATGCGCCGACGCCGGCGGCGACAGCTCCGCCCGCGCCCAGGGTGGTGCCGAGGACGGCCGACAGGTCGGCGGTCCCCGCGACGACGGCGGCCAGGTCGACCCCGGCGCCGAGAGCGGCACCCAGGGTGGCCCCGAGTCCGCCGGCGAGCAGGCCGTCGAGTCCGAGAGCGCCGGTGAGCGCGGTGGCCAGCGTGCCGCCGAGTCCGAGCACGAGGGTCGGGTCGAGTGCGATCAGACCACCGACACCGACCACGCCCGCGAGTGCCGCGCCGAGCGCCACACCGAGGTTCGCCGCGACCGCACCGCCTGCGGACAACGCGGTGCCGAGGGCACCGGAGAGCTGGCCGGTGAGTCCGCCGGAGAGGAGAGCGTTGAGGTCGGCGCCGAGGACACCGCCTGCACCGAGGGCCGCGCCGAGGGTGCCGCCCAGGGTGGCGGTGAGGTCGGCCGCGACACCCGCCGCGAGTCCGGCGACCACGTCGAGGCCCAGGGCCCCGCCGAGGACGGTGGACAGCGCTGCGCCCAGTCCGACACCGCCGGCCAGCAGACCGGCCAGCTGTGCGCCGAGCGCACCGGAGAGCGCGGTCCCGAGAACAGCGCCGAGGGTGGCGCCGAAGTCGGCGGCCAGGACTCCGCCGAGGCCGAGTGCGGTGCCGAGGACGGCGCCGATGTTCGCGGTGCCTGCGAGCACACCGGCCAGGTCGACACCGCCGGCCAGGAGTGCGTCGAGCGATGCCCCGAGCTGTCCGACGGCGAGGCCGCCGATGCCCAGGGCGCCACCGAGCTGTCCGGCGAGGGCCAGGCCGAGGGTGGGAGCGAGTGCGAGGGCGCCGGAGACGCCCGCGAGGGCGCCGAAGACACCACCGATCGCGAGGCCGAGGTCGGCGCCGAGGACGCCGCCGGCACCGAGCACGGCGCCGAGAGCAGCCGAGAGGTCGGCGGCCAGTCCACCGGCGAGCAGCGCGGTGAGGTTGCCCGCGACGAGGCCGCCGGCGCCCAGGGCGGCGCTGAGCGCGCCACCGAGAACGGCCGAGACGTTGCCGACGACACCGCCGACGAGGACCGCGCCCGCGCCGAGGTTCAGGGCTCCGCCGAGGACGGTGGCCAGGGCGGTGCCGAGTCCGACGCCGCCGGCGAGCAGCCCGCTCAACTGAGCGCCGAGCGCGCCGGCCACTCCCAGTCCGCCGCCGAGCGCGACGCCGAGGACACCACCGAGGGCGAGTCCGAGGTTGGCTGCGACCGCCCCACCCGCGGCGAGGACACCGGACAGTGCGGTGCCGAGCGCGAGGCCGAGGTTGCCGCCACCGGCCAACACCGCGGCGAGGTCGAACCCACCGGCCGCGGCGAGCGCGGCGTCGAGGGCCCCGGCGAGCGCGGCGGTGACGCCGCCGCCCAGGCCGAGGACTCCGGTCAGGGCGCCCGCAAGGGTGCCGCCCGCGCCGAGGACCGCGTTGAGGTCGAGGATCCCGGTGAGGTCGGTGACCGTTCCGAGGACCGCGCCGAGTGCGAGACCGAGGTCGGCGCCGATGACGCCGCCGGCGCCCAGCGCCGTGACCAGGGCGCCCTGCAGCGCGGTGGTGAGACCGCCCGCGAGGGTTGCGAGCACGGTGGTGTTGAGGACCCCGGCAAGGGTGCCGCCGAGTCCGGCGGTGACGCCGAGCGCGGCACCGAGTGCGCCGCTGAGCTGGGCGACGACCCCGCCGACGGCACCGACACCGACACCGAGCGCACCGGCGAGAACGGCGACCAGGGATCCACTGACCCCGACACCGGCAGCGAGTGCGGCGGACAGATCGGCGGCCAGGGATCCGCCCACCCCGATCAGTCCGCCGATCGCTGCACCGAGGGCCGCGCCGACGTTTCCGGCGAGGACACCTCCCACTCCGAGCGCGCCGCCGAGGACGGCACCGATGGTCGCGGTGCCGTTGAGCACCGCTGCGCCAACGACGCCACCGGCGACCGCGACGGCCGCGTTGATGGTCCCGGCGAGCTGCGCGCCGAGACCCGCGGCGAGACCGAGGCCACCGGTGAAGACGCCGGCGATGGTGGCGCCGATGTCGAGGACACCGTTGAGGTCGATGACGTTGACCAGCGAGCCACCGAGCGCGACGACCGCGTCGACGAAGGCACCGAACGCCGCGCCGAAGGTGGCGGCAACCGTTCCGCCGATGCTCAGGGCCGCGGCCAGCGAGCCGGCGAGGGCGGCACCGATCTGGGTGCCGATGGCCAGGTCGCCGAGGTCGATCGCGCCGCCGATGAGGTTGCCGATGTTGAGGACGCCGAAGTTCAGCAGGCCGAGGTCGATGTTTCCGAGGTTGAGGCTGCCGAAGTCGAAGTTGCCCAGGTTGCCGAAGTTGATCGATCCGAAGTCGATGCCACCGAGGTTGATGCCGCCCAGGTCCAGGCTGCCGAAGTCGATGGATCCGAAGTTGATGCCGCCCAGGCCACCGAGGGCGATGCCGCCGAGTCCGCCGAGGTTGATGCCGCCGAGTCCGCCGAGGTTGATGCCACCGATCCCGCCGGCGCCGATTCCACCGATGCCGATTCCGCCGATGCCGCCGGCTGCGACGGGCACGGCGCCCGCGTTGACGATCGACGCGAGTCGCTGACCACCCGGGAACAGACCGGACTCGGCGACCATCGGAGCCGCCGCGACGATGTCGGCGTGGCACAGGTCGGGCAGACCGGCGTCGTTCAGCGCGGCTTGCGGGTTCAGGCAGTACGCGGTGGCCGCCTTGTCGTCGCGGAGCAGGTTCAGGATGAAGTCGAGGACTGCGTTGGTGGGCATCGTGGGCTCCTGTGGTGGTTCGAGGGATCTGATCGTCGTGAGATCTCAGATCTCCGCTTGGCCCCAACGCTAGGCATCGGTGGCCCCCCGCCCAACGGGGATGAACCCCCTCATCGAGGTCCCGCACGGGGTTGGGGGTTCCGGGGTGCGTTAGGGGG
>NZ_JAEMTF010000188.1 GCF_016462415.1 Williamsia sp. | reverse complement strand
GCGGTGCCCATCACCATGCCGGTCTGGGTCACCGGCGCGGCGTCGACCGCCTTGGCGATACCGAAGTCGGTGATCTTCACCTGACCGGTCGGGGTGATCAGGATGTTGCCGGGCTTGACATCTCGGTGCACGAGTCCGGCGGTGTGCGCGGCCTGTAGCGCGCGGCCGGTCTGCTCGAGCATGTCCAGGGCATTGTTCAGCGACAACCGGCCCATCCGCGACAGCACCGCGTTGAGCGGCTCTCCGTTGACCAGTTCCATCACCAGGTAGGCCAGGGCGGGCCCGCCGGAGCGGTCCGGAGTCTCGCCGTAGTCGAAGATGCTGGCGATGCCGGGGTTGTGCAGTCGGGCGGTGGTCTGGGCCTCGATCCGGAAGCGCTGCAGGAACTCTGCGTCGTCGGAGAACTCCGACTTGAGCACCTTGACCGCGACGCGACGATCCAGCCGGGTGTCGAGTCCCTCCCACACCTGACCCATGCCACCGGTAGCGATGAGCCTCATCAGCCGATACCGGTCGGCGATCGTGGTTCCGCTCTGCAGACTCATCGGGTCCCCTTGTCGTGCCGCATCAGCTGTTCCCCACCATCGCGTTGATCACCGCACGACCGATCGGTGCCGCCGACGAACCGCCGGTCGACTGCACACCGCGGTCACCGTTCTCGACGATCACCGCGACGGCGATCTGCGCGTTGCTCGACGGACCGAAGGCGATGTACCAGGCGTAGGGGGTGTCGGCGGCCTCGGACGTCGCCGAGTGCTCGGCGGTGCCGGTCTTCGACGCGATCGACACCGGACCACCCGATCCGCTCGTGTTCTTCTCCGAGTCGATCATCAGGCTGGTGAGGGTGGCCGCCGTCGTCGACGCGATCGGCTCGTTCATGCTCTTCGGCGCCGTGGTGTACAGGGTCTTGAGGTCGGGACCCTGAAGCTTGTCGACGAGGTAGGGCTGCATGCGCACGCCGCCGTTGGCCACGGTGGCCGCGATCATCGCGTTCTCCAACGGGGTCATGCGGACGTCGCGCTGGCCGATCGCGCTCTGGCCCAACGCCGCGAGGTCGCCGATGGGTCCGACCGTCGACTCCGACACCGACAGCGGGGTGTCGGGGGTGTCGGAGTCCAGTCCGAAGCGGTTCGCGGTCGATTTCACCGAGTCGATCGGGTTGTTGAGCCGCTCGGTCGCCAACTGCACGAACGCGGTGTTGCAGGAGTACTGGAACGCCTGACGCAGCGTGACCTGACCACCCGACGACCCGGGGCACGTCTCGCCGCCGTAGTTGGTCAGCGATGTCTCGGTGTCCGGCAGGGTGATCGAGCTGCTCGCGGTGAGGCGGGTGTTGTCCGGGTTGACCCCCTGGGCGAGTGCAGCCGCGGTGGTGACGACCTTGAAGGTCGATCCCGGAGGGTAGGTCTCGCTGATCGCGCGGTTGAGCATCGGCTGCGCGGAATCGCCGGCGTCGTTCGGATTCCAGGCGTTCCACGCGTTCTCACGCACAGTCGCGTCGTGGCTGGTGAGCTTGTTCGGGTCGTACGACGGGGTCGACACCATCGCCAGGATCGCGCCGGTGTTCGGTGCGATCGCGACCACAGACCCGCGGCACCCGCCCGAGCACCCGGAGTTCATCGCGTCGTAGGCGACCTTCTGCAGCCGCGGGTTGATCGTCGTGACGACGTTGCCGCCGCGGGGGTCGCGGCCGGAGAACATGTCGAGGAACCGCTGCCCGAACAGGCGATCGTCGTTGCCGTTGAGGATCGAGTCGTTGGACTGCTCGATGCCGGCGCTGCCGTACTGGAACGAGTAGAAGCCGGTGACGGGCGCGAACGCCGGCGCGTACTTACCGGGGTAGACCCGCAGATACTTCAGGCGGTCGTCGGTGGGCACCGACTGCGCGATGACCTCCTGGCCGGCGGTGATCTGGCCGCGCTGGCGCGAGTACTCGTCGAGCAGCACCCGCTGGTTACGCGAGTCGGCACGCAGGTTGTCGGCCTTGAACACCTGGACGTAGGTGGCGCTGGCCAGCAGGGCGACCACCATGACCATCACGGCGATGACGACGCGTCGGATCGGGATGTTCACGGGCGCTTCACCACCTGTGTCTGGGCGAGGGCGACCGGGGTCGACTTCTTCTTCGACACGTCCGGCTCACGGGCGGCGTTGGACACCCGGATCAGCAGCGCGACGAGGACGTAGTTCGCCAGCAGCGACGACCCGCCGTAGGACATGAACGGGGTGGTGAGGCCGGTCAGCGGGATCAGCTTGGTGACGCCGCCGACGACCACGAACAGCTGCACGGCCATCGAGAACGACAAGCCGGTGGCGAGCAGCTTGCCGAAGCTGTCCCGCACGGTGATGCCGGTGCGCAGGCCGCGCACCACCAGGATCAGGTAGAGACCGAGCACCGCGGCCAGGCCGACCAGGCCCAGTTCCTCACCGATGGTCGCGATGATGAAGTCGGTGTTGGCGAAGGGGACGATGTTCGGACGTCCCGACCCGAGACCGGTGCCGAACAGACCGCCGGTGGCCAGGCCGAACAGACCCTGCCCCACCTGGTATCCGGTGCCGTAGAAGTCGCCGAACGGGTCCTGCCAGACCTGCACGCGGACCTGCAGGTGGGGGAACAGCTGATAGGCCAGGATCGCGCCGACGGTGAACAGGGCGACGCCGATGATCACCCATCCGACGCGTTCGGTGGCGACGTAGAGCAGCACCAGGATGGTCGAGAAGATCAGCAGCGGTCCGCCGAGGTCGTTGGCCAGGGCGAAGATCCCGATAGTGACGATCCACGCGGCGAGCAGGGGACCGAGGTCGCGTGCGCGCGGCAGATCCATGCCGAGGAAATGCTTCCCGGCAGTGGTGAACAGGTCCCGCTTCGACACCAGCAGAGACGCGGTGAAGATGATGATCAGGATCTTCGAGAACTCACCGGGCTGGATGTTGAAGAACGGCGTCTTGATCCAGTTCTTCGAGCCGTTGATCTCCGACAGCGACGCGGGCAGGATCACCGGGATCGCCAGGAACGCGAGTCCGCCCAGGCCGAGGATGTAGCTGTAGCGCGACAGGGTGCGGTGATCGCGGATGAAGATCAGGATCACCGAGAACGCGACGACACCGAGCACGGCCCACAGCACCTGCTGGTCGGCGTTGTTGGTCTGGTCGGTGGCCACCGCGGTCTCGCCGCTTGCGCCGGAGCCGAGATCGAGTCGGTGGATGAGCACCAGACCGAGTCCGTTGATCACCGCGACCAGCGGGAGGATCAGCGGGTCGGCGTACGGCGCGTACCGGCGGATCACCAGGTGTGCGAAGCCGAACAGCCCGATGTAGGCGATGCCGTACTTGGCCAGATCCCACGAGATCTGCTGTGACTGCGCCGCTTCGACGTTGATCATGGCGGCCATCACCACCACGGCACCGACACCGAGCAGTAGGAGCTCGGTGTTGCGGCCGTTCGGACGGCGAGTGGGACCCGTTGTGGGCGTCTGGGTTACGGCAGCCTGCGACATCAGTGTCCTCGACAGACCTTGCGGCCACCGTCGTCGAAGCGATCTTCGCTGGTGTCGACGGTGGTCGTCGGGGGGACGCTGGGCGCGGGCGAGGACGCCGGCGTGCCGTGGCTGGCGATGGAACACGTCGTCGGC
>NZ_JAEMTF010000187.1 GCF_016462415.1 Williamsia sp. | reverse complement strand
GGCGCGACAAGATCACCGAGTCGATGCAGTTCGGCACCGCGAAGGTGGGCTCGGGCGCAGGCAGGTAGGACGCGACCCGCTCAGGTCGTCTCGGTGGCTTCACGAATGCTGTCGGCCGACAGCATGGGGACCACCTCGAGGATTCTCGGATCATCAAAGGGATCCGTCTGCACCCACTCGACCTGTCCACGTTCGCGCACGGAGAGATCGACAGAAACGCTGGTCATGTCGGGTGATGCGAGCACCAGCCGGTTTCCTGCTTGGCTCCACCACTGTCCGGGGGCCGGACGTCGCGCACGTTGCGCCAGCTGGACAGACCGGACTCGTGCAAGTGTGGCTGGATCCTCGACCGGGATCAATCGACCGTCGTCGTCGAGTTCCCGCACCGGGTGGGTCGCGGGCTCGACGCGGACGATCCCGTAACGACGGTCGAGGTGTGCGGCCGCTCCGGTCCGACCGAGGACGAACACCGTCCCTCGGTCGACGACCACGGCGCCACCCTCGATACATCTCCGCTCGACGGCGATCGCACCGTCGTCCGACCGATCGCACCGGAAGATGTCGTGGCGCGAGCTGATCCAGCAACCGTCGCCATCGGCGTGAACGAACCGGTTCGCATCACCCGGGGATTCGATCGTCATCGGCAGGAGGTACTCCGTCACCGCGGGCGGAACGCGATTCGTATCA
This sequence comes from Williamsia sp., assembly GCF_016462415.1. Taxonomy (GTDB): domain Bacteria; phylum Actinomycetota; class Actinomycetes; order Mycobacteriales; family Mycobacteriaceae; genus Williamsia_A. The sequence continues at coordinate 2,983 of NZ_JAEMTF010000187.1, read as the reverse complement.
ATGTGCAGCAGAACCGGATCAGAGGTGTCCATCACCCAGATGTCAGCACCGGTCTCACCGACGGATCCAGCCCGGAAATCCATCTCGGGCGGGGACACATCATCGAGGTCGAGGTCCACCAGCACTCCCGTCATCGCGAGGTCGTCGCCGCCGTCCTCCGGTGCCACCACGTGAGCGCGCCGAACTGTCCCTCGAATGGGAACCGGACTGTCCGGCCACCGCGCTCCTGAGGTGGCGCAGAGATAGCCGGTTGTCTCTATCCGGCCGCTGACCGGTTGATCCGACCACCATGTCGCCGACCAGCCGTCCCCGCTCAGTCCGATCGGCCAGCGTAGGACGCCGTCGGCGTGGGCTCCGGGACTCGTCCCGTACACCGGCTTCGCCACCACGCGACATGTCTCGTCGAAACTCGTCGAATGTATCTCGCGAGTTATGAAGTCCAAGCGTGTCTCGATCACGTCGCCGATCGTCGGCGACATGTTTCGATCCTCGAGAACCCATCCGGGAAAGTAGACGCGAACAACGCGATTGGCAGAAGCTGTGTTCATCGAAGAACCCCGCGCACTAGAGGATCCGACAGACGACGCCGTCGGGCGCAGGGCTACCGCGGCAGGACACTACCCCTCACGTTCGGTCACCTGTCAAGTGAGGAACGGCGCGACCTCGGCCAGGATCTCCTCGGACGCGGCCGGAGTCGTCGCATGGTCGCGGCCGGGGACGACGAGCATCCGAGCGTCGGGGATCGTCTCGACCACGTGCTCGGTGTCGGCGAGCCGGGTGTCATCGTCGGAGCCGACAAAGGCGAGCGTCGGATGGACGAGCGTCGCCAGGGCGGAATCGGGCACACCGGGGTCGCGGTCGAGCTCACGCATGTAGGCCGCCAGTGCCGTTGCGTCGTTGACCGAGAACGCCATTCGAGTTGCGGGGTCCACCGGCGTTCCCCGTCGCTGCTCCCAACGGTCGATGAACGCGTCCATGCCGCTCTCGGCCAGTACCGCCGCGCACCCGGGGAAGAACAACGCGTCGAACGCGCCGGCCTGGACGCGACTACTGGTGCCGCCCAGCACCAGCCGTCGGACCCGATCGGGTGCCGAGGTGGCCATCGAGAGTGCGACCCGAGAGCCCAGCGAGTACCCGAACACGTCGGCACGGTCGATCCGCTCCTCGTCGAGAACCGCGAGGACGTCACCGACCAGCAACTCCATTCCGTAGGCGCTCGACGAATGCGGCTTGCCACTTCGCCCGTGTCCACGAAAATCCATGAGCACCAACCGATGTGAGTCACGCAATTCCGCGACGTACCCGAATGCCCGCCACATGGCCTGCGACAGCGCCGTCGCGTGCAACATCACCACGGGCGGCCCGTCGCCGACGGTGCGGTAGCTGATGGAAACGCTGTCGACGGGGTTGATTGCTCGATCCACGGGTCCACAATGCCCCACCGGCGCGAACACAGTGCCCTTGCCGTCGGCCGCGTCCGACGCGTACCTTCCCTGACATGACTCAGCAGAAAGGCGCATGACGCGCCATCGCACCCTCACGGTGCTCGTCGATGAACTGCTCATAGAGGACGGAGCCATTCCGCCTCCTCGCGTCGGTTCGATCAGCTCACTTCCGCTCCGGTTCTCGGAGCTTCCGTCCGATGACGACAGGGCGACGGTCATCCGCGCTCGACTGGAACCCGATCGATCGGCGCCGCGCGCCGGCGACCGCGATCTACGCTGGAGCGGTCTGCTCCGAGGCGATGGATGGACGGCGGAATGGTCAGGCGACCGTCCACGTGTCGGTCACGTCGAGCTGACCGGACGGTTCGTCAGTCTCTACGAGATCGGGTCGTCACCACCGGACGTGCGCGGCCGGGTGGCACGAATCCGCTTGGTCATGAACCGGTATCAGCCCTCGCACCACACCCCGCCCCGATGGGAGCCGACACCGGGATGTCGAGTCGGCGAGGATGTCGATGCGGCCCCCCGCTTCTTCGACCGGCAGGCCCTGTGGACCGAGCCGGTTGACCGTTCGACCACCATCGATGTCCCGGTGGGTCTGCTCGTCGACCTGGACCTGGACGACGTCCCGCCACCGCCACCTCGACCGGACGTCGTGCCCGGCGACGTCTCCTGCGCGGATGACACGGTGTGGACGGTCGACACACATCTGCCCGTGCTCGTCCGTCTGGACGCGAGCGGTACAGCGACGCAACACCTTCTACCCGGTGCCATCGGTGGTCACGGGCGCCGGGTCCACGCGACGCCCACCGGATCTTGGGTCGTGGGTACCGATGGAATCCATCGCTGCGCACCGGACGGTCGACCCCGGCTGATCGACGACGAGCCGGTGTCGGTGTCGGCGGTGATCGGCGAGACGCTGCTGACATGCACCCATGACAACGGGTGGTGGCTGCACACCCCCGGTCGCGAACCACTGCCGATCGAGCAATGTCCCGGATCGCCCAGTGCAGCAACGGCCATCGACGACGGGTTCATCGTGGTTGTCGTCACCGGGAACCGCGGTGCTGCCGATCGGCAGACGGAGTACCGGTTGGTTCGGGTCTCTGTGACCGGTGACGTCGAGGTCGGTCCGGTGAACACGATCCCGGACAACCATGAACGGCCACGGCTCGGTGGCGATCCGGTGCACGTCATCTCCGGGTCGGATATCGCCGCGGTGGGCGACGATCTGTCCGCCGGCACCGTGATGAGGTTGCCGCGCATGCATTTCGGCGGTGGGAGCGCCGGCCGGCACCTGTGGACGGTGTCGCATCCCGGCGGTCGCACCGGCTGTACCGGGCGGTGGCCCACCGGGCCCTCCGATGGGGTGGGTGACACGCGGCAGTACTGGCTGCTCGAGCTGCGGGATCCGATCACGATGGAGGTGGTCCACGCCGCACCGGTGTTCACCAGCGCCCCACGTGTGGCCGCCGACGCGAGCGGACGCATCTGGGTCGTGTCCGACGGACTACGGGTGCTGAGCGACGAGTCGATGC
>NZ_JAEMTF010000186.1 GCF_016462415.1 Williamsia sp. | reverse complement strand
ATCTGACCGACAACGCATCGCCGATCTTCTCGGCGATGCGTTGTTGTTCTTCGGCCGGGATCGAATCCGCGACGACGACCACCACCCGCCGCACGGGAGTGACCTCGAGCCTCAGGTAGCTCGAGTACCCGCCGGTCTCACCGTTGTGCCAGACCCCACCGCGGTCGCCGCCGAGCACCCAGAAGATCCCGTGACCTGCGCCGACAGGTTCGACTGAGGTGTCGATGCCGGGGGCGGTCCGGTCGGCGATGGCCTGGGCCAGCCGCGCGATGTCCGCCGGTGTCGATACCACCCCACCGGCCGGTGCGTACCCGTCCATCCGCCACCGTGCCGCACGTCGGCCACCGTGCCAACCGCGCGGTGCGGGCGTCCCCGCCGACGACGCCGACGTAGCGGTCATCCCGATCGGGGTGAACAACCGGCTCTGCACCAGCTCTGCGTACGAGACACCCTGCGCAGCAGCCACGCTGATCCCGGCGACGGATGCCCCGAGGTTGGAGTACAGCGACTCCCCCACCCGGCCCCGCCGCGACCGCGCCGCGTCGGTCAGCACCCGCTGCTCCGACATCCGCGCGTAGGGGTTGGTCAGGAACAGGCCGTGGGCGAGCGCCCGCAGGGTCATGCCCGCAGTCGACGGCAGTCGCGGGAGACCCGATGTGTGCGTGACCAACCGGGCCACGGTGATGTCGCTCAGTGACGGCGTGATGCCGTCGACGAGCGAGTCGAGACGGGTGCCGAGGGTCAGTTCCCCGCGATCGATGCCATCTGCGATCACCAGTCCGGTCACCGCCTTGCTCAGGGAGCCGAGTTCGAAACGGTCCTCCGCGGACGCGTCGACGAACGCGGTCCGCGGTGACCGACCTTCCTCGGCGACGATCACGGCGAGTCGATGCGTGCGGTGGGTGACGAGGGTGTCGAGCAGGCCGGCGAGTTCGCTGTCGCCCGTGGCCGTCGCCGGCCGGTGCGCATGAGCTCGCAACCACAGCAGAACGCGAGAGAGCACGACGATCGCCACCACGAGGCTGACTGCACCCGTGACGTTCTCGTAGATCGCGGACGCCACCGACATCTAACGGGCCACCGTCGCGGTCGCGTGCGCAAGGACCTTGGGGCGCTCCTGCGCAGTCGTCTCGTCGGCGACCGGTGTCCCGGTGGCGGCACGGCGGCGTCGTTGCCGTATCCGTCGCACCCGTGCTCCGAGGTTCCGGTAGTCGCTGTCCTTGAGCAGGGTGAAGTCGGCACCGATCATGATGAGGCCGAACGCGACTAGACCCATGCACACGATGATCCCGACGTGCATCGACTCCAGACCGGCGACGACCATCTCGCGGAGCCATCGACGCCGGGTGACGATGACGAACGGGACCGCACACTCGACGACGATGGTGAACGTACTGACGAACCACCCGAGCCACAGGTTGTTCATCGCGCTCGGGTACAGCCCGAACATGGTGAACTGGTTGATGTGGCTGACGTAGTACGCGGCAACCCCGGTGTTCCACATCGATCCGGTGAGCTTGTAGTACCCAGCGACCGCGTAGACGACCACCACCTGGAACACGATGAGGGTGGCGGCGATGTTGTGGGCGGATGTCGACAGGTACCTCCACTGCGGCCGATGAGCAGGTGCGAAGGACCGCTTCCGCAACGACTTCGACCGAGGTGTCAGGTATCGGTTCGTCACCGCGAACACCATGAAGATCAGAATGATGCGCACGAGATTGTCACCGCCCTCGAGGACGTCCTGATTGCGGTCGTAGATGGACCACATGAAGATCAGGTGCACGAACGTCAGGCCGCGGCCGCCGTAGACCGTGAAGAGCGCTGCGACCGCGAGACCGACGAAGAACACCGCGTTGAACCAGAGCTCGGAATGCGACCAGAAGTACAGCGACGTCAGCGGTTCCGGCAGTGTGCCGCGCGCGTCGGCGATCGAGATGTACGCGTTCGGCCCCCACAGCATGTCGCGGTGCCCCAGGTCGGACACGTAGTACTCGACGCCGCAGACCCCGACGACCAGGCGCAGTATCGACAGGCCGATCAGACGATGTTCGGTGGTACCGACCCGCAGCAACCACCGGTCGATGACGTCGGATGCGTGAACAATCCTGTTCCGCAGGGTCGTTGGCTCCTCGGTCCTCATGACCCACCGTCGATGTCGGCGATGTAGGGCAGCCACGAGGTCTGGAGCAACGGCTTGACCGGCATGATCGGGTGATCGTTCCGGCGGGAGAACGGGACCATGTCCTGCTTGTAGAACGTCACGCGCACCTTGACGATCTGCGTGCCCGGGAACCGGGCGTGGGCGTAGTACGAGGCGGCGCGGTCGAGGCTGTCATAGGTGTAGCGGTACTCGTGATCGAGTGCCGTGATCGCCGCAGTGCGGTTCTCGGGCGCCACCGTGCTCTTGATCGCCTGCAGCTTGGTGCGGTAGGTGTTCCACTCCTCGTTGGCGGCCAGGCTCAGTCCGGCCAGCTTGGTGGGCAGCACCGGGTTCGCTATCGCCTCCTTCTCCAGCGGGGCCTCGATGTCGAACGGCGCCTGCGTGGTAAGCGTCCCCCCACTCTCGGTCACTGCCGTCACCTTGATCAGGCTGTTCGAGGTGGCCGGGGTGGGCGCGAACAATTGCCAGTCCTGGTCGAACACCGGGTGGATGACCTTGTTCGCCGGCTGCGCGATACGGGTCTGCACCGGTGACGACGGCATGTCGACCACGATGGCGCAGACGGCGTAGACCGCCGCGCACAGGAGGAGAAGGCAGACCAGGGCTTTGGGGCCGCGGCCCACCTTCTCCGTCGAGTCCTGATCGGTCACAGGGGCAGGTCAGCTCGTCGGGACGTCGAACTGAGCGTCCAGCGGATCACTCGACACGCTCACCGAGTCGTAGATGCGGGCGTTGCCCGCACTCGACGAGGAGGAACTGCTCGACTCCGAGCTCGAGGAGGACTCCGAGCTCGAGGACTTCACGGCGGTGACGGCTTTCGCCGTCACCTTCACGGCGGTCTCGACGGCTTTGCCGCCCACCGCACCGGTGACACCGGCGACGACATCGTTGGCGATGTCGTGAAAGAACCGCGGCTGCGCGACGGTGTCGGTGCCGAGGATCTCAGCGCTCGGGGAACTCGGCGCTGCCGACTCGGCCGACGCCGACGTGGGCTTGGGCGTGGTGGCCGGCGCGGCGTCGGCCACAGCCGGGCCGGTGACGACGGCCGCAACCGCGGCCACTGCCGTGGCCACCGCGGTCATCCTGGTTCGAGAATTCATGATAGGACCTCTCCTACTCGTGGAATGGTTCCCCCACAACACATTTCGAGCAATCAGATCCGCGCTTTCGCAGACGCGGGTCCCGTGTGCGAGAGATCGCGTGACCGGGCTCGGGCACGCAACAACAGTCGATGCAACAATCCGCGTCGTCCGGCTCGTCTGGGACGGAGACCGGGAACCCCGCGAGGGGCGCGTGCACTGAAACTAGAACAGGCCGCGATTATTTGCAAGGGTAATGTTTCGCCCTGCGAGATCGAAAGACATTGACCGCGAGGCAGATCCGCGACTGATTCGGGCCATATGCGCGAATAGTCCGCTTCGATCAGACGTAGCGGCCGACCGCCCAGCCGCGGCGGGCCTCCGGGCCCACCTCGTCGACCTCGACACCGTCCGCGTACAGACCCGTCT
>NZ_JAEMTF010000185.1 GCF_016462415.1 Williamsia sp. | reverse complement strand
TCACCTTGGCCTGCGAGGTTTGCAAGCACCGCAACTACATCACCAAGAAGAACCGCCGCAACGATCCCGATCGCCTCGAGATCAAGAAGTTCTGCCCGAACTGCGGCAAGCACCAGAGCCACAAAGAGTCGCGCTGACCATCTCGCCCCGACGATGAGACATCGCCGGGGCGTCGTGGCGTCTGGGGAGGACCACGCCACGACTGGTAGCGTTCTGCGAGCAACCCAACGATCTCTCCAGTCTTCCGACGGTCCGCTGTCGATCGCGTCGAGGCTGGTCAAGACGGTCGAGTGCTCCGGCCCGACAGCCCGTTCGCGGGTGTCGCCCGTGATGACCCGGCCGCCCACCGACGACCACTGAAGGGTCAGGTTTTGTGACCAACGTGAGTGAATCCTCGATCCCCTCCGTCGAAGAGCGCCTGGCGATCATGGCGAACCAGACCAGCCTCTCCCCGGAGGAGATCGCCGAGCGGACCAGCCAGCAGGTCGGTTTCCACTACACGGTCGAGGATTACTACGAGGTGGGCCGCGAGAAGGTTCGCGAGTACGCCCGCGCCGTCCAGGACGGCAACCCCGTCCACTGGAACGAGGCCGCGGCGACCGCGAACGGACACCAGGGCCTGATCGCACCGCTGTCGTTCGTCGCCATCCCCGGGATGATCGCCCAGCGCCGTCTCTTCGAGGAGATGGTGGAGGGCTGGGATCTCTGGAAGATGCTGCAGACCGACCAGCGTCTGGTGTTCCACAAGCCCGTCGAGGTCGGTGACCGACTCATCTGCGTCGTCTCGCTCGACTCGTACCGCCAGATGGGTGGCGCGGACGTGCTCGTGACCAAGAACCAGATCCACAACCAGCACGACGTCCCGGTGATGACCACCTGGACCACGCTGGTGGCCCGCGCAGGCGAGTCCCCGGCACCGTCGTTCATGCAGACCGTCGCCCACACGATGCTGGTCGAGGGCGCGACGTACGACCACGGTCAGACGATCCCCGATCACAGCGGCTTCTTCACCGAGCCCGATCCGGCCGCCGACCCCAAGCCGTACGGCGCCATCGACTTCGACACCCTCACCGTCGGCCAGGAACTCGAGCCCCGCACCGTCAAGCTGACCCGCGGCAACCTCATCAACTACGCCGGTGTGGCCGGCGACCCCAACCCGATCCACTTCAGCGACGAGATCGCCGACATCGTCGGGCTCGACACCGTCGTCGCCCACGGCATGCAGACCATGGGCATCAGCGCCGGGTACGTCACCGATTTCGTCGGCGACCCGGGTGCGGTCTACGAGTACAACGTCCGTTTCACCGCGCCGGTCTACGTCCCGCGCGACGGATACGGCCAGATGGACCTCACGGCCAAGGTCAAGTCGCTCGATCCCGAGACCCGTCGCGGACAGATCGCCCTGACCGCCAAGTCGAACGGCAAGAAGATCTTCGGGCGCGCCGTCGCGAGCGTCCAGTTCAACTGACACAACTCGTCCGGGCGTCGTCACGGCACCCGATCTCCGGCGCCCGACGTGGGCAAATTGGAGTTCGCGCAGGCGGGTGTCGTACACTGAATCGTCTGAGGTTACTCACGCTGCGCGCTGCCCTTCAGGGCGGCGCGTTGGTTTTGTGCAGCGCATGTGTTTGTGTGCCGCGAGTGTGAGGAACAGCAGATGAACCGGCCGAGCGGCGTGGGACGATGGTTCCACCGGTGAGGTCGCGTTCGGAGGATCGGTGTGAGCCGATTCAAAGGGGCGTAGCTCAACTGGCAGAGCAGCGGTCTCCAAAACCGCAGGTTGCAGGTTCAAGTCCTGTCGCCCCTGCCCAAAGATGTGCGACGAGAGGATGATGTGGTGAGCAAGCGCGACAGAGCTGCACGCGCCAAGGGAACCCCCGAGGCCGACGCCACCGACGGTGTCACCGACGCCGCCGACGTTCTCACCGACGAGACCGCGTCCCGCCCGACCGGGAAGCGCTCGTCCACTCCGCGTGGCAAGCGTTCCACCGCGCCGGACAGCGAGGCGGAAACCGCCTCGAGCGTCGCACTCAAGGAGCGTTCATCGCGCTCGTCGACCGCGACGGACCAGAGCCGCAACCCGTTCATCCGGTTGTGGATCTTCCTGAAGCAGGTCGTCGGCGAGCTCAAGAAGGTCATCTGGCCGAGCCGGTCGGAGATGGTCCGCTACACGATCATCGTGCTGATCTTCGTGATCGTCATGACGGCGTTCATCTCCGGCATCGACCTGGGCTTCGCGAAAGCTGTCCTCTGGTTGTTCGGCTGAGCCGGACGACCACACACTCACCCGCGCACCGCGCCGGGTGCGAGCACGACCGTATTGAAAGGGAGCGTGGGCTGCAGTGAGCACCCCCGAGCATGACACCGAGAGCATCCAGGAAGCCGACATCGACGCCATCGAGAACGGCACCGACGTACTGGACGCACCGGTCGACGTGGCCGCCACCGAGGAACTGACCGAGGCGGTCGCGGGTTCCATCGACGCTTCCGACGATGTCGTTGCCCCGGCACAGGACGCAGATGCGCCCGTCGCCGAGGAAGAAGAGGTCGACCCGGTCGAGGAGCTCAAGAAGCAGCTCCGTCGCGCCCCCGGTGACTGGTACGTCATCCACTCCTACGCCGGTTACGAGAACAAGGTGAAGGCCAACCTCGAGACCCGCGTGCAGAACCTCGACGTCGGCGACTACATCTTCCAGGTGGAAGTGCCGACCGAAGAGGTCACCGAGATCAAGAACGGCCAGCGCAAGCAGGTCAACCGCAAGGTGCTGCCCGGCTACATCCTGGTGCGCATGGAGCTCAACGACGACTCGTGGGGCGCCGTGCGCAACACCCCGGGTGTCACCGGGTTCGTCGGAATGACCTCGAAGCCGTCGCCGTTGTCGATGAAGGAAGTCCTGCAGTTCCTGCTGCCCCGCGTCGAGGCGAAGAAGCCGGCCGCGGGCAAGTCCTCGGGTGGTTCCGAGGGCGGCATCGGTGCGGCGGCGTCGCCGACCATCGAGGTCGACTTCCAGGTCGGCGAGTCGGTCACCGTCATGGACGGCCCGTTCGCCACGCTTCCCGCGTCGATCTCCGAGGTCAACGCCGAGCAGCGCAAGGTGAAGGTGCTCGTCTCGATCTTCGGTCGCGAGACCCCGGTCGAGCTCGGCTTCGCCCAGGTCGAAAAGATTTAACAACAGACTTCGCGTCTCCAGCGGGCGCGATACGCCAGGCGAGATGAACCGGTGCGATCGGTTCGCGAACCCGGCACACACATAGACAACACAAAGGTTAAAGAGAGATGCCCCCCAAGAAGAAGAAGCTCGCCGGGATCATCAAGCTCCAGATCCAGGCCGGTGCGGCCAACCCCGCCCCGCCCGTGGGTCCGGCGCTCGGTCAGCACGGCGTGAACATCATGGAGTTCTGCAAGGCCTACAACGCCGCGACCGAGTCGCAGCGTGGCACGGTCATCCCGGTCGAGATCTCGGTCTACGAGGACCGCTCGTTCGACTTCAAGCTGAAGACCCCGCCGGCGGCCAAGCTGCTGCTCAAGGCGGCCGGACTGCAGAAGGGCTCGGGAGAGCCGCACGTCAAGAAGGTCGGCAAGGTCACCATGGACCAGGTCCGTGAGATCGCCAAGACCAAGCAGGAAGACCTCAACGCCAACGACGTCGAGCAGGCCGCGAAGATCATCGCCGGCACCGCTCGGTCGATGGGCATCACGGTC
>NZ_JAEMTF010000184.1 GCF_016462415.1 Williamsia sp. | reverse complement strand
CGCTCGCCGCGTCCTGGACGTTGCCGGCGTTCCTCAACCCGTCTCGTGACGGTGCGGTACTGCCTTTCCTACATCTCAACGGTGCGAAAATTTCCGGGCCCACCGTGTTCGGGCGCAGAACCGACAGTGACCTGACGAGCTTTCTGTCCGGCCTGGGCTGGGAAGCGATCATCGTGACCGGCGATGTCCCGGAGTTGGTCCTACGTGATCTGCATGCCGCGATCGCCGATGCCCATCGACGCATCCGACTCATACAGCGGGTCACGCGATCCGGTTCACCGAACCCCGGACTGCGATGGCCGGCCATAGTGCTGCGCACGCCCAAGGGCTGGACCGGACCACACCGCGTGGACGGCAAGTTGATCGAGGGCACCCACTGGGCACACCAGGTGCCACTGTCGGTGGTGCGAGAGAACCCCAGACACCGAGCGCAATTGGAGCGCTGGCTGCTGTCCTACCGCCCCGAGGAGATCTTCGCCGAGGACGGCAGCATCGCTCCACAAATCCGTGAACTGGCCCCGTCCGGCGACAAGCGACTCGGCGCCACCCCACACGCCAACGGGGGACGCGTCCTTCAGCCGCTCACCGTCCGGCCGTTGGAGACCTACGCACTGGAGATCACGTCACCCGGACACACCTCCCACGAGACCACTCGCGTGCTCGGCGAGATGATGCGCGACCTCTACGCGGACAACAAGACCACCGATGGTGGCGGCAACTTCCGACTCTTCAGCCCGGATGAGACCTCGAGCAATCGCCTGTCAGCGGTGTTCGACGAGACCGCTCGCTGTTGGCAACTCCCAGCGACCGCCGACGACGACGACCTCACACCCGACGGCCGCGTCATGGAGGTCCTCAGCGAACATCTGTGTCAGGGATGGCTGGAGGGGTACCTGCTGTCGGGGCGACACGGGTTGTTCGCGACCTACGAGGCATTCGCGATGGTGAGTGTCTCGATGCTCATCCAGCATGTGAAGTGGCTCCAGCACGCCCGCGATCTCCCCTGGCGCGCTGATGTCGCGTCGATGAACGTACTCTTGACCAGCACATGCTGGCGTAACGACCACAACGGGTTCAGCCATCAGGGTCCCGGGTTGGTCGACGCCGTCCTCCCGCTCGCTCCCGGCGTGGTCCAGGTCTGGTTCCCGCCGGACTCCAACACCCTGCTGGCCGTTGCGGAACAGATGTTCGCAGAGTTCAACCGGGTCAACGTCATCGTGGTCGACAAGCAATCACATCCACAGTTCCTCGACCTGCCCACCGCACGAGTGCAGGTGGCCGCCGGGATGTCGATCTGGCCGTGGGCCGGAACCGAGGTCGACCATCCCATCGTCGAGCCCGACATCGTCCTCGCCTGCGCGGGCGACGTCCCGACCGAGGAGACCCTCGCCGCGGCGGCGCTCCTGAGGATGTGGGTCCCCGATCTACTCGTGCGCGTGGTCAACGTGATCGACCTGATGACGCTGGTCCCTCCGGACACGCACCCACACGGGGCGAGCGATGCGGTCTTCGAGAGACTCTTCACCGCATCGACGGATGTCGTGTTCGCGTTCCATGGCTACCCGCGCGCGGTTCATCAGTTGCTGCACGGCCGCAGCGATCCCGGCCGGTTCCATGTACGTGGCTTCAACGAACAGGGCACCACGACGACCGCATTCGACATGGTGGTTCTCAACGGGATGAGTCGGTTCCACCTGGTGATGGAGGCGCTGCGTCGCACGCGAACCGACGTCGCCTGCCGAGCCGAACTCATCGAGCACTGCGAACAACAATTGGCGGCGCACAGCGCCTACATCCGTGAGCACTTCGAGGACATGCCCGAAATCCGAGACTGGCGCTGGTCGTGACCACCTCGGCGTCCCAACCCCACGCTGGGACGCCGAGAGCGGGTCACCGATCAGTGGACGACGAGGACCGAACAGTCTGAGTGGTGAGCCAGGTTCTGGCTCACCGCGCCCAGCGCGGACCCGATCACCCTGTTGTGACCTCGGGTACCCACGACGACCATCTGTGCCGATGACGAAAACGATTGCAGCGCAACAGCCGGCGATGCCTCATAGCAGATTCGCTGCACCTCGACAGAGGGATACTTGTCGCACAGGGGCTCGATCTGCGCGTTCAACCACCCCGACGCACGATTCTGGAACTCCTGCCAGTCGAACAGACCTGCACTCCACCCTCCGGCAAGGCCGCCGACACGCCAGAAGTGAGCGACCACCAGCGGCGCGCCGAGAACGCCCGCGTAGTCGAAGGCAGCGATGAGGGCGTGTTTCGCAGCCGGCGAATCGTCGATCCCGACGACCACCGGTCGGGTCGACAACGGGGCCGTGGGCAGTAGATCGCGCCACAACAGAACCGGGCAGTCGGCGTGATTCAGGATGCGAATGCTCTCGCCACCGAGGGTGAGATCGCGGATGAGCCCCGATCGCCGTGAACCCAGGACGATCATCTGAACGTAAGCGGATTCCACAGCGCAGAAGTCGGAGAACGTCGATTCGACGAGCACCGAGTCGACTGTCAGCTCGGGCTGCGCCTCGTCTGCGACTGTGGTGGCCGCATCCAGATAGGCGCGACCCCTGTCCTTCATCTCCTTGGTCAGCTCACCCGACGTCGAGACCATCAGTTCGCCGATGTACGGCTCCAGGGGCGGCGTCGCGTAGGCGAGTCGCAGCGGAGCGTGTAGGCGCGCCGCGAACGCCGCCGCCCATCGCACTGCAGCCAGTGCGACCTCGGAGCCGTCGACCCCGACCAGTAGTGGACGGGCTTCGGAAGCAGAGCCGTTCATGAAGAGTCCTGACGTATGGAGGCAGATTCCTCCCGACGCTAAAGACGCAGGCCTGCACTGAAACAGAGCGGTTGTTCCCTGATCCGCGGGACCATTGGCCCGGGTTCCGTGATCTCGGCCCGCCGTGGTGCCGGCGATCAAGCCGTCGGAAGCCGATACGGTCCGCCGCAACAGGCGTCACGTACGACCTTCATCGGGTTCGTGAGGCATCGTGACGGGGAGTCGGAGGTGCGCGGCCGCGGGTACGTCTACGCAAACATAGAAAGCTGCCGACGCTGGGTGAGGAGCTCGATCAGCTCATCGATCTGAGCCTCGTTGTACAGCTCACAGACTGCCGTGACCACATCGGTCGGTTGTGCCTGCACTTTGCGAAACGCGCGCGACATCGCGGTCGCGGGCGGCACGGGATCCGACACGGGGGAAGCGGGTTCCCGATGTCCCCGGTCCGCGTTTCGGCGGTCCTGAGCTTTACGCCAGGCGTCGACCTGCTGCGCCAGCGGCACCTGAGCAAGGGAGCGAGCGAGGCGCACAGCGAGTTCACCGGCGCGAAGTGCCTGCTGAAGTTCGGGTGCGAGCTTGAGTAGGGCGCGGCGTTGGGAAATCCAACCCGGACTGCGGCCGAGTCGCTCGGCCGCGATTGTGGCGCTGCCGGTTTCGGTGACGAGTAGTTCGACGGCGTGGGCCTCCTCAAGTACGTCGAAGTCCCGACGGTCGATGTTCTCCACGATCGCCGCCCACAGCACAGTGTCTTTCGAGCCAGCAATGGAGTCACGGATGACGACATCCATACCCGCCCGCTGGTAGTGGTGGCAGGCCGCGAGACGCCGGCACCCGTTGACGACCACCCACCGTGCGGCACCCAACTGCGCCGCATCCTCGGGCCACAGAGCTAGCCACGCCGCACGCGTCACGACGGTGCCTGGTTG
>NZ_JAEMTF010000112.1 GCF_016462415.1 Williamsia sp. | reverse complement strand
GAACGTCACCACGATCAGCGCGAGCACGAAGCCGATGACGTCGGCGATCCACAGTGGTGCGCCGAGGCTCTCGAAGCGAGGCGTCAACCAGTAGTGCACCGCCGGTTTCGTCACCGCACCCAGCGCCAGGGTGCAGACGGTGATGCCCAGCTGTGAGCCCGCGAGCAGCACCGACAGATCCGACGCGCTGCGTAGGGCCGCCCGCGCCGCACGGCTGTTCACCGCGGCGTCCTCGAGTCGGTGTCGGCGGGCCGCGATGAGGGCGAACTCGATGGCCACGAAGAACGCGCTCGCGCCGATCAAGCCCGCGGTGACGATGACGAGGACCCAGGGATTGCTCATCGTGTCGTCTCCATGTCGGTGGCGTGATCGTCGGTGTCGCTGTCGGTCATGGCCACTCGGACGTGCACCCGCGCGGGGACCATCCGTTCGACCGCGAGCACCGTGACCGTCAGCGTGCGTCCGGGTGGGTCGTCGTCGTGGACGAGATCGGCAGCGTCGGCCTCGAGCGGGATGGCGACGTGGCTCCCCGCCTCGGGGAACCCACCGGCCGCATGGATCGTCGCGCCGGCAAGGGTCTCGTAATCGCCTGCCGGAAGGCCGAATCCGATGACCCGCTCGACCTCGTCGACGGGCAGGTCCCCCGGCATCGACCACCCCTGCTCGAGCGAGCCGGTGACCGCGGCGGCGGTGCCGCCGTCGTGTTCGTCGTCGATGTCGCCGACGAGTTCCTCGGCGATGTCCTCGACGGTGACGATCCCGGCGAATCCGCCGTATTCGTCGATGACCAGCGCCATCTCGGCGTGCGCCGACTCCAGCGTCGTCAGCACCGCGGGCAGCGACAGCGTCGTCGGCACCATCACGGCCGGCCGAACGAAGTCCTTCGCGGTCCCGTCGAGCTGGTCGGAGAGCATGTCGTGCAGCGCGATCACGCCACGCAGGTCGTCGGGACCGTCGCCGATCACCGGGTAGCGGGTGTGCCCGGAACCCATGACGGCCAGCACCGCCGTCACGTCGTCGTCCGCCGAGATCGTGTCGACCCGTGAGCGCGGGACCATCGCATGCGCCGCGGTCCGACCGGGAAAGTCCAGTATTCGGTCGAGCAGCGCCGACAGGTCGGGGGCGAGCTCGCCGGTGGCCCGGGATTCGGCCACGATGTGCGCGAGGTCGCGGGGTGTCGCCGAGTGCTCGACGTCGTGCACTGGCTTGATGCCGAGCACCTTGAGCAGCAGGTTCGACGACTGGTCGAAGAGCCAGATCAGCCACCCGAACAGCGATAGGTACAGCGTGGTGGACCGCGCGAGCCACTTGGCCACCGGCTCGGGCCGGGCGATGGCGAGGTTCTTGGGGAAGAGCTCGCCGAACAGCATCTGCACCAGGGTCGAGAGCACGACCGCGACGATGGTGCCCAGTGCGACACCCGTGGCGGCCGCGAACCCCAGACCGCCCAGGAGCTCGCCGACGCCCTCGCCGATCAATGGTTCGGCCACGTAGCCGACCAACAGACCGGTGACGGTGATGCCGAGCTGCGCGCCGGACAACATGAACGAGGTTCGGCGCGTCACGCGCAGCGCACGCTCAGCGCTGCGGTCACCCGCTGCGGCCTGGGCTTTGAGCCGTGAACGG
Organism: Williamsia sp.; assembly: GCF_016462415.1. Taxonomy (GTDB): domain Bacteria; phylum Actinomycetota; class Actinomycetes; order Mycobacteriales; family Mycobacteriaceae; genus Williamsia_A. The sequence continues at coordinate 12,989 of NZ_JAEMTF010000112.1, read as the reverse complement.
TCGGCCGCCATGTAGGCGAACTCCTGCGCGACGAAGTAGCCGGTGAACGCGGTGATCACGAGGACCACGAGCATGCCGGCGAGGATTCCGAGGATCGTCACGACATTTCTACGTCCAACTGAACGTAAAAGTTCCTTTACTCGGCGGGGTCGACCTAGTCGAGCCAGTCCAGGACGGCCGCGGCGGTCCAGCTCTGCTGCATACTGCCCAGCGGCTCACCGGTGAACGGTTCGTAGTACTCGGCGAACGCGCCGTCCTGCGCCTGGCGCAGTCCCTCCTCGCGGAGGCGGGCCGATCGTTCGGGCCAGCCGCGCCGGGCGAACGCCCACGAGAACAGCCAGGTGATCACCGGCCACACCGGACCCCGCCAGTACTCCCGGGGTTTGAAGTTCGCCGCGATGGGTGAATTCGACGGTGGGACCGCGTATTTGAGGTCGGGATGGCCGCAGAAGCGGGGTCCCTCGAAGATCCGCAGCAACGTCCGTTCGCGGTCGCGAGGCAGGCCGCCACAGAGCAGCGGGGCGAAGGCGGCGATGGTCTCGGTGTTGATCCACCGTCCCGCCCGCAGGTCGAAGTCGCGGGCGATGCCATTGCGCTCGTTGGTCGCGGCCACCACCCCGGCACGAAAGCGATCGGCCCATGCACGCAGGTCGCGGACGTCCGACCGTGGCTTGGAGTAGTCCTCACCGATGGTCGCGAGCACGTCGCACGCCACAGCGAAGATGGCGCTGACGAACACGTCCTCGACGGCAAAGCTCATCACCTCGGGCAGCAGGGCGTCGTCGTAGTTCACCCGCTTCATCTGCTCGACGAGCCACAGGTAGCGGTCGTACTCGAGATCGGTGGGCCGCATCGTGAGATCGGCGACGTGCATCAGATCGGCCCGGGTGTAGGGCGGCAGATCGTGGCCGGGGACGACGTTCTCGTACGCGGCGTCCCACCGTGGGGAGTTGTCCATCCCGGACTCCCATCCGTGGAACAGCGTGATCCGACCACGCCCGCCCGGGTCCCGGGCGTCGGCCAACCACCGATGCCACCGGACGAGATCGCCCCACCGACGGTCCAGGAACTCGTTGGCCACCGCGCGGGTCGTGCGCCCGCGACGACGGGACTGATCCAGGATCCGTTGCACCGCGATGGCGTGGACGGGAGGCTGGGTGATGCCCGAGGTGTCGGCCGTCGTCGGGGCGTGGGCGGCGAGTTTCGAGCACTCCCACCGCGCGGGACCGGGGAAGTAGCCGTCGCGGCCGTTGGCGAACACGATGTGCGGGATCATCCCGTTGGTCCACTGCGCCGAGAGCAGGGTGTCCATCTCGATGACGGCCCGCTCCACGCTCAGCGGTGCCAGACCGACCGAGACGAAGGCGGCATCCCAGCTCCACATGTGCGGGTAGAGCTTGGGTGCGGCGCTGGTCATGGTGCCGAGATCGTTGCCGCGCAAAAGATAGGCCGCGCGCGCCGACAGCTGGGTCGGGGTGAAACCGAGGTTCGCCACGTCGCCATTCTCACGTATACCTGCGGTTTCGCGCGCGGCGGCGTGGTCGAGCCCGTGACCGGGCCGATGTCACCGAGTCCGTTTTGCGCCATTTTGCCAGGCAGTTTTCAGGAAGGCCGCATATCTTCGGTTCTCATCACCTCGCCAGGACACGATGAGACGGAGCGACATGAAGAAGAAGCTGCTGTGGGCCGCCGGAGTGATCGTCGTGGTCGTGGTCGTCGCGTTCGCCGCGGGACCGTGGGTCTACAAGAACTGGATCGTCGACGACGCCGATGAGGCCCTGACCCTGCCGTCGCAGACCCAGGCGGCGCAGGGCGACGTCAACGGCGCGTGGACCGTGGTCGCCGGACCGGACGGGCAGGACGCCCGCACGCAGGCCGGTTACCGGGTCGACGAGGTGCTGCGCGGCGAGAACATCACGGTCAACGGTCGCACCACGAAGGTCACCGGCGGTATCGACGTCGCCGCTGACAAGCTCGAGACCGGAACCATCACCGTCGACGTCGCGTCCATCACGAGCCCGGATTCGTCGCGCGACAACCGGTTCCGCGGTTCCGGGATCATGGACACCTCCGCACATCCGACGGCGACGTTCGAGATCACCACTCCCGCCGACATCTCCGGGGTACCGGAATCGGGTGAGGCCGCCACGGTGCCGGTGACCGGCACGATGACCCTCAAGGGCGAAAAACGCGACGTCAGTACCGAGCTCAACGTCAAACGTTCCGGGACCTCGGTCATCGTGCAGGGATCGATCCCGGTGACGTGGTCGGACTACGGTGTCGAGGCGCCGTCGCTCGGCTTCGTCCAGGTCGAGAAGACGGGGTCCATCGAGTTCCTGGTCAACCTCGACCGCGCCTGACCGCGCATGCGGGGGCTAGCTGCAGACCGCTCCCTGTGACGCCGAGCCGACGAGCTTGGCGTACTTCGACAGCACCCCACGGGTGTAGCGCGGGGGCAGCGGACCCCACCCCTGCCTGCGCGCTGTGAGTTCGGCCTCGTCGACGAGCAGGTCGAGTGTCCCGGTGCCGACGTCGAGCCGGATCTGGTCGCCGTCGCGCACGAAGGCGACCGGGCCCCCGTCGACGGCCTCGGGTGCGACGTGTCCGACGCAGAGTCCGGTGGTGCCGCCGGAGAACCGGCCGTCGGTCAGCAGCAGGACGTCCTTGCCGAGGCCTGCGCCCTTGATCGCGCCGGTGATGGCAAGCATCTCGCGCATGCCGGGCCCGCCCTTCGGGCCCTCGTAACGGATGACGACGACGTCGCCGGCCGCGATCGTCCCGTCCTCGAGGGCATCCATCGCCGCACGCTCGCGTTCGAAGACGCGCGCGGTGCCGACGAACACGTCGGAGTCGAACCCGGCGGACTTGACCACCGCGCCGCCCGGGGCGAGGGAACCCTTGAGGATGGTGATCCCGCCGGTGGGGTGGATCGGCTCGCTCATCGCGCGCAGCACCTTGCCGTCGGGGTCGGGCGGGGCGATGTCGGCGAGGTTCTCGGCGACGGTCCGGCCGGTCACCGTCAGGCAGTCGCCGTGCAGCAGACCTGCGTCGAGCAGGGCCTTCATCACCACGGGCACACCGCCGATGGCGTCGACGTCGGTCATGACGTGCCTGCCGAACGGCTTGACGTCGGCCAGGTGCGGGACCCGGGCCCCGACACGGGTGAAGTCGTCGAGGGTCAGTTCGACCTCGGCCTCGTGCGCGATGGCCAGCAGGTGCAGCACCGCGTTGGTGGAACCGCCGAACGCCATGACCACGGCGATCGCGTTCTCGAACGCCTCACGGGTCATGATGTCGCGCGCGGTGATCCCACGACGCAGGAGTTCGACGACGGCCTCGCCGCTGGCGTGCGCGAACTGATCGCGTCGACGGTCGGGCGCGGGCGGAGAAGCGCTGCCCGGCAACGACATCCCCAGCGCCTCGGCGGCGCTGGCCATCGTGTTGGCGGTGTACATGCCACCGCAGGCGCCCTCGCCGGGACAGATCGCCCGCTCGATGGTGTCGACGTCTGCGCGCGACATCAGCCCGCGCGAGCAGGCACCGACCGCCTCGAAGGCGTCGATGATGGTGACCTGGTGTTCGCTGCCGTCCGACAGCGTCGCGAACCCCGGGAGGGTGGAGCCGGCGTAGAGGAAGACGCTCGCCAGGTTCAGTCGCGCTGCGGCCATGAGCATTCCGGGCAGCGACTTGTCGCATCCGGCGAGCAGCACCGATCCGTCGAGGCGTTCGGCGCTGACGACGGTCTCGACGCTGTCGGCGATGACCTCACGGGAGACCAGCGAGAAGTGCATTCCCTCGTGTCCCATCGAGATGCCGTCGGACACCGAGATGGTGCCGAACTCGAGCGGGAAGCCGCCCGCGGCGTGTACCCCGACCTTGACCGCCTTGGCCAGCCGTTCGAGGGACAGGTTGCACGGGGTGATCTCGTTCCAGGAGGACGCGACACCGATCTGCGACTTGACCCAGTCGTCGTCACCCATCCCGACCGCGCGGAGCATGCCGCGCGCCGCGGTCTTCTCCAGCCCGTCGGTGACGTCGCGACTACGCGGTTTCACGTCCGGTGAGTTGTCCTCCGTCGACATGACGCTCCTGACCTTCTACATCGAGAATCGGGCTGGGCTGCCCGGTGAGCAGAACTTCCACGCCAGCGTAAACCCGTTCCGGTGGGCGCCCGATCGGACTACCGTTCCACGGCATGGCACCCACCTCGTACACCGTCGCCCGCTCGACGGAGATCTCTGCTTCCGCCGAGACCGTCTACGCGCTCGTCGCCGACTTCCACCGGTGGCCGGCGTGGTCACCGTGGGAGCAGTCCGACCCGAACCTCGAGCGCACCTACGGCGGTCCGGACTCCGGGGAGGGCGCGACCTACGAGTGGCACGGCAACCGCAAGGCCGGCGCGGGCACCATGACGATCACCGAGGCGGAGCGGCCGGGTCGCGTCGCGATCGACCTCCGGTTCGAGAAGCCGTTCTCGGCGGAGAGCACCGTTGTCTTCACGATCGTCGAGACCGGGTCCACGACGACGGTCGACTGGACGATGGCCGGGAACAGCACCGGGTTCGCCAAGCTGTTCACCAAGGTTGTCCCGATGGACAAGCTGATCGGCAAGGACTTCGAGCGGGGTCTGCGCTCGCTCAAGGAGCAGGCCGAGTCGGGCAGCTGAGGTCAGCCGGCCTGGGTGGTACGGGGCTCGGCGATCCGGCGCGGTGAGAGCCGGACCCGGCCACCTTTCGCGGGGTTGAACGCGACCCCACGAGAATGCCAGGCCTCGTCGGGGTCCGTGGTGGTCTCGATGGTGTAGTGCCGCAGCAACTCCCGCAACACCACATCCATCTCCATGTTCGCGAACGCGGCGCCGATGCAGCGCCGCGTGCCGCCGCCGAACGGGATCCACGAGATCGTGCTGGGCTTCGATCCGAGGAAGCGGTCCGGGTCGAAACGGTCGGCGTGCGGGAACAGCGCCTCGTCGGCCTGCACCTGGGCGATGCTCACCAACACCACCCGGCCCTTCGGGATGGTCCACTCGCCGAGGGTGAGTGAGTCGGCGGTGACGGTGCGTCCGCAGAGATCGATCACCGGCCGCGAGCGCTGGACCTCGTAGATGACGGCCTGGCGCAGTTCGGAGCCGCCGGCGTCGACCTCGTCGTAGAGACGACGTAGGACGTCGGGATGACGGGTCAATCGTTCGACCGCCCACGACAGGGTGTTCGCGGTCGTCTCGTGACCGGCGGCGAGCATCGTGAGCAGCTGATCGGCGATCTCTTTGTGTGACAACGCCGTTCCGTCGTCGTAGCGGCTACGGAGCATCAACGACAGGATGTCGGAACGGTTCTCGAAGTCCGGGTCGGCCTGCGCCGTGGCGATCAGTGCGTCGACGAGGTCGTCGAAGCGGCGGCGGTTGGTGTGGAACCTGCGCCACGGCGACCCGGGGAAGTCGAACGGCGGTTTGGGGAGCACCGAGATGCGCGAGCCCTGCTCGATCCACTCGGGCATGTGCCTGCGGAGCACCTCGAGTTCCTTGCCCTCGGCGCCGAACACCGCGCGCAGGATCGCGTTCAGCGTGATCCGCATCATCGGGGCCAGTGACTCGAATTCTTTTCCCGACGGCCAGGTTCGGGCCTCGGCGAGGGTCTCCTCGGCGATGATCGACTCGTACTCGCGCATCCGCTTGCCGTGGAACGGAGGAGTGAGCAGTTTGCGTTGCCGACGGTGCTCCTCGCCCTCGAGCGAGAACATCGACGCCCGCCCGAGAACGCGTCCGAGGTTGGGCCGGACGTTGTGCACCGCATCCGATCCACTGAGGAACAGCTGCCTGATCAGATCGGTGTCGCCGAGAACGACCGCGTTGCCGAACATGGGCACGTTCACCGTGTAGTCCACGCCGTGCCGACGCCGCATGAGCGCGAACAGCCGACGCCGCGAGGTGATGAACAGGGCCCCCTGAACCGACCGGGGCAGGCGTGACCCGGGCGGGAGACGCGGGACGGCGACGTCCGAGGCGGTGTCGGTGGACATGGAGAGCACCCTTCGGCGAACACATTGATCTGGGGTACTCCAACGTACCAGCAGCAGGTCGGCGTACGGTCGAATCCGTGGTTGATGTCGGGCATCAGAAGGGAACCGTGGCCTCCGAACCCACCGGGTCCTCCTACCGGGACCGCCTCATGGCCGGAATGGCGGCTTCGCTGACCCAGCGCACCTACCGCGACACCACCATCGGCGAGATCGTCGCCCACGCCCGGACGTCGCGGCGGACCTTCTACAAGGAGTTCAGCGGTCTCGACGACTGCTACTTCGCGTTGCTGCGTTCGGTGCACAGCGAGATCCTCGGGATGGTCGCGACCGCGGTCGACATGACCGCCGACTGGCGTGTGCAGGTCCGGCAGGCCATCACCGCGTATTTCGCAGGGGTACAGACGCATCCGGCCGTCATCCGGAGCTACGTACGCGAACTGCCGTCCCTGGGCGATCCGACCGTGACGCTGCAGTCCCGCCCGCGGGACCAGTTCATCGCGCTGCTGGTGGGCCTGAGCGACACCGCTTCGCTGCGCACCTCCGACATCGCGCCGGTGACGGCGGAGATGGCCCGCTTCCTGGTCGGCGGGCTCGAGGAGCTGACCGCCCTCGTCGTCGAGGAGAACCGGCCCGTCGATGACGTCGTCGAGACAGCCATCACCGCAACCACACGGTTGCTCGGCCCCGCCACCGCGTGACCCGGTGACCCTGTCACGGGTCACTAGGCTCGGGGCATGCCCACAGCTCTGATCACCGGCGCCAGTCGCGGTCTCGGCGCCGCCATCGCGCGCGCCCTCGCCCCCACCCACGACCTCCTGCTCGGCGGCCGACCGTCATCCGAGCTCGACACGCTGGCCACCACGCTCGAGGGGTCGTCGACGTGGCCGGTCGAGCTGACCGATCACGAGGAGATGGGCGACGCCACCGACGCCATCGACTCCCTCGATGTGCTCGTGCACAACGCCGGGGTGGGCAGCATCAGCACCGTCGAGGAGACCCCGGCCGACGAGTACCGCCGGATCATGGAGGTCAACCTCATCGCCGTCGCCGAACTGACCCGGCTGCTCCTGCCCGCGCTGCGCGAGGCGGGCGGACACGTCGTGTTCATCAACTCCGGCGCCGGTCGCAACGCCAACCCCGGGTGGAGTGCCTACGCCGCGAGCAAGTTCGCGCTGCGCGCGTTCGCCGACTCGCTGCGCGCCGAGGAGCCCGGCCTGCGGGTGACCTCGGTGTATCCCGGGCGCATCGACACCGACATGCAGGCCGACATCGTCGCGATGGAGGGTGGCGACTACGACGGGTCCCGGTTCCTGCAGCCCGACACGGTCGCGGCCGCGGTCGCCCACGCGATCGCCACGCCCGCGGACGCGCATCCCACCGAGATCATCCTGCGTCCGACCGCGCGACGCTGACGGGTGGGGCGAACCGTCAGATCTGCTTGAGGTCGGTCGCCGGGTCCCAGACCGCCCGCATGCTGACCACTCGGCCGTCGTCGTCGAAACGCATGATGTCGATCGGGGTGATCTGGAACGACGCGTCGCCGGCCGCGGTGGTCAGCGAGAACTCGAAGACGGCGGTGTCGCCGGCGATGCGAACCCAGGACAGCGTCGTCGACCTCTCGAGTCCGGCGATGGCGCCGTAGAACTCGAGCAGCGCCTCGCGAGTGGAGCGGATGTCGGCGCCGATGGGGTCCTCCACCGTCGCACCCTCGGCGAAGAGCTCGACGACGGCCTCCGCCGTGCCTGCCCCGACCAGCTCGACGTAGCTCTCGACGGTTGCCCTGATCTTGTCGTTGCTCATCTGTCCATCCTCGTTTTCTACGGTCGCGGAACTAGAACGTGTTCTAGTGATGGACACTAACGCATGGCCTCTTCACCACCGCAATGTCCCAAAACCGGGGACTCATGACCGTTCGAAGCACCAAACCGGGGTATGTCGGCCACAATCGTCAGGTGCCGGTCATCGAAGGGGGACATCAGCCAGGGGGCAGTGTCAGATCGACCACGAACACGCGCGTGATCAGCGCGCTCTCCGGCGGCATCGGGATCCTCAGCATTCTGACCGCAGCCGCGTGGATCGGACTGGCGTGGGTACCGGGCGGACCGGACGGGACGACCGGACGGGTGGCCCTCGGGGTCGCGAGCGTCGGGGCCGTGGCCGTGGGGATCCTGCTGCTCGTCGCGCCCCGCACTGGTCCCGTGGCGCGCGTGGTGTTCCTCGGAGCGGCCGATCTGGGATGTGCTCTCACCGCGCTGAGCTGCAGCGACGCACGGGTCGGACTGGCCAGCACCGTGACCCTGGGTCTCGTCGGCAGCTACGCCGCGTTCTTCACCAGCCGTCGGGTCACCGCCGGTCAGGTCGCGGCATCGGCAGTGGTGATCGCAGCGGTGCTCGTCGTGGGCCTCGTCGACGGCGAACAGTCGATCAGCTCGCTGTATCCGTTCGCGGTACAGGCGGCCTTCGCCGGAGTCTTCCTGACCGTGATACTGCATTATGGATTCGCAGCGATCGGCTCGCGGAACTCATTGCAGACGGGTGAACCAATGCGGGATCAACTGACCGAGGTACTCACGCGCCACGGTCTCTACTCCGCGGCATCGACGAGTCTCGGAGCGCTGAACCGCAAGGACTACCTCGTGGTCGTCCGCGTGCACCTCGACCAGTTCCAGGACATCGCCGTCGGAGACGGTCGCGAACGCGGCGAGCAGGTGCTCCAGCGCGTCGCCTCGCGCCTGGCCCAGGGCGTCCGTGGCGGCGACTTCGTCGCCCGTACCGGCGACGCGGAGTTCTCCGCGCTGGCCGGCGTCACCCACGAGGGTGTGCGCATCTTCGCGAATCGTTTCCGTGAACTCGTCTTCAGCGTCGAGGACCCGGTGCCGGTGTCGGCGAGTGTCGGCGTGGCGTTCGCGCCCACCCCGATCCCGTCCACGGGTGTCCAGGTCGCGATCGACGCCTTGCTCGACCGCGCCGAGGTGGTCATGCGATCCGCGCAGGACGCCGGCGGCGACCGTGTGGAGATCGACTGGTCGGTGCCCGACCCGGTGCCGACGCCGAACGCCGAGGCGCACACCTGATCTGATCGGCGGCCCCGGCGTCCTCGCGGGGCGCCTCAGATCTCGCGCAACCGCGGCAGCACCGTCGCGGTCAGCTTCTCGGTCCACTCGACCGGGTCCGGTCCGGCGGGCCCGACGAAGACCTGCTCGACGCCCAGCGCGGCGTAGCGCTCCATCTCGGTGAGGAACCCGTCGACGTCGGCGACCGGATCGACCGCACCGATGATCGTCGTCTTGATGGTCGCCGGGTCACGCTGCTCGGTCTCGCAGTGGCCCTTGAGCACATCGATCTTGTGGGCGACCTCGTCGACGCCCGTCGCGAACAGATTGCACATGTCCGCGTACCGGGCCACGAGCTTGAGGGTCTTCTTCTCGCCGCTGCCGCCGATCATCAGCGGTGGGCCCGGCCGGGAGATGGTCTGCGGGTTGTTCAGCGTCTCCGCGAGTCGATAGTGCGTGCCCTCGTACGGTCCCTCGTCGTCACCGAACATCTGGCGGGCGATCTGGATGGTCTCCTCGAGACGTTCGAAACGTTCCGCGGTCGACGGGTACGGCACGCCGAGGCCCTGGTGTTCGCGCTCGTACCAGGCGGCGCCGACGCCCAGCATGGCCCGACCCTCCGACAGGACGTCGAGCGTCGTCACCACCTTGGCGAGCAGTCCGGGGTGTCGATAGGTGATGCCGGTGACCAGGGTGCCGAGCTGCACCCGACTGGTGTGCGCCGCGAGGAACGTGAGTGTCGAATACCCCTCCAGCATCGCCAGATCCGGCCCACCGAGCTGTTCCATCTGGAACCAGTGGTCCATCACGGTCAGCGTGTCGACCCCACCCTCGTCGGCGGCCTTCGCGGTGGCGGCGAGCGTGCGACCCAGTGCGGCCGGACCACCGGGCAGGGTCATGTTGGAGAGATGAACGGCGATCTGCATGACGGGGGGTTCCTTCTGACGGGAGCTTCGAGGACGGGGGCGAGGACGCCGGAGGGTTCCCGGGAGCTGTCGCGTCCGAGATCCACAATGCCATTCAGCAAATGCTTTCCTGGGTCAACTACAATTGTCGACAGTTTCACCGTGTCCTTCGATCTCGGGAGTCCCAGCACAACCATGGCGATGCCGCAGAACGCCCGCGCGACCGACGCTCTCCCCCTGAGCCTCGTCGACGTCGCCCGCGACCGCGTTCGGGACGCGATCCTCGGTGGCTCGTTGGTGCCCGGGGAGAAGATCGTCGAGGAGCAGCTGTGCGCCGAACTCGGCATCAGCCGGGCCCCGCTCCGTGAGGCGCTGAAGTTGCTCGCCCAACAGGGACTCGTCGTCCAGACACCGCGTCGCGGCACGCGCGTGGCCGAGTGGTCACCCACCGACATCCGGCAGCTCTTCGACCTCCGATGCGTCCTGGAACGTCACGCGATCGACATCGCCCTCCCCCTCGGCGACGTCGAGAAGCAGGTCGCGCCCGTACGCAGCGCTCTCGACGACATGCGCTCGGCGCCGGACGATCTGCAGCGCGACGACGCGCACCGCCGATTCCACGCCGCGGTGGTCGGGCTGGCCAACAATCGACAGCTCGATCTCGCGCTCGAACCCATCCTGCTCAAGCTGCAACTACCGATGGCGGTCAACCTCCGGACCGAGGCGCGCAAGCTCCGTCGTCCCGCCGACGGCATCCGCAGGCACGAGGTCATCGTCGAGGCCCTGCTGACCAACGACCCGCCGACCGTCCTCGCCGCGCTCCGCGACCACGGGCACCTGGACCATCTGGATCTGAACGCGTCCGCCTGACGCCGCCCCTCGCTTACACGATCGACACACGGCCGTTCCGCAGACGCCATCTTTCTGTCGACAATCGACGGTATGGAGAATCAAGCGCGACCGGCTCGGGGCCCGTCGATCGGTCCGTCGATCGTCGAGATCCTCGACTCGCACGCCGCCGGGACCGGGTCGCCCACGAAGACCGCGGCGCGGGTGGCCGACGCGATAGCCGCGGCGGGCGACGACGGCACGTGGCTGTCCACGGTCCCGCGCGAGGAGCTCATCGCAGCTGCGGCGGCCATCGAGAACCGGCCGGGCGCCCGCACGCTGCCGCTGTACGGGGTCCCGTTCGGGGTCAAGGACAGCATCGACGTCGCGGGCCACGCCACCACGCTCTCCTGTCCCGACTACGCCTACGTCGCGACATCGACCGCGCCCGCCGTGCAACGCCTGATCGACGCGGGAGGGCTCTACGTCGGAAAGACCAACCTCGACCAGTTCGCCACCGGACTGAACGGCACCCGGACCCCGTACACGATTCCGCGTAGCGTCTTCGGCGGCGAATTGATCTCCGGCGGATCGAGTTCCGGGTCGGCACTCGCGGTCGCGCTGGGCCAGGTGCCGTTCGCCGTGGCCACCGACACCGCCGGATCGGGCCGCGTGCCCGCGGCCCTCAACGGCGTGGTCGGCTTCAAGCCGTCACGCGGACTGATCAGCACCGTCGGCTTGGTCCCGGCGTGTAAGTCACTGGACTGCATCAGCGTCATGGCGGGATCCATCGACGACGCCGAGCGGGCGTTCGACGTGATGGCCGGCCGCGATGACGCCGACCCCTGGTCGCGTGACCGCGGACCGCGCCATGCCGGGACACCGATACGGGTCGGGCTACCCGCGGAAGCCGAGCTGGAGTTCTTCGGCGACACCGCGATGGCCGAGGCGCACCGCGGCTTCCGGAAGCGACTGGCCGCCGAGTTCGACATCGTCGACGTCTCACTCGCACCGTTCTTCGCCGCGGGCGAGCTGCTCTATCAGGGGCCGTGGGTCGCCGAACGACTCGTCGAGTTCGCGGACTTCCTGGCCGAGCACCCCGACTCCATCCATCCCGTGGTCCGCGACATCCTGCGCGGCGGTGAGAAGTACACCGCCGTGGACGCATTCGCCGCACTGCAGCGGCTCCAGGAGCTGCGGGCGGAGGTGGGACGGCTCTGGGAGCAGATGGACGTCCTGGTGGTCCCGACCATCGGCACCACCTTCACCGTCGACGAGGTACTCGCACGACCGATCGACTGCAACACCGTCCTCGGCCACTACACACACTTCGGCAACCTGCTCGACCTCCTCGGCGTGGCCGTGCCGATCGGGACCACATCCGACGGCCGGCCGGCCGGTGCCACCGTGCTGTCGGCCGCGCTGCGCGACGACACCGCGTTGCAGTGCGCCGCACGGATACTCGATCAACCCCGCGCCCCGCTCGTCGATGTCGCCGTCCGTCCCGTTCTCGTCGAGGAGTCATCATGACCGACATCGTCGTGGCGTCGGCGACGCCGTCGCCGTTCACATTCGATCCCGCCACCACCGCGCTGGTGATCATCGACATGCAGCGAGACTTCCTGCTGCCCGGCGGGTTCGGTGAGACGCTCGGCAACGACGTCGACGAGCTCGCGGTCGTCGTGCCGAGACTGGCCGCGCTGCTGGCGTCCGTGCGGGACGCCGGTATGACGGTCATCCACACCAGGGAGGGGCATCGACCGGACCTGTCCGACTGCCCGCCCGCCAAGCTGCACCGTGGCGCACCGTCGAAACGAATCGGTGATCCCGGCAAGTTCGGACGAATCCTCATCCGCGGTGAATACGGACACGACATCGTCGACGAACTCGCGCCGTTGCCCGGTGAGGTGATCATCGACAAGCCCGGCAAGGGCGCCTTCTACGCCACCGAACTGTCCGATGTCCTGCGCGACGCGGGCATCACCCGGCTCCTGGTGACCGGTGTGACCACCGAGGTGTGCGTGCACACCACCACCCGCGAGGCGAACGACCGCGGCTACGAGTGTCTCGTCGTATCCGACTGCTGCGGATCATATTTCCCGGAGTTCCATCGCGTGGGCATCGAGATGATCAGTGCCCAGGGCGGGATCTTCGGGTGGGTCGACGACTCGACCGCCGTGATCAC
>NZ_JAEMTF010000026.1 GCF_016462415.1 Williamsia sp. | reverse complement strand
GTCTCCTCCATCAGCGTGCCGCCGAGGTCGTTGGCGCCGCCCTGCAGCATCACCTGGGTCCCGGCGGTACCGAGCTTCACCCAGCTGGTCTGGATGTTGTCGATACGCCCGTGCAGCATGACGCGCGCGAGGGCGTGCACCGCGCGGTTGTCGCGGTGGGTCGGGCCCGGCCGCGACGCGCCCGCGAGGTAGAGCGGCGAGCTCTGGTGCACGAACGGCAGCGGCACGAACTCGGTGAAACCGCCGGTCCGGTCCTGGATCCCGCGCAGGATGTTGAGGTGGCCGACCCAGTGTTTCGGGGCGTCGACGTGGCCGTACATCATCGTCGAGCTCGACCGCAGACCGACCTCGTGCGCGGTGGTCACGACGTCGATCCAGGAGGCGGTGGGCAGCTTGCCCTTCGTGAGCACCCAGCGGACCTCGTCGTCGAGGATCTCCGCCGCGGTGCCGGGGATGGTGTCGAGTCCGGCCTCACGCAGCTGGGTCAGCCACTCACGCACGCTCTGTCCGCCCCGTGACGCACCGTTGACGATCTCCATCGGTGAGAACGCGTGAACGTGCATGGAGGGCACCCGGGCCTTCACCGCCCGCACCAGATCGGCGTAGCCGGTGACGGGAAGCTCCGGGTCGATGCCGCCCTGCATGCAGACCTCGGTGGCGCCGGCGACGTGCGCCTCCCACGCCCGGTCGGCCACCTCGTCGGCCGAGAGTGTGTACGCATCGGCGTCGCCCTTGCGCTGCGCGAACGCACAGAACCGGCACCCGGTGTAGCAGATGTTGGTGAAGTTGATGTTGCGGTTGACGACGTAGGTGACGTCGTCGCCGTTGACCTCCTTGCGCAGCGAATCCGCCAGCGCCACCAGCGCCTCGAGCCCGTCACCGTCGGCGGTCGCGAGCGCGAGGTAGTCGGCGTCGCTGCAGGCGGCCGGGTCCTTCTCGGCGTTGCGCAGTGCGGTCAGCACGTCGGCGTCGAGGCGGGCGGGCGCCGCCGCGGCGTCGGCCGAGAGGGCCAGCACCTGCTCGCGCACGGTGTCCCAGTCGCCGAACGCACTGCCGAGGTCACTGCGGGTCTCGGTGTTGCGGCCCTCGGAGTCGATGGCGGTGTGCAGATCGACGCGTCCGGTCGACTGCCAGTCCTCGTCGGGTTCCTGCCACGGCAGACCCACCGGGATGACGTCGGCGGCCAGACCGGTCACCGGGTCCGACAGCGCGCGCACGTGCCCGGTGATGCGAGGGTCGATCCAGGGCTGCCCGGCCAGGACGTACTGCGGTTGCGCCGCAACACGTTCGGTCAGCGTGTAACCGGTGTCGGCGGTGATCTGGGCGAGGGTGTCCAGGTTGGGCCACGGACGCTCCGGGTTGACGTGATCCGGGGTCAGCGGCGAGACGCCACCCCAGTCGTCGACGCCCGCGCCGATCAGCGCGGCGCACTCGTCGGCCGAGACCAGGTTCGGCGGCGCCTGGATCCGCATCGACGGACCGAGCAGGACCCGAGCGACGGCGACCGCGGCGATGAACTCGTCGATGTCGGCGTCGGGCACCGACCGCATCGCCGTGTCCGACTTCGCGCGGAAGTTCTGGATGATCACCTCTTGGATGTGACCGAAAGCCTTGTGCGTCGAACGGATCTCGAGGATCGACTCCGCGCGCTCGCGCCGTGTCTCACCGATCCCCACGAGGATCCCGGTGGTGAACGGCACCGACAGCCGGCCCGCGTCGACCAGCACGCGCTTGCGCACCTCGGGGTCCTTGTCGGGACTGCCGTGGTGGCACTCCCCCTTGTCGGTGAACAGGCGCCGCGAGGTGGTCTCGAGCATCATGCCCATCGACGGGGCCACCGGCTTCAGACGCGAGATCTCCTCCCACGACATCACACCGGGGTTGAGGTGCGGCAGCAGACCGGTCTCCTCGAGGACCCGGATCGACGCCGCGCGCACGTAGTCCAGCGTCGAGTCGTACCCACGCTCGTCGAGCCACTGGGCGGCCTCGGGCCACCGGTCCTCGGGTCGGTCACCGAGGGTGAACAGCGCTTCCTTGCACCCCAGCTCGGCGCCGCGGCGCGCGATGTCGAGAACCTCGTCCATCTCCAGGAAGGCGCCGTTTCCCTCGCGGGCCAGCTTGCCGGGCACGGTCACGAAGGTGCAGTAGTGGCACTTGTCGCGACACAGTCGGGTCAGCGGGATGAACACCTTGCGGGAGTAGGTGACCTGGTGATCGCGTCCCTGCGCGGTCAGCCCCGCGTCCCGGATACGTCCCGCCGACGCCGACAGGTCGGCGAGGTCGTCACCACGGGCGGCGAGCAGCACGGTCGCCTCGTCGACGTTGATCGTCGCGCCGTCACGAACGCGGCGCAGCGCACGCCGCATGGCCGACGGTGTGGGCGCGACTTCGGCGGACACGATGTCTTCGCGCTGCGATGTCGGAACGCCCACGAAGGTGGGGGTCGGTAGATCAGCTGACTCACGGGGTTCGGATGTCACCCATCGATCATGCGCCATCGCAGCGCCGGGCGGTCATCTGCGCCCCCTCATCCGCCTCACGAGGTGCTGTGCGGGTGTGGCAGGCGCCCCGACCAGGACACCACCACCGGGATCCCGGCACCGAACACGACCAGCAGCAACGTCCGCCAGTCGGTGAACAGCAGGGCATCGCCACCTGGGCCTGCGAACAACCCGAACCCCATCGCGATCACCCATCCCCCCAGCGGCAGCATGCGGGCCGGGGTGTCGGTGTGTCCGGCGGCCAGCCACAGCAGGACGCCGTTGGCGAGGCCGCCGACCAGGGCGGTCGCCGGAACCGGGATGGAACCGACGTAGACGTTGAGGAAGGCCACGCTGAGCAGGCCGACGATGAAGCCGTCGAGGGTGAGCACCGCGAGCAGCACGCGGTCGACCGGGCGCATCGTCACGAGTCCACGGTCGAGGGTCCGAACAGATCGGTCTCACGCTCGCCGGGAACGGGCGGTTCGAGCTCGCCCTCGACGAGGATGAAGTGCTCCTCGGGGTGGATGGGCTGGACGATGTTGTTCGACAGCGCGTACTCGGTGCGGCTCGGCGCGACCGTCACCTGGGTGGCGTGGGCGGCGAGGGCGTCGACCTTGCGCTCGAAGACGTCGCGGACGTCGACCCCGGTGGTGATCTGCGCATCGGGGTAGCGCGGCAGTTCGTCGGCCAGCGGCATCCGCCAGCCCTCGGGAACGCGTGCGTCGACGCCGTCGAGCCCACGCTCGAGCGCCGTCGCCTCGGTGACCGACCAGTAGTGCTTGGCCACCGACCACCCGCGGGTGCGTGCCTCGTCGATGGCGGCGCCGCAGATGCGGTGGACCTCGACGTGGTCGGGATGACCGTAGGTGCCCGCGGGGTCGTAGCCGACGAGCACCTGCGGGCGCAGCGCGAGGATCAGGTCGGCCAGGGCGGTGACGGGTTCGTCCGGTGCGGCGTTGGTGAACGCGCGCGGGTGCTCCGCGGCGGGCGAGCCGGCCATCCCGGAGTCCCGCCAGCGACCGGCGCCGCCGAGGAACGTCGGGACCAGGGAGGTCCCCGGTGCGGCGAGGGCGTCGAGGGCGCGGGTCAACTCCAGCACGCGGTACCCGCCGAGTTGATCGGCACCGCCGTCGGCGGCGAGCCCGGCCCACCGGTCGCCGATGACCTCGCCCTCCTCACCCAGGGTGCAGGTGACGACGGTGACATCGGCGCCCTCGGCGAGATACCGGGCGATGATGCCGCCGGTCATGATCGATTCGTCGTCGGGGTGGGCGTGCACGACCATCAGTCGCCGCGCGGCCGACCGGTGTGTTGCTGATGTCATCGCCGGGCGATCCCCCAGGTGCCGGAGTTGCCGAAGATGCCGGTGGCCACCGGACCCTGGAGACGCACGTTGGTGGTCCCCGGTCCGACCGCGGTCAGCAGGGAGTCCTGGTAGATCGGCAGATAGACGTGCTGGGCGGCGACGGCGGCCTCCGCCTCACGCAACGCCGTCGACGGGTCGGCGGCGCTCAGGGCGCGGGTCGCGAGGTCGCCCAGGGTGCGGTCGCACAGTCCGGAGACGTTGCTGGCGTAGCGCTCGTCGCCGGTGGCCGACGACTGGTCGGGGGTGGTCGTCGGCGATGCACTCGGCGCAACGGTCGTGGGTACGGCACCGCTCGGGGTCGGGGTCGCCGACGTGCTCGCGGTGGCACCGGATCGCGGCACGTCGCACTCGGTGTTCGACGCGAGCCGCGTGGCCGGCGAGACCCCCGCCGACTGCCACCCGACGACGATGTCGACGCCGGGATCGGTGAGTGCGGTGCCGTAGAGCTCGGGCGCGGGCAGCGCGCGCACCTCGGCGAGGATGCCCGACCCGCGCAGCTGATCGCTGAGGCTGTCGGCCGCGGCCCGCGTTCGGACGTCGCCGGCGACGACGCCGATGCGTACGGCCAGCGTCGTGCCGCCGCGCTGCAACGGGACGACGCCCTGCGGCAGGGTCGTCGCGGTCGACGATCCGCCGTCGGTGGTCGACGTGGTGGTGGTCGGGGCCGCCGATGCGTCGGCGGCCGGTGCGCTCGCGCCGCTCGACGACGGTGGTGTCGTCGACGCCGCGGCCGGCACCGGGAAGTAACCGCCCGTCGCGAAGTACCCCGCGACGGCCGCCGCGTCCGGGACGGGCCGATCGGTGAAGTAGTAACCCGGGTCCGACGGTTGGAGGACGGTGTTGGCGAACGGCGTGACCGTGGCCTCGCCCGCACTCGCGTCGATGAGGACCTGCGGGTTCACCAGACCGAGAATCCCCTGCCGGACGGCGATGTCGGACATGATCGGGCTCCGGGTGTTCAGGGTGATGCCGAGCGACCGACCGACCGGGGTCCGTCCGGTGACGACGCCGGAGATCGCCCCGAGGCTTCCGGCGAGGGCGGGCCCGCCGGCCAGGGCGACGACCCGGGTGTCGCTCGATCGCAGCGACTCGGCGAGCTGGGCGGACGTGCCCACGCGATGCAACACGATCTGGTCGACCACCGCGGGGGTACGCCAGTACCGGTCGTTGCGCTGCAGGCGGATCTCGTCGCGACTGGAGTCGATACCGCTGATCGCGAACCGGCCCGCGGAGACGGGCAGTCCGCTGTCCATGCCGGTCTGGAAGCCGTTGGGGACGCCACGCAGCGCGTGCGAGGGCAGCAACGAGGTGAAGAGTTCCCTCCAGGCCGGGTACGGGGCACGGAACCGGACCACCGCCTCCTTGCCACCGGCACGGGAGGCCACGTCGTCGATGAGGCGGTAGCCGGCGGGGGCGACGGTGCCGGGTTGGCGCGACATCTGCTGCCACAGATACGAGAAATCCTCGCCCGTGACCGGCAACCCGTCGGACCACTGCGCGTCCTGGGCGATCCGATAGGTCACCGTGAACGGCGACTGCGATGTCACCTCGGCCCCGATCAGAACCGCCGGGTCGAGGAACCACGCCACTCCCGTCGGCGTCGTGACGGGAGTGAACGCACTCGGCAGCGTCATCGCGGCGACGGCCGCGGTGACCGGGCTCTGATCGGCCGACAGGTGCGGGTTGAACCCCACCCCGATCGAGTCGGTGGCCACCGAGATCGTCTGCCCCTGCGGGACGTCGGTCGGCGGCGGTGGAGCCTGCGACTCCTGCACCGGTGGCGGGGGGTCGGCCGTGCACGATGCCGTGACGACCGCGGCCACACACCAGAGCGCGGCGAGCAGCCGCGCTCCCCCTCGGCGCCTCATCGTCGCGGACACCCTCGCATTGTCGCCGACGCTCCGATCAGACGTTCGCGTTACGGGCCTTGGCACGCGACCGCTCACGGCCGCGGGTGGTGGCGTCGAGGTTGACCTTGCGCACACGCACGACCTCGGGGGTGACCTCGACACACTCGTCGTCGGTACAGAACTCCATGGCGGCCTCGAGCTCGAGCTTGATCGGCTTGGCCAGGGTCTCCATCACGTCGGCCGAGGACTGACGCATGTTGGTCAGCTTCTTCTCCTTGGTCACGTTGATGTCGAGGTCCTCCATGCGCGGGTTGATGCCCACGACCATGCCCTCGTAGGTGTCGGCACCCGGCTCGACGAAGAACGTTCCGCGATCGGCGAGCTGGATCATCGCGAAAGGGGTGACCGATCCGGCCCGGTCGGAGACCAGCGAACCGGTGTGGCGGGCACGGATCTCGCCGGCCCACGGCGCGTAGCCGTCGAACACCGCGTTGGCGATGCCGGTACCGCGGGTCTCGGTGAGGAAGTCGGTGCGGAAACCGATGAGGCCACGCGACGGGACGATGAACTCCATGCGGACCCAGCCACTGCCGTGGTTGGTCATGTCGCCCATGCGGCCCTTGCGGGCGGCCAGCAGCTGCGTGACGGCGCCGAGGTACTCCTCGGGGACGTCACAGGTCAGGTGCTCGAACGGCTCGTGCAGCTTGCCGTCGACCTGGCGGGTGACCACCTGCGGCTTGCCGACGGTCAGCTCGAAGCCCTCGCGGCGCATCTGCTCGACGAGGATCGCCAGCGCGAGCTCGCCACGTCCCTGGACCTCCCAGGCGTCGGGACGCCCGATGTCGAGGACGCGCAGCGAGACGTTGCCGACCAGTTCCGCGTCGAGACGGTCCTTGACCATGCGCGAGGTGAGCTTGTGGCCCTTGACCCGGCCGACGAGCGGCGAGGTGTTGGTGCCGATGGTCACCGAGATGGCGGGCTCGTCGACGGTGATGCGGGGCAGTGCGATCGGGTTCTCGGGATCGGCGAGGGTGTCACCGATCATGATTTCCGGCATGCCTGCGACCGCGACGATGTCGCCGGCGACCGCGCTCTCCGCCGGGGTACGCGCGACGCCGACGGTGACCAGCAGCTCGGTGATCTTGGCGCGCTCTGTGACGGGCTGGCCGTCGACCTCACGCATCCAGGCCACGGTCTGGCCCTTCTTCAGAGAGCCCGCGTAGAGGCGGACCAACGCGAGGCGACCGAGGAAGGCCGACGCGTCGAGGTTGGTGACGTGGGCCTGCAGCGGCGCGTCGAGATCGCCCTTGGGTGCGGGGACGTACGACAACAGGACGTCGAACAGGGCGTCGAGATTCTCGCCCTCGGGGACGCTGCCGTTCTCCGGCGCGACGGTGCTGGCGATGCCCGCGCGACCCGACGCGTAGAGGATCGGGAGGTCCAGGGCGAGCTCGGCGGCCTCGGCGGCCTCGTCATCGACGTCGGACGCGAGGTCGAGCAGCAGGTCGTGGCTCTCCTCGACGACCTCGGCGATGCGGGCGTCGGGACGGTCGGTCTTGTTGACCAGGAGGATGACCGGCAGCGACGCGGCCAGGGCCTTGCGCAGCACGAAGCGGGTCTGGGGCAGCGGGCCCTCGGAGGCGTCGACGAGGAGCACGATGCCGTCGACCATCGACAGGCCGCGCTCGACCTCGCCACCGAAGTCGGCGTGGCCGGGGGTGTCGATGACGTTGATGACGACCTCGGTCCCGTCGGGCTGACGACGGTGCACCGCGGTGTTCTTCGCGAGGATGGTGATGCCCTTCTCGCGCTCGAGGTCACCGGAGTCCATCACCCGGTCGACGACCTCTTCTCGCTCGGTGAAGACGCCGGACTGGCGAAGCATCGCGTCGACCAACGTGGTCTTCCCGTGGTCGACGTGCGCCACGATTGCGACGTTGCGGAAGTTCGGAACAGCATTCACTGGGCGTGTCTTTCGGGTATTGGACATACGAAAACGACCGGGCACGGCGCCTGACCGCCCACCAGGGTATCGGTAGGCCCGCTGAGATGACCGTCACAGAGCCCCCGAACGTCGATGAACGCTCTGCTAATGTCTGCCGACATAGGGTGTGCTTACCTAAGTTCGACACCGGCGATGCAGCGATCCGACAGTGAGGTCTTCTCAGTTCCATGGCAAAGGTGACCGCCGCGACCTTCACCAAGGTGAAGCCCAAGAAGAAGTGCTGCCGCAAGTCGACGCGCTGTGCTGTGTGCCCCGTGGTGCTGCACCGCCTCGGCAAGATGGACGCCCACGAGTTCTCGAACAAGCAGTTCAGCAAGGCCCTCAAGAAGGCCCGCGCCGCCTGATCCGGGCGTACCTCCCGAAAAGGGTCGACATCGGGTCGTTCGTCAGTACGATTCCCCAAAGTCACATATGCCCCGACCGTCATCGACGCGTCACTCGGTTCACCGCGAGCGGGGCACGGGGAGGGGTCCTTGATGAGGTTTCGTTCAATTCTCGCTGTCGTCACCACCGCGAGCGTCGCGCTGTCGGTCGCCGCGACCATCGGCGTCGCCGCGCCGGCCTCGGCCGCGCCGTGCGGCAACCGGGGCATCTTCGGGTCCAGCCTCGCGTTCGGCAGCAGTCTGGGTGGTCTGCTCGGCCGACGCAGCGATCAGAAGCCGCTGCCGCGGGTGCTGACCGGCAACACCCGGACCGTCGGATGGGTGACGGGCGCGCTCTCGCAGAACCACACCGACACCCGCTTCGGCATTTCCGGTACCGACCTCGGGATCTCCTGGGACAACGGTTCGGGACAGACCCTGATGGCGTTCGGCGACACCTACGGTGACTGCAACGCCCCCGGCCAGCAGTGGCGGCACAACACGATCCTGCGGACCTCGGACACCACCCCGGGCAACGGTGTGACCATCCCGTCCGGCGTGCCCGGCAACGTCCGTTCGGGCGCGTCGGTGTCCGCGGCCACACCGCGCAGGGCGTCGGAAAGCGTTCCGTCACCGGGCATCCCGGGAGTGGCGATCACGACGATCCCGACCGCGGGGATCGCCATCAACGGCATCCAGTTCATGAACTACATGTCGGTGCGGTCGTGGGGCGACGCCGGACGGTGGGTGACCAACTACTCGGCCGTGGCGGTCTCGCGCGACAACGGACAGACCTGGACGACGGCACAGTCCACGGTGCGCCCGAATCTCCTCACCCCGTCCTCGGGGGCGAAGGTGGTCGACGACAGCAACGGCAAGTTCCAACAGGGCGCCTACCTGACGGGCCGCGACGGCTTCATCTACCAGTACGGCACCCCCAACGGCCGCTTCGGCGCCGCGTTCGTCTCGCGGTTCCGCCCCGCCGACATCCTCGATCTCACGAAGTACCAGTACTTCACCGGCGACAAGGCCACGCCCTGGTCGCCCGATCAGACGAAGTCGAAGGCCATCGTGCGCGAACCGGTCGGCGAGATGTCGGTCGCATGGAACTCCTACCTGGGCCGCTACGTCATGCTGGCGGGCAACAACGGAAACGGGTCGCTGGCCCTGCGTACATCGCCCAACCCCCAGGGGCCGTGGAGCGGCCCGACGTCGCTGTTGAACTCGGGTCAGCTCAGCGGGGTCTACGCGCCGTACATCTACGCCGGTTCCCCCGCAGGAGGGCAGTACCTGTACTTCACGGCGTCGCGCTGGCAGGACTACAACGTGATGATGCTGCGCACCGATCTCACACGGATCCCCGTCCGCTGAGCGACGGTTCGTCGTAACGATCCGGCATCTGTTCGGCCGCGATCGATCTCTCGGTGCGGACTCGGGCGCAGCGGGCGGGGATCATCATCGGGTAAATCCCACTAGCCCCATCAGTCACACGAGTCACAGCGAAGTGGCGACGGCCGACCACGGCGGGCTCGGTTCCTCAGGAGTGTCATGTCCGCCCTACGTCGCAGCACCGTCCTGCTGACCACCGTGTGCACCGCGGCGGCCACCCTCGCCGGTGTCGGTCTGGCCGGACCGGCGTCCGCCGCGCCCTGCGGCAACGAGGGACTGCTCGGATCGTCACCGCTGGGTCAGGCGATCGGCAACGCATTCGGTAGCAGCGGCGGCGGCGCCCTGCTGGGCAAGAGCAGCTCCCAGGGCGCACTGCCGGTGGTCCGGACCGGGAACACCCGCCCGGTGGCCTGGGTGACCGGTGGCAAGTCGCCCAATCGCACCGACACACGCTTCGGTATCTCGGGCACCGATCTGGGGATCTCCTGGGACAACGGCTCCGGGCAGACGCTGATGGCGTTCGGCGACACGTTCGGCGACTGCAACGCCCCTCGGCAGCAGTGGCGCCACAACCTCGTCCTGCGCACGACCGACACCGACCCCGCCGACGGCGTCACGATCCGCGACGGGGTTCCCGGCGATGTCCGATCCGGCGCCGTCGTGTCCCCTGCGACACCTCGGTTCGCGAACGAGTCCATCCCGGCCCTGGAGGTGTCCGGGGTCGAGGTGACCACCATCCCGACCGCGGCGATCGCGATCGACGGCGTGCAGTACATGAACTACATGTCGGTTCGTCAGTGGGGCGGGCCCGGCCGGTGGGTCACCAACAGTTCCGCCATCGCGGTCTCACGCGACAACGGTCAATCATGGTCCACCGCAGCGGGAACGGTGCGCATCAACCTCCCGGTGTCGATCCCCGGCGTCGAGCAGGTCGACGACAGCAACGGCAAGTACCAGCAGAACGCCTACCTGCGCGGACGGGGCGAGGACCAGTACGTCTACCAGTACGGCACCCCCAACGGCCGCTACGGCGCGGCCTTCCTGTGCCGCTTCCTGCCCGGCGACATCCTGGATCTGAGCAAATACCAGTACTACACCGGCACCGCCGCCGATCCGTGGTCGCCCGACACCACGAAGTCGAAAGCCGTTGTCACCGAACCGGTCAGCGAGCTGTCGGTGGCGTGGAACAACCGGCTGCAGCGCTACGTCATGCTGTACGGCAACGAGGCGAACGGCACCATCGCGATGCGTACGGCGACGAAGCCCGAGGGGCCGTTCAGTGCGCCGATCACACTGCTCACCCGCCAGCAGCTCGGCGGCGTCTACGCGCCCTACGTCTACCCGGCCACCGGCGGCGACGACCGATACCTGTACTTCACCGCATCCCGCTGGTTGGACTACAACGTGATGATGTTGCGCACCGACCTGTCCCAGATCACCGTCAGCTGAGGGCGTCTCAGCAGTCGTTGGGTTCGTCGGTCTTGACCACCGACAGCACGGCGTCACCCTCCCCGATGCGCGCACCCGGAGCGGGTGACTGCGAGACCACGATCCAGTTGCGGTCGAACAACTGCGCCCGCCCCTTGCCCGTCGCGTCCTCGCTGCGGGAGTAGAAGACCCCGGTCTTCTGGATGCGGTCCTGTGCGGCCTGCAGATTCATGCACACCACGTCGGGCATGACGCCGGCACCGTCGGCCGCCGACGCGGTGGGCCGCGGCGCGAGAGAGGTGCTCGACGGGGTGGTCGTCGTCGGGGCCACCGTCCGCTCGACGGTGACGGTGCTCGCGATCGCGGGGGTCGCCGGGGTGTCGTCACCTCCCCCACTGGCGATGACCACCACGATCACGACGACGAGGAGCACCACCGCAGACCCCAGGATGATCCAGGCGGGTGCGTTGCGCCGTGGGGACGGGTGGTCTTGCTTGTCGAACGGGTCGGTCTCGTCACCGTGGTCGAAACGGCTGGTCGGCGGCAATGACATGGGACCTACTCTCCTCGTAACAGCGCGTCGAGATCGGGCAGCCAGGCGGTGTCGGCGGGGACCACGGCGCCCTGGGCGCAGAGCGCGGCGAGTTCGTCGGCGTCGACCCATCGGATCGCGAGATGTTCTCGCGGTTGCGGTGTCCCGGTGACGAGTTCGGCGGACAGGGCGACGAGGACGACACCGTCGGCGACCGCGACCGGCGCACCGACGGATTCGCCCACCGCCACCTCGACGCCCAGTTCCTCGTCGAGTTCCCGCCGCAGCGCCTCCGCGGGGGTCTCCCCCACCTCGACCTTGCCGCCGGGCAGTTCCCACAGACCGGCCAGATGTTCCGGGCGCGCTCGCTGCGCCACCAGCAGCCGACCGTCGTCGATCACCGCACCCGCGACGACGAGCCGGCTCATCCGATCACCGCGATGCGGTCGGGGTCGAGCGCCACGGCGACGTCGTCGCCCACCGACACCGACCGGTCCGACACCGCCGCGTACCGCGCACCGGACGGCAGCCGGATCGCCAGCAGATACTCCTCGGGGAGTGCGGCGACCGATTCCACCCGCGCGCGCACCTCCGAGGTCGGGACGACGACCAACGATCGGGGACGCAGCCCCACCTGCCGCTCTGTCACGGCCTCGGCGGCCCCGGCATCGGGCAGCCGGACGCGCCCGACCTCGGTGACCGCGATGTCGCCGTCCATCCGCGCGGTGACGACGCTGGTGCATCCGACGAACCGTGCGACCCACTCGGTGAGCGGCGCACGCCAGACGACATCGGGCGTGCCCGACTGCACGATGGACCCCTCGGACATGATCGCGATCCGGTCGGCCAGCACGGCGGCCTCCTGGTGGTCGTGCGTCACCAGGATCGTGGGGGTGCCCGCCGCGCGCAGGATCTCGGCGATGTCGACGGCGAGGCGTTCGCGCAGGCGACGGTCGAGCGAGGACAGCGGTTCGTCGAGCAGCAGGAGTCGGGGACGTGGCGCGAGAGCGCGCGCGAGCGCGACGCGTTGCGCCTGACCGCCGGAGAGCTCGGAGACCGGCCGGTCCTCGAGACCGGGGAGACCCACCAGGTCGAGCAGTTCACCGACCCGCTGCGCCGTCGCCGCCCGGGACCATCGGCGTGCGCGCAGGCCGTAGCCGATGTTGGCCGACACCGTTCTCCCCGGCAGGAGTTGACCGTCCTGGAACACCACGCCGAAGTCGCGACGGTGGGTGGGTACGTCGACGAGATCCACACCGTCGAAGCTGATCACGCCCGCCGTGGGGCGCTCGATGCCGGTGATGGCCCGGATCAGGGTGGACTTGCCGCACCCGGACGGACCGAGCAGAGCGGTGACCACCGACCCGTCGGTGCCGATGGACAGGTCCAGGCCGTCGAGGACGACCTGGTCGCGGTAGGCGACCCGCAGCGATCGGATGTCGAGCATCTAGAACTCACTGCCTTCCACGCCGCGCAGGGACTCCATGATCACCACGATGACGGCCGTGGCCGCGATCAGCAGCATCGAGCACGCCATCGCGGTCGCGAGGCTGTCCGCACCGGGTCGGTTCAACGCGGACCCGATCAGCACCGGCAGGGTGGTGGTACCCGGCCGGGCCACGAAGCCCGTCGCCCCGAATTCGCCGAGCGCGATGATGAACGCGAACGCCGTTGCCACACCCAGGGATCGCCAGATCAGCGGCAGGTCGACCGTGCGCCAGACCCGCCAGGGAGATGCTCCGAGACTCGCGGCGGCGTGCCGCAGCGACGACGGGACCGCCGCGAGGGCGGGGGCGATGATGCGGATGACGATGGGCGCCGCGATGAGCGCCTGCACCGCCGGGACCACTCCGGGCCACGCGGCGACCTCGGCGGGCAACGACGCGAGCACGACGAGATAGCCGAACCCCACGGTCACCGCGCTCACCCCGAGCGGCAGCAGAGCCAGCCCGGCACCGACGGTCGCGACCGTGCCCCGCGAGCGCTGCAGGGCGAGGGCTCCGAGCAGTCCGACGACCATGGCGAGCACCGTGGCCCACAGCGCGCTGACCGCGCTGTACTGCAGGGTCTGCAGGGGCGTCTCGCCGTTGACCGACTCGGTCAGCGACCGGTACCCGGACAGAGTCCAGGAGTCGGGGTCGGTCAGGGAGCCGCCGGAGGTGGGGCGGACCGAGCGCAGGGCGACGACCGCGAGCGGCCCGACGAGCAGGATCACCGACCACACCGTCGCGGCGGCGGCGCTCATCGCGCGCAGACCGGTCAGCGGTGTCGGGGCGGCGGCTCTGGCCGCGATCGCCTCGGTGCGGGGTGTGAGGACGCGGGCGGCGCCGACGACGATGACGACAAGGACGATCTGCACCATCGAGAGCGCGACCGCCGCGGGTATGTCGAAGTAGCCGATGGCCTG
Organism: Williamsia sp.; assembly: GCF_016462415.1. Classification (GTDB taxonomy): domain Bacteria; phylum Actinomycetota; class Actinomycetes; order Mycobacteriales; family Mycobacteriaceae; genus Williamsia_A. The sequence goes on along the minus strand of NZ_JAEMTF010000026.1, from coordinate 37,110 downwards.
GGTGTAGATCGCCGTCTCCAGCGTCTGCCACCTCCCGTTGCCGAGGATGAGGACCACCCCGAAGCTGCTGGCGCAGAACAGGAACACCAGTGCCGACGAGGCCAGAACGGGGACGGCCAGTCGCGGGAGCACCACGGTGCGAAACGCCCGCCACCCGGATGCGCCCAGGGTGCGCGCGGCCTGCTCGGCCCGCGGATCCATCGTGCGCCACACCGACCCCACGACCCGGACGATCACCGCCACGTTGAGGAAGGCGTGCGCGGCGAGGATCGACCACACCGATCCGTCCCATCCCAGCCCGGCCAGCGGTCCGCCACGGCCGAGCAGTGCCCGAAAGGCCATGCCCACCACCACGGTGGGCAGCACGAACGGCACGGTCACCAGGACCATCAGAGCCGTCGACCACCGTGGCGCGGCGACCGCGACCAGCCAGACGATCGGGGCGGCGACGATCAGGGCGACCACGGTCGACCCCGCCGCCTGCGCGAGGGTGAAGCCGAGCAGTCCCCACGCGTCGGTCCGGGCGAGCAGCGCCCCGAGGCCGGCACCGTCGGACACGTCGAAGGCACGCCGGATCAGGGCGCCGACCGGCCACACGAAGAACACACCGAGAAACAGCAGGGGGACGACGACGATCGCGCCCACCCCGACCGAACGGAATCGCCCGGACGCGCCCGACGTCAGTTGACCAGCGAGAATGTCAGCGCCCCATGATGGTTCGCCACTGCTGCTGCCAACTCTCGCGGTTCTTGGCGATGGACGCAGCCGACAGCTCGACCGTCGATTCCGGCAACGGCGCGTTGCGCGCCCACGACTCGGGCAGCGGGGTGCCGTCCCGCACCGGGTAGACGTACATGGAGTCGGGCAGGGCGCGTTGCACCTGCTCGCCGAGCATGAAGTCGACCAGTTTCTTCGCACCCTCGGTGTTGGCGGCACCGCGGAGTACGCCGACGTACTCGACCTGTCGGAAGCAGCTGTCGAGCAGTGCCTTCGTCGCCGGGTTGGCGGCCGGTGACGACGCGTAGGAGACCACGATGGGTTTGGGGCCCTTGCCCTCTCCGCCGGAGAACTGCTGGTTGTACCCGGTGTCCCAGCCCGCCACGACCGAGACGTCGTTGCTGCGCATCGCGCGCCAGTAGTTCTGCCAATCCGCGGGGAACTGCGCGATCGTCGCGAGCAGGAACCCCATGCCCGGCGACGACGTCGCCGGGTCCATCACGACGGTGTCGCCCTTGTATCGCGGGTCGGTCAGATCGTTGACCGACGTCGGCACGGGGATCTTGCGCTGGTCGAACCAGGCGGTGTCGACATTGATGCAGACGTCACCACGGTCGACCGGGGTCAGCTGGTCCTTCGCGGCGCCGGTCAGCGAGTAGTCCTGCGCACCGCCGGTCAGCGCGGGTGACCGGTACGCCTCGAGTGCGTTCGCCGACACCGGCCGCGACGCAAAGGTGTTGTCGATGCCGTAGACCGCGTCGGCCTTGGGTCGGCCGGGGGTCAGGGAGATCGTCGACGCGAGCTGCCCGGCGTCACCGGATTTGGCGATCTTGAGCGTCAGACCGGACTGCTTCTCGAAGTCGGCGATCACGCTGTCGGGCAGGGCGAACGAGTCGTGGGTCAGCAGCGTGACCTCGTCGGCGGTGTCCGAACTCCCGCACGCCGACGCGAGCGACGCCACCAGTACCGCCCCGAGGGTGATCGCGACCGTTCGTCGACCCCACCGCTGTCCTGGCTGTTGTCGACCCCACCGCTGCACCCGATTGACCTCCTGCTCGACACTGCGCTACCCACCGATCTAACCAGTCGCGGACGAACGCGGCGTGTCGGCGGTGTCGGGGTGCCACCACGGGTTTCATGGCCGCGTCACAGGACCTGACCGGCGACCGGCACAGCGGAACGACCGCGGTGTCGATCCGGTGTGGACCGAGTAACAATCGGATCACCAGTCTCAATTGTCACTCCAGTACCAGGCTAGGGTCCCTGGACGGCCGCAGACACGCGGTCACCGCCTACACTGACGCCCGACGCGATGCGTCGGGGGAAGTGACAACGACAACGGTCTGCGCCCGCGGGGCGACCACGGTTCGCCGTCAGCGCGAATCGACACACGATGGGATGTAATTGTGCGTTTTGGTGACGTGCGTCCGGGGTCCTGGACCCGCCGGGCCGTCTGCGTAACCGCTCTGGCCGCCGCGACCGCGCTGTCGGCCCCGGCAGTCGCGTCCGGTGCCCCGGCACCCGCCACACCCAAGGTGGACCAGCAGACCCTCAGCTCGCTCGGCGCCTTCGTGCCCGCGATCGTCGGCTCGGTGGCCACCGCGGGCCCCGACGGCAAGGTCAACGCCGACATCGCCTCGCAGGCCAACGCGCTCGCCTCCGTCCCGGGCATGCCGCCCGCCGTCGGCGAGATCTGGAAGACCGTGCTCGGGTTCCTCAACAACACCGCGAAGCCGTCCCAGGTCGCGAAGGTCGCCGCGAAGAACGACCCGATCATCCCGACCGGTCCGAACGCCCCGCGTATCCAGCAGTTCCTGTACCCGACCATCGGCATCGGTTGCCTGCCCGACGGCAACTCGGTCGGCACCGCACTGGTGACCGCAGGCCCCCAGAAGGCGCCGGCCCCCGGTCCCGCCCGCGGCCAGGCCGGGTTCGTCTACACGAGCCTCGGCACCGGACCCGCGCTCGACAACAACCGTGCCCCGCTGATCGCGATCTGGATCAACATCGACACCGGTCGCTCCGGCCAGATCAACCTCAAGCGCAACGAGAAGATCAACGCCGTCAACGGTCCGGGCACGTTCACCGCGATCGCCAACACCGGCAAGGGCCGCGTGCTCTCGGCGATCTACGGCAACGTGACGACCAAGATCAAGGGCAAGACGGTCGGCTGCACCATCGTGCCGACGGTGGGCCTCGCCTACATCTGATCTCCGATCTGATCTCGACGACGCCGGGCGTCTCCGCATCCGCGGGGGCGCCCGGTTCTCGTTCGGTGCCCGGGCGACGCTGCTCCCGGTTCGATAGCGGTTGCGTCTCATAACGGAAACGCGCCTTGCCACCCGTGTCGACCCCGTGCGACCGTGCTCTCAAACACCATCCGTCACATCAGTAACAGGGCTGTGTCGCCGGTCGCGTGCGACGGGCCGCCCGCAGAGGAGCACCATGTCCGCGTCCCGTCCGTCCGTCCGCCGCGCGCTCGCAGCCGCCGCCATCTGTGTCGCAGGCCTGTCGGTCACCACCGGCGTCGGAGCCGCAGCCGCCGACCCCGCGGTGAGCACTCCCGACGCCGCGAACATCGCGCAGACCCTGTCCGCGGCGACCCCCACGGCGACATCGGGGGCGGATGTCCTCGCCCTGCTCTCGGAGGCCAACGCCGCCCTGCGGAAACTCGGGATCCAACCGTTCCTCAACCCCTCGGTGGCGTTCAACTGTGTCGCCCCGACCGCGTCCAACCCGCTCGGGCTCGCACCCGCCGCGGGCGGGGCCATCGCCGGACCGTGGTCGGCGCCCGGCGTCAACCTGCCGAAGATCCCGTTCGTGGACATCGACCCGAACGTGGTCAAGGACGGACAGACGCTGTACGGCTTCGTCCCCGCCGGCATCACGAGCGACCCGACCGCCACCGGCATGCAGGTGGCCTGGTTCAACGCGAACACCGGCAAGTACGGCATCGCCGGTATGGGCAAGGCCGGCCAGACACTCACCGACCAGTGGCTCGCGAACATCCCCGCCGGCCCGGTGAAGACCGGCGCAGCCATGGTGTTGGGCAACCTCGTCAACGCACTGGCCCCCGCGGGCAGCCGTCTCGCCCCGGTCGACACCGGCAAGGGAACGGTCCTCTCGGCGGTGTTCGGCACCGTGAACAACGGTGCGCGCAGCTGCTTCTTCCTCCCGATGGTGGGGATCACCAACGCCTGATCGCGACCCCCGCCGAGGTCAGGAGACCTCGGTGGGGACCGTCTTGCCGCTGCGCAGATCGCCCATGTCCTCGAGTTCCATGCCGTTGGTCTCGGGCACCTTGAACTGCACGTAGAAGTACGAGATCAGCGCGCACAGCGCGAAGAACCCGTAGACGTAGGCCAGCCCGAGGGACTCGCTCACCTGCGGGAAGAGCAGCGAGATCGCGAAGTTCGCGATCCAGTTCATGGCCGTACAGACGCCGAGGGCGACGCCGCGGATCCGGTTCGGGAACATCTCGCCGAGCATGACCCACATGACCGGACCCCAGGTGGCCGCGAACGCGACGACGAAGAGGTTGGCGCCGATCAGGGCCAGCGTGCCGTAGGTGTCCGGGAGCGTGACGCTGTCACCGGAGCCCTGCTGCTGGGTGAAGGCGATGGCGGCGAGCACGAGTCCGACGAACATGCCGACCGAGCCGATCTTCAGCAGCCGTCGTCGTCCGATGCGGTCGACGAACAGGATGGCGCCGAAGGTCATGACCACGTTGATGATGGCCGTGATGACCGAGGTCTTGAACGACTCGCTCTCGGAGAAACCGACCGACTGCCACAGGGTCGTCGAGTAGTAGAAGATCGCGTTGATGCCGACGAACTGCTGCAGGACGGCGATCCAGATACCGACCCAGACCAGCGGGTGCAGTCCGAACGACGGGCCTCGGATGTCCTTGAGCGACACGTTGGACTCACGCTTGAGCGTCAGCCGGATCTCTTTGACGCGGTTGAGCGGGTCCTTCTCGCCGGTCACCTCACGCAGGATGCGCGCGGCCTCCTCGTCGAGGTTGTTGCCGACGAGATAGCGGGGCGACTCCGGGATCATCAGTGCGAGAACGCCGTACACCAGGGCGGGGATGACGCCGACGAAGAACATCCACCGCCACGCCTCGATGCCGAACCAGAGGTCGTTGGCTGCGCCGCCCGCGCTGTCCTGCAGCAGGGAGTCCGACAGCAGCGCGATGAAGATGCCGATGGTGATCGCCAGCTGCTGCATCGACCCGAGCGCACCGCGGAACTTCGCGGGTGCGATCTCGGCGATGTAGGCCGGGGCGATGACCGACGCGATGCCGATACCGAGACCTCCCAGGATGCGCCACACGATGAGATCCGGGACGCTCCAGGCGAATCCGGTGCCGATCGACGAGATCGTGAACAGGAACGAGCCGACCAGCATGACGGGCTTGCGACCCCATTTGTCGGCGAGGCGGCCGGCGAACCAGGCGCCGAGCGCGCACCCGAGCAGCGCCACCGCGACGGCGAAGCCCTTGAAGAACTCGCTCAGCTCGAAGTGTGAACCGATCGAGTCGACGGCGCCGTTGACGACGGAGCTGTCGAAGCCGAACAGGAAGCCGCCCACGGCGGCGGCGACCGTGACGCCGATGACCTTCGCGACGTGTTGGTCCTTGGTGGTGGCCGGGCTCGTGGTGCTCATCTGGCTGCCCCGATCTACGCAGTAGGTATGTGTCGGGCACTGACGACCGCGATGTGCGCGGGTCGGCGTACGTGCCGCGCAAAACGCTACTCCGCACGCAAACTCGATGGACACGCAATCGCCCCACGACTCGCGGTCGGTTTGGTTTTCGGCGGATTAGACTTCCAGCATGGTCACCCTGCAGATTGCCCAGGACCCCGCTGCCGACGAGCTCCTGTCGAACGATCCGTTCGCGCTGCTCGCTGGGATGTTGCTCGATCAGCAGTTCCCCATGGAGCGGGCTTTCGCGGGGCCGGCCAAGGTTCTCGACCGGTTCGGCACGCTGGACCCCGAGAAGATCGCGATGGCCGATCCCGACGCGTTCGCCGACCTGTGCGCCACTCCCCCGGCCATCCACCGCTACGGGCGGTCGATGGCCAAGCGTCTGCAGGACCTGGCGAACGTGATCGTCGCGGAATACGACGGCGACACCACGCGCATCTGGACCGAGGCCACCAGCGGAGCCGATCTGGTCAAGCGGATCAACGCGCTACCGGGATTCGGTGAGCAGAAGGCCAAGATCTTCACCGCGCTGCTCGCCAAGCAGCTCGACGTGAAGCCGAAGGGGTGGACGACCGCGGTCGGCGACTACGGGAAGAAGGGTTTCCGGTCGGTCGCCGACGTCGTCGACGAGGAGTCGCTGAACAAGGTGCGGGCCTTCAAGAAAGAAGCCAAGGCGAAGGCCAAGGCCGGCGCCTGAACCGCCCGATGTTCGCTGGGTCACACCGCTATGGCATAGCCTGTCATCCATGGATGTAAAGCTCGCCGTGGAGCTCCCGTTCAAGGTCGGTTTCGCGATCACCAGTGTCGCGCTGGCGGCCGTGGAGTCGAGTGTGACGATCGCGCGTCTGACCTTCGAGAACGTCGCGCACGAGGTCAACGGTGTGCTGGGCGTGGAGGACGAGAACTTCTCGGCGCGCACACCTCTGCAGCTCATCGGTCAGGTCGCCGAGATGCTCGGACCCGATCGGCCCATCGGTCGGATTCTCGGCGAGGACGGCCCCCTCGATCGGTTGTTGGCTCCGGGTGGCGTGGTGGATCGACTGACCGCCGGCGACGGGTCACTCGAGCGTCTGACCGCCCGCGGCGGACTGCTCGATCAGATGGCCGAGGAGAACGGCATCCTGATCCGCCTCACCGCCAAGGACGGCCCCCTCGACCGCCTGAGCCGCAAGGGCGGCGTGATCGATCAGTTCACCGAGAACGAGGGCATCCTCGAACGCCTGACCAGCGAGAACGGCATCATCGACAAGCTGACCGCCGAAGAGGGCCTGCTGAACAAGATGACCGACGAGGGCGGGATCATCGACCGTCTCGTCGTCGAAGGCGGCCTGCTCGACCAGCTCGTCGGCGAGGGCGGGGCCATCGAGCGGGCCATCGCCCCCAACGGTCCCCTCGACCGGATCACCGAGCTGACCGACACCATCGGCCAACTCGCCCCCAGCATCATGGCCATCCAGGAGACCGTGCACGAGTTGCGCGATGCGGTGGACGTGCTCAACCACGCGGTCACCCCGCTCGGCGATCTCGCCGGCCGCCTCCCCCGGCGACTCACCCGGGGCGGCGGCAAGCAGCACGAGCTCAACGGGCACGACCACCACCACGACTGACGTCGCGGCCGGGGTTGACCTCAACCCGACTTGAAGTCGGATCGTGGTTGCATGACGACGACCACGCACCGTGCGACCTACGGTTATCGGGATCTGCCACACCTTCTCGCGCGCATGACCGGCGACGAGAAGCACGACCCCGCTTCACAATCCACCCTCGACGTCGTGTGGGTGCTCTATCACGACGTCCTCGCGCTCACACCGGATCGCGTCGCCGATCCCGACCGTGACCGGTTCTACCTGTCCAAAGGGCACGGTCCGATGGCGTATTACGCGACGCTCGCGGCACACGGATTCTTCCCGGCCGACTGGCTCGATCACTGGATGGAGTTCGATTCGCCGCTCGGTGCGCACCCCGACCGCACCCTCATACCAGGATGCGAGATCTCCGCCGGGTCCCTGGGGCACGGTCTGCCGCTGGCGGTCGGGACGGCACTCGGGCTGCGTGCCCGCGGCAGTGACGCGCACGTCTACGTCCTGGTCGGAGACGCCGAGCTGGACGAGGGTTCCAACGACGAGGCCATCGCATTCGCGGGCGCCATCGGACTCGACAACCTCACGGTCGTCGCCGTCGACAACTCGTCGTCGACCCACAACCGGCCACATCGCCTCGCGCGGCGCTTCGACGTCGAGGAGTGGTCGAGCATCGAGATCGACGGGCACGATCACGACGCCATCCGGTCCGCGCTCACCCACTCCGACCGCCGCCCCGCATTCATCGCCGCACTGGTCGAGAGGAAGCGATGAACGACCCACGCGAACAATTCGCCGCCACCGCAGTCGATCTCGTCGACACGCACCCCGACACGGCCATCGTCTACGCCGAGATCGCCGGTCAGTACCTCGGTGCCGCGCAGCATCGCCACCCCGACCGCGTCATCAACGTCGGCATCCGCGAGCAGCTCATGGTCAACGTCGGTGCCGGGATGTCACTGGCCGGCATCTTCCCGATCGTCCACACGTTCGCGCCGTTCCTTGTCGAGCGCGCCTACGAGCAGATCAAGTTGGGCTTCGCCCATCAGGACACCGACGGGATGCTCGTGTCCACCGGCGGCTCGGTCGACATGGCGGCCGTCGGTCGGACGCATCAGACCAGCGCCGACGTCGCGTTGATGGGCGCGGTACCGGGATTCGCCGTGCATGTTCCCGGCACCGCCGCGGAGGTGGACCAGATCATCCGCAACGGACACGCCGCGCGCGGTCGGAGCTACGTACGCGTGACCGCGCAACAGAACTCGGTCTCTTTCGACGTCGGCGACGGCCGGTTGCACCGGGTGCGAGATGGATCGAGCGGCCTCGTGGTGATCGCTGTGGGCCCGGTGCTCGACGCGGTCCTCGCCGCGACCGAGGGACTCGACGCCACCGTCTGCTACACCGCCACGGTGCGTCCGTTCGACGGAGACGGCCTGCGCGCAGCAGTCGGCGACGCGGTGCCCGACGTGGTGCTCGTCGAGCCCTACCTCGGCGGGACCTCGGCACACCAGGTGAGTTCGGCCCTCACACACCGACCGCACCGCCTGCTGTCGCTGGGCTTCGGTGTCGACGAACTCCGGCATTACGGGACTGCCGCGCAACACCTTTCCGCCGCCGGATTGGATGCCGCCGGGTTGGCCGTCTCGATCCGCTCGTGGCGGATGCCGGTTGCCGTGTGACCAGGGCGGGCCTACGGTGGGTGACACCGGAATGAATGGGAGAAACGCCATGGGACAACCGATCCCCGCGCCACCGCCGCCCGAGCCGGAACCGGCTCCCGAACCCTTCTCACCCCCGGTACCCGAGCCGTCACCGGTGCCGGCCCCGCCACCGGAACCGACGGTTCCGGCACCGGAACCGGGACCCGGCCCCACGCCACCGGAGCCGCAACGGCCCGTGACGATCTGATCAGCCCAGCGCGTCGACCACCCGGTCGCGATATCCGTCCAGGTCGCTGACCACGTCGGGGGACGCGGTGATGGAGATGGCCACGATGTCCCCGATCCCGTGGACGCCGTGGGTGAGGGACTGCACCGGTGACAGCGCCGGGAACCCGGCCGTCACGTGGACCGTCCCGCCACCGATGGAGAGGTCGGCCGCGCCGCGATGCACGCTGGAGACCACGGTGTGACCGGTCACCAGTTCGGGCACGACGGCGGTGTCGAAGGACCGCACGCCCCAGTGCAGAAGTGTTGCGGGGACCGATCGCATCGCCGCGGACTCCGCCTCGACCAGCCGGTGGTCGGTGCGGCGACGTGCGGCGGCGAGGTCGGCGCGGATCGCGGCGGCCCGGCGGGTCGGATCGGCCTCGTCGACGTGGAGGGCGACACCGGCGTTGCGAAAGTGGTTGCGCGCACGGGCCGGTCCGGATTTGGCGATGGTCACCTCGGCCCGCAGGTCACCGTCCGGACGTACGGCCAGGTGACGATCCAGGGCCTCACCGATCACGACGAGCGCCCCGACGGTCACGCTCCCGCCGAGATCTCGGAGTCGCTGTGCCGAGGTGAGCACCACCCGCAACTCGCGTCGTTCCCCCGGGGCGGCGTTGATCGGCGCTCGCGGACCACCGGGCTGCGGCGACGGGAGGTCGCCCGCGGCGATGTCACGCTCGAGGTCGCGGTGGGCGAGGTGGGCCCGGCGTCCCCGAGCCATGAGGGAGACGAGTTGCAGCGGTAACCGCGCGACCCCGAGTCCGGCCATGAGCGTCGACCCGATGTCGAAGGACGGAACCGACGAGGCCGTCTCGGGCGGCGCGATCGGGCGGGAGTCGAACAACTGCCGGGCGATGCGCGTGGCACGAGAACCGTCGGCGAGAGCGTGCGCGATCTGCAGGACGGCCACGACCATGGTCGCCCCGTCCGCACGGGGCGCACCCTCTACGGCGTCGTACAGATGGACCCGCCAGGCCTGCGTCGTGGCGTCGAGGTGATCGCCCATTCGTCCCGCGAGGTCGGCCAGACATCGCCCCCAGTCGGACACCCCGCGGTGGATTCGGATCTGATCGGCGGTGACGGGTGCCGCCACCCAGTACGGGTGGTCGAGCGTGGCGGGCACCTCGCGGACCCGGAGTCGCAGGTCGGCGATGGCCGACGCCCGCTCCTCGAGATCGGCCGCGATCCGCTCGATGGGCTCACGCACCCCGACGAAACCGAACAGCAGGAACTGGTCGTTGGGGATCTTCGCCGACATCCAGTGGGTCTGGGCGTCGGTGGCCGTCATACGCTCCACGCGGCACGCTAACACCGCGGTCCCGGAGGGTCAGGACGTGCGGCTGCCTGCGCTCCACGCATACGGCAGGTCGGCGTCGTTGAGCACATGTGCGCCGATCGACTGCAACTTGTAGATCAATGGGTTGTGCACCGAGATGGTGCGCGCGTTGCGCCAGTGCCGGTCGAGGCGCAGCCGCTCGGAGACGATCGATGCGCCACCCACCTCGAAGAGCTGGCTGGTGGCCGCGAGGACCTGCTCGATCACGGTCGCCTGAGCCCGCGCCGACGCCAGTTCGGCGGCGTCGAGGTGGGCGTCGTCGAACGCGCCGGTCTGCGCCGCGTGGTCGAGGGCCACGTCGAGGGTGTCGGCGACGGCGAGGACGGTGACCCGCGCCGAATACGCGGCGGCCGAGAGGCGACCGATGACCTGCTGGACCAGCGGATCGTGTCGGGGCAGGTCGGCGGTGGCGTGGGTGTAGCTGCGGGTGCGGTCGCGCACCCACGCGGCGGCGTCGTCGGTGGCCCGCTGGGCGATACCGGCGAGCACTGCGAGTTGGACGAGCTGCAGGTACGAGGTGCCGTAGGTGCGGCCCGCGGCGCCGTACCCGGCGCCGAGCAGACGGTCCTCGGGCACCCGGACGTCGACGAACTCGGTCGTGCCACTGGCGGTGAGGCGCTGACCGAAGCCGTCCCAGTCGTCGTGCTGGGTGACGCCGTCGGCGTCCCCGTCCACCAGTACCGAGACCCGCTCGCCGTCGAGATCGGCGGCGACGAGGATGTGGTCGGCGTAGAGGCTGCCGGTGCTGTAGTACTTCGTGCCGTTGAGCACCAGTCCGTCGGCGTCACGCGTCACCGCGGTCCGGTATCGATCCACCGCGCCGACGCCGGGCTCGGTGATCGCGTTGCCCACCAGGCGGCCGTCGGCGACGGCGCGCAGCCAGCGCTCACGGGCTTGCGCGTCGGTCGACAGACGCTGATCCTCGACGAAGCTCCAGTGCACCCGAAGCGCCTGCGGCAGGTTGGATTCCGCCGACGCCAGGTCGATGAGCAGGTCGAACACCTGACGCACGGTGGCACCGAATCCCCCGAACTCAACCGGGACACGCAGAGCGCCGAACCCGGCCTCGCGCAGCCAGCCGGCCTCGTCGTAGGCGAGGCGGCGATCGATCTCGCGCTCGACCGCCCCTTCGGCGATGCGGGCGAAGATGGGGTCGAACCTGGCGTGCAGGTCGGCGTCGGACGTGGTGGCGGCGATGGAGATGGTCACGACCGCAAAGTATCGCTGTCATCGGCGCGGCGAGACAGACCTGAGATCACGGTGAACGAAACACCGCACCCTCACCGTCGTCCACTGGCGCCGTACTCTCGGCGGCATGCGCCACGGAATCGCGATCCTTCCCGAGTACCGCTGGAACGACGCCCGTCCCCTGTGGTCGCGGGCCGAGGAACTCGGCTTCGATCACGCGTGGACCTATGACCATGTGGTGTGGGGCGGCCTGCCGGAGTCGGAGTGGTTCGGCGCGATCCCCACGCTCACCGCCGCCGCCACCGTCACCTCCGGGATCGCGCTGGGGATCTTCGTGGCGTCGCCCAACTTCCGCCACCCCGTCCCGTTCGCGCGCGAACTACAGACCGTGGCCGACGTCTCCGGCGACCGCCTGCTGGTCGGTCTCGGAGCCGGCGGGGACCCCGACTCCACCATCCTGGGAGGGGAGTCACTGTCACCGAGACACCGCGTCGATCGCCTCCAGGAGTTCACCGAACTGCTCGACCGGGTGTTGAGCACCGACCATGTGACGTCGGAGGGACGCTGGTTCTCCACCACGGACATGCGGCTGCGCGGCACCCCGATCCGTCCACGGAATCCGTTGCTGTTGGCGGGCAACGGTCCCCGATCGGTCGACTATGCGGCGCGTACCGGTGACGGATGGATCACCACCGGTCCCCGCGCCGACGACCTCGACGCGTGGTTCGACGCGGTCGCGGTCAGCTCCGCGAAGCTCGACGAGTCGCTGGCCTCGGCAGGTCGCTCCCGCGCCGATTTCCCGACCTACCTCAGCCTGGACTCGTCGCCGGTGGCGTCATTGTCGAGTGTCTCGCTCTACGGCGACATGACCGCGCGGGCTGCCGAACTCGGCTTCAGCGACGTCATCTGCCATTGGCCGCGCGAGACCGACCCCTACCGCGCCTCCGTCGAGGTGCTCGACGAGGTGGCCGAGCAGTTCGTGCGGCGCTGAACCGCAGGTCGCGGCGTAGGCTCGAGGGTGTCGATGCGAATTCCGCCGCTGGCGTGATCGCCGACCTCGTGGAGCGATTCCGGCTCCGGATTGGAGCGTCATCATGACGCTGCACGACTCAGGATCCGCCCGCGTGGACACCGCGCCGCACGCCCCCTCCCCCAGCAACCCCGTCCGGCTCGAGATGACCCCGGACGGCGCGCCCCGCCTGTCGGTGGACGGCGCCTGGTGGCCGTACTCCGACGACCTCGAGACCGAGGTCGTCGGACTCCTCGCCGCGTTGCGGCCGGAGTACGGCGGCACCGAGCGGGTCGCCTACCGCTTCGAGGACTGGCGGCCGGCGTCGCGTCGCATCGACTCGTCAGCAGGACAGATCAAGCTCGACGGCTATCACCACCGAGTTCCCGAGACGATCACCGTGGTGGGTTCGTCTCGGCGGCAATGTCTTCTGGAGATCATCCCGCCCACCTCCTCGGACGGCGATGCGCGAGATGCGATGGCACACGTCCGCGGCACCACGTCGGTGGCCGTCTGATGGGGCAGCGGTTGGATCTGCCTCCGGTCGCACGACGCGTGGACTCCGAACTCAGCGCGTTGGCCGACGGTGGGATGGATCCGGAAGTGCTGCGCGAATTACGAGCCGTGCTGGTGAACGCGTTCACCACGCTCGAGAACGATCTGTTCATCGAACGGGGCCGGGCGACGCGCCGATGAACCACATCGTGCGACTGCCTTGACATGTCGGAGTCGGACCTGTTGACTGGTTCTCGGTTCAAGTTTTTGTGTTCGATTGTCGCTCGCAAGAATTTACACAAGAGCGCGTCGGGACATTCTAAAAAATTCCTTTCGCACCCGTTGTGGTAGTACCCGATGTCTCACACGAGGTGGGACGTCGATCTTACGGAAACAAAGGAAACATCCCATGACTCAGGGAACTGTCAAGTGGTTCAACGCCGACAAGGGCTTCGGCTTCATCACCCCGGATGACGGCGGCAAGGACGTCTTCGTCCATTACTCCGAGATCCAGGGTGGCGGATTCCGCAGCCTGAACGAGAACGATCGCGTGAGCTTCGAGACCGAGCAGGGCAACAAGGGCCCGCAGGCCGTCGGCGTCACCGCCGTCTGACCCTCGCTTTCTCCGATCAGCCCCGTTCGCAGCCGATTTCGGCAGCGGGCGGGGTTGATTGCTGTTCTGGGTCGGTTGTCCCGACCGGCCACTACCGCGCCGGTGGCATCAGATCCGCGCGGTGGATGAACGCCGCCGCACCGACCAGCGGAGCCGCGTCGCCGAGACCGGCCGCCACGACCCGGACCCGCGCCACGTAGTCGAGTGGATGCTGCGCCACCCGCGCACCGATGAGCTCGATGAGGTCCGGCGCAACGCGGGCGAAACCTCCCCCGACCACCACGAGGTCGATGTCGAGGAGCGCTGCGGCGCTCGAGATACCCTGCCCCACAGCGTCCGCCAGCCGCGCGATCGCTCGGTCCGCTCGTTCGTCGCCGCCGGCACGGGCACGCGCGAGATCCTCACCGGTCGTCCCGGCCCAGCCCTGCGCGCGGGCCCAGTCGACGATGTGCGGTCCCGAGGCCACCGACTCCAGCGTCGTCCGACGCCCCAGGCTGAGCTCGCCGGTGAACTCCGACACCTCGATCTGACCGATGTGTCCGGCGTTGCCGCCGATGACCCGGCCGCCGAGGATCATCCCGCCACCGATCCCGGTGGAGATCACCATCCCCAGCATGTTCTCCACCCCGCGACCGGCGCCCACCCAGTGCTCGGCGAGCGCGATGGCCACTCCGTCGCGGGCGAACGCCACCGGAACATTCGGTGAACGCCGAGCAACCCAGCCCGCCACCACATCTCGTAACGGGTGTCGATGCCAGACCGCGAGATTGATCGGGCTGACCGTGCCGGCACGTTCGTCGACCGGTCCGGCGCAGGAGACCCCGACACCGATGAGGCGTAGCCCACCCAGCCGATCGAGAACCCGGTCGATCACCGAGGTCACCGCTGCGTCGAGCTCGTCGGCGGTGCGTGTCGGACCGGTCGGTGCGCGGAAACGGGACCCGTCGACCACAGATCCCACCGAGTCCACAAGCGCAGCCTCGACTTTGGTTCCGCCGACATCGACGGCGAGGACAACAGGGCCGGTCACAGGGGCAGTCTAGGCGAGCGGCCTGCCTGGACCGCTGGCGATCTCCGGTGTCGGCGCAGGGCGGTAACGTGCCAACGATGACATCGGCAACGCACGACCCCGCACTCTGGACGCCGGAGCGGGCACAGACAGCGGCCACCGTCATCGCCGCGCTCGCCGGCCCGGACGCCGCACTGCGCGAGGACCAGCTCACGGCCGTGGCCGCGCTCACCGAACCCGGCGCGCGCGTGCTGGTCGTCCAGGCCACCGGCTGGGGCAAGTCCGCCGTCTACTGGGCGGCGACGGCGATCCTGCGTTCCGAGGGTGCCGGTCCGACACTGATCGTGTCCCCGCTGCTGTCGCTGATGCGCGATCAGGTCGCCGCCGCACAACGCGCCGGACTCACGGCCGCGACGGTCAACTCGTCGAACGTCGGGGACTGGAACGCGATCGAGGAGGATCTGCGATCGGGCAGCCTCGATGTGCTGCTCGTCTCCCCCGAACGTCTGGCCAACCCGGGCTTCGGCCGGCGTGTGCTCGACGCGGTGTCGGACACACTCGGGCTGCTGGTCATCGACGAGGCGCACGCCATCTCCGACTGGGGCCACGACTTCCGGCCCGACTACCGTCGCGTCGCCGACGTGCTGGCGAGCGTCAACACGACCATGCCGGTCCTGGCCACCACCGCCACCGCCAACGAGCGCGTCACCGACGACGTCGCGCGCCAGCTCGGCCCGGCGACCCTCGTCCTGAGGGGACCGCTGGCCCGGACGTCGCTGCAGCTCAACGTCATCGACTCGATGAGTCCCATCGAGCGATACGGCTGGGTCGTCGACCACATCGCCCGTCTACCCGGGTCGGGGATCGTCTACGTCCTGACCGTCGCCGACGCCCAGCGGCTGGTCGACGCGGTGCACGCCGTACACGGCGACGAGATCCCCATCGCCGCCTACACCGGGCAACTCGACGCCGACACCCGACACCGACTCGAGGACGGTCTGCGCGCCAACGAGCTGAAGGCACTGGTGGCCACGTCCGCACTCGGGATGGGCTACGACAAGCCCGATCTCGGGTTCGTGGTGCACGTCGGGTCACCGCCGTCGCCGGTGTCGTACTACCAGCAGGTCGGCCGTGCCGGGCGCGCCATCGACCACGCAGTGGTCGCGTTGCTGCCCTCGCCCTCGGACACCGGGATCTGGGACCACTTCGCCACCGCGACCATCCCCGACCCGGAGCAGATGACGAAGGTGCTCGCCGAACTCGACGCGTCCGACGAGCCGCCGTCGGCGATCGCCATCGAGGCGTCCACCGGCATCCGGCGCACCAAGGTCGAGCTGATGCTCAAGCAGCTCGCGGTCGACGGGGCGGTCGATCGCGTCGAGGGAGGGTGGCGGTCGACCGGCACGCCCTGGGCGTACGACGCCGAACACTACGACGGCATCATCGCCACCCGACGCCGCGAGGCCGACATCATGCGGGCCTACACCCGCGGCGAGCGGTGTCTGATGGCGCTGCTGGTGGAATCTCTCGACGACCCCGAGGTGCAGGCGTGCGGCCGCTGCTCGGTCTGCCGGGGCGCGCTGTCGGAGGGACTGCAGGGCAGGCCCGCGGACGCGACCGTCCGCGCGGTGTCGTCGACCCTGCGGACCGGCGCGCACGAGATGGAGCCCCGCAAGATGTGGCCCGGCGGCGCGTTCGGTGCCAAGGGCCGGATCCCCGCCCAGTTGGGTGCCGAGACGGGACGAGTACTCGTCCACGCCGACGCGCCGGAGTGGACCGACACCCTCGACGGCGCACGCCGGGGTGACACCGATGCCGTCGCCGATGTGGCCGCCGCCGCGGTCTCGGCCCTGTCGGCATGGCGATCGAGTTGGGTGTCGCGGCCGGACACGGCGATCTCGCTGACCCTGACCTCATCGTCGCTCTGCGCGACGATCGCCGATCATCTGGCGCAGGTGGGAAAGCTCGACCGCGATGTGCTCCCGATCGAGTCGTCCGACACCCCTGGCCGGGATTCCTCGGGAGCCGACGAGGCCGCGTTCTGGCGCACCGCACTCGGGGCGCCGCCCGACGTCGTCGGCAAATCGGTTCTGCTGGTGGTGGATTCGACACGGACCGGATGGCCGGTCACCGTCGCCGCCGCGAAGCTCCGTGAGGCAGGCGCCACCGCGGTCCTGCCGCTCGTCATGCACCGACCGGCGTGAACACCGGCCCGCACCGACCGACCCGGAGAAAAGGACCCCCACGATGACCGACGCACTGCTGACCGAACGCACCGATCAGGTGGTCACCTGGACGCTGAACCTGCCCGAGAGTCGTAACCCCATCTCCGACAACGAGATCATCGATGCGCTGGTCGACGCCGTCGAGACCGCCAACGCCGACGACGAGATCCGCGTCGCCATCCTCACCGGCGCCGGCAGCGCATTCTCCTCCGGCGGCAACGTCAAGCACATGCGAGACGGTGTCGGGATGTTCGGCGGCACCCCCGCCGAGCTCCGCCAGGGGTACCGGCGGGGGATCCAACGGATCCCGAAGACGCTGTATCACTGCGAGATCCCGACGATCGCCGCGGTGAACGGCCCCGCCATCGGCGCCGGCTGCGACCTGGCGCTGATGTGCGACATGCGACTCGCGTCGACGACGGCGGTGTTCGCGGAGAGTTTCGCCAAGGTCGGCATCATCCCCGGGGACGGCGGCGCATGGCTGCTTCCGCGCGCGATCGGACTCGCCCGCGCCAGCGAGATGGCGTTCACCGGGGACTCCATCGACGCGACGACCGCGCTCGACTGGGGACTGGTGTCGAGGGTGTGCGAGCCCGACGAACTCCTCGACCACGCCCACGCCCTCGCGGCCCGGGTGGCGTCGAATCCACCGCATGTCCTGCGGATGACGAAGCGCCTGCTGCGGGAGGGACAACAGCAGAGCCTGGAGAGCCTGCTGGAACTGTCGGCCGCCATGCAGGCGATCGCCCATCACACCGACGACCACCACGAGGCGGTCGACGCCATGCTCGAACGTCGTCCGCCCCGCTTCACCGGCCGCTGAGCTCCGGCGGGGAGATCAGTCGCGCCACGCACCCCGGGCGTACTGCGGACGGTACGGCGCCTCGTGGTGCGTGAGCCCCAGGTCGTGGGCTGCTCGTAGCGGCCACGCGGGGTCGCGCAGAGCCGCGCGGGCGAGGAAGACCGCGTCCGCCTGCCCGGTGGCGACAATGGTCTCGGCCTGCTCTGGATCGGTGATCATGCCGACCGCGGCGGTCGCAATGTCGGCCTTGTCGCGGACCTGCGCGGCGAACTGCACCTGGTAGCCCGGACCCACGGGGATGTCGGCGAGCACGTTGCCGCCGGTGGATGCGTCGACGAGGTCGACACCACGGTCACGCAGGATCTGCGCGAGCGCGACGGAGTCGTCGCCGGACCATCCGCCCTCGGTCCAGTCGGTGGCCGAGATGCGCACGAAGAGCGGCTTGCTCCAGACCGCGCGGACCGCGTCCACGACCTCGAGCAAAGCCTTGGTGCGCCCCTCGAAGTCGCCACCGTAGGCGTCGTCACGCGTGTTCGACAGCGGCGAGAGGAACTCGTGCAGCAGGTAGCCGTGCGCGGCGTGGATCTCGACGACGTCGAATCCGGCGGCGTCGGCGCGGCGCGCGGCGTCGGCGAACGCTGTGGTGATGTCGCCGATCTCGTCGACGGTCAGGGCGCGCGGGACGTCGTAGCCCTCGAAGGCGATCGCCGACGGCGCCACCGTCTGCCATCCGCCGTCGGAGACCGGGACCGAACCCTCGGCGTCGGCGAACGGAGACCAGGTGGACGCCTTGCGGCCCGCGTGGGCGAGCTGCGTACCGATCAACGAGCCCTGGCCGTGGACGAAGTCGACGACGCGCTTCCACGCGGCACCTTGCTCGTCGTTCCAGATTCCCGCGTCCTCCGGGCTGATCCGTCCGTCGGCGGTCACCGCGGCCGCCTCGGTCACGATCAGACCGAATCCACCGATGGCGTGCGAGCCGAGATGCACGAGATGCCAGTCGGTGGGCACGCCGTCACGGTCGAAACAGCTGTACTGACACATCGGGGAGAGCCAGACCCGGTTGGAGATCGTGAGATCGCGGAGGGTGATCGGGGTGAACAAGGTAGGTGAGGTCACGCCCGAGTCCAACAGGATCGACCTGCCGCGTCATTCCCGGCTGTTGTATTGCTCACCCGTTACGGCGTCAGTCGCGGCGGAACGGCACGTCGACACCGTCGGCGAGGACGACGTAGACGCGGCGCCACGGCGCCGAGTCGTCCAGCGTCCAGGTGTGTCCCGATCCGGTGGTGTCCTCGGCGAGCAGCACGTCACCGGGCGTCAAGGTGAAGCTCTCACCGTCGCGGGTCGAGAAGTGCAGGACCCCGCTCAGCGTGATGACGAACTGACGTGTCGGCGCGGGATGCCAGCTGAACTCGTGTCCGGCGGGGGTCTCCTGGAACTTGACCGACGTCGCCGGGATCGCGCCGGTCATCAGCGCGTCTGCATCGTCCCCGAGGTCGACGACACCGTGCTCGACGTGCGAGTCACCGTCGTCTCCCGTCCACAGTCTCCAGCACTCGATCACGTGTCGTCCTCTCGCGGATGTCGTCAGGGGCGAGGTCAACGGTAGGCGAGTTCGGAGATCTCCATCGAGATGCGGTGTCGGACCGGCGGGACGCTCAGCCCGGCGCGGATGAGCGTGTTGCGGACGAAGCGGACGCCCCCGAGGTCGATGGTGGCCGCACGGGTCATCCGATCGGTGAGGCGCAGGACGCGGCGAGCGATGGGTCGACGCAGACGTTCGTAGGAGTCGGGGTCGCCGCCGTCGGCGAGGATCCCGGCGAGCGCGACCGCGTCCTGGATCCCGGTGTTCATGCCCTGACCACCCGCCGGCGAGTGCACGTGTGCGGCGTCGCCGACGAGGAACACCGCACCGCGACGGTAGGTCTCGGCGAGTCGGTGGTGAATCCGGAAGCGTCCGCTCCACGCGACGTCGCTGACGTGTGCGCGGCCCGCGCGACGCCTCAGCAGCGACCCGATGTAATCGGCGTCGGGCTCGCTGGGTGGGTCGTTGGCGGTGGCGACCACCCGGAACCGGTTGTCGGGCAATGGGGCGACCACCGCGAGTCCCTCCGGCGCGAAGGTGAGGGAGACGGTGTCGCGCGGCACCGGCCACTCCATCGCCACATCGGCGAGGATGAAGGACTGCTCGTATCCGGTTCCCGGGAAGTCGATCCCGACCGCGGCGCGCACCGCGCTGTGCATGCCGTCGGCGCCGATCACCACGTCGGACCGGACCGAGCTGCTGCGTCCCGAGGAGGTCACCACCTCTGCGCGGCCGTCGGTGTCGAGGCCCTCGAGCCGGGTGTTCCACTCCACGCCGACGCCCAGCTCACCGAGACGGGCGCGAAGGATCGTCTCGGTGTCGGCCTGGGAGATCATCGCCGTGAACGGGTAGTCGGTCTGCAGCGACGAGAAGTCCAGCTGCGCAATCGATCGTGCCCCGTCGCGGATGTCGAACCTGGGGACACGCACGGCGCGGGCGAGGATCCGTGGCGTCACCTCGATGTCCTCGAGCACCTCGAGGGTGCGCGGGTGCACCACCGCCGCACGCGAGGTATTGGCCCCCTGCTCCGCCGCGTCGATCACCCGGACATCGATACCGCGCGAGGCGAGGGCCACCGCCGCGGTCAGACCGGTCGGTCCCCCACCGACCACCAGAACCGAACTCGTCGAAGTCAACATGCGTTGACTTTAATCCCGGTCGGTCGTGAGGTCAACGCTTGTTGACATATGCTGATCGGCATGACCGATCCCTCGCCCGGCGATCCCACGCGCAACGCGGCGCGGACACGTGCGGCCCTGGTGTCCGCGGCGCAACGGCGCTTCGCCGACGACGGTTTCGCGGGGACGACGGTGCGGGCCGTCGCCGCCGACGCGGGTGTCGACCCCGCGCTGGTGATGCGCTACTTCGGCAGCAAACGCGGACTGTACGAGGCGGCGACCGCGGTCGACCTGCACCTACCCGACTTCAGCTCGGTCGCGCGACGTCGACTGGGCGCGGTGATCGTCGAGACGTTCCTGAGCCGGTGGGACGGGCCGGAGGGCGAACCTCTTCGCATCCTGCTCGCCTCCGCGGCCACCGAAACCACTGCTGCGGAACAGATGCGGACCATCTTCGCCGGGCAGGTACGGCCAGCGGTCGCCGCCGCGGGCGGTGAGCCGGATGTCGACATCGAGGTCATCGCGTCCACCCTCATCGGGATGGCCATGATGCGATACGTCCTGCGCGTCCCCGACGTCGTCGCCCTGACCCCGACCCAGATCGTCGAGCGATTCGGCCCGGCCCTGCAGCGACAACTGGTCCGACGCTGACTACAGTTCCGGGCCCTCGGCGCGCAGGGAGTCGACCTCGTTCATGGCCTCGCGCAACTTGCCCAGCCACTCGTCGGTGTGGGTTCCCACCAACTTGACCGACCACACCAGCGCGTCCGCGCGCGATCGGGCGACACCGGCGTCGACCAGGGTGTCGAGAACCTGACGTTCGGGCTGACGCAGACGCGTCATCACCGGGACGGCGATGTGCGTGAACAGGATTCGCTCATCGCCCACCTGCACGCCCCACGACACCTTGCGGGCATACCGGGCCTGCGCCTCGTCGGCGATGGTCATGCGCTGATCGCGGGTGTCCTCGCGGAACCGCGAGGCGCGCCCCTGTGCCGCCGCGCTGCCCCCGTCACCACTCGGCGCGGTCAGTGTCCCGACGACGGTGATCTCGTCACGGTCGACGATCACCTCGGGGTCGCCGTCGAACCATTCGTCGGGCAGCCGACCGACGAACCACGATGCGGCGTCGCCGGCGTCGGGCAGTTCGGCCTGTTGCCAGCCGCCACGGCGACCTCCGCCGCGATTGTGTTCCTTCATCATGTTCTCCTCTGTCGGTGATTACATGATTACACGCTTACAAGAGGCGGCGGCCAGACTTCGCTGACAGCAGACGTCCACTGGGCGGATGCGGACGTCGAGTGGGCGGATGCGGACGGTGAGTGGGCGGCATCCGAATACAGTCGGACCCATGCCCACACCTAACTTCATCCTGGAACTGCGCGAGCACATCGGACATGCCCCGCTGTGGTTGTCCGGGGTCACGGCGGTGGTCGTCCGAGACAACGAGGTCCTGTTGGTGCGCCGATCCGACAACGGCGCGTGGACGCCGGTGACCGGCATCATCGACCCCGGCGAGGAACCCGCGGTCGCGGCGACACGGGAGGTCGCCGAGGAAGCCGGCTGCGTGGTGACGCCGCAACGACTGGTGTCGGTGCACGTCACACCGCCGGTCACCTACCCCAACGGCGACGTGTCGCAGTACCTCGACCTGACTTTCCGGATGGCCTGGGTCTCCGGCGAGCCGACGGTCAGCGACGACGAGAACAGCGAGTGCGGCTGGTTCCCGCTCGACGACCTACCGACGATGTCCGACGAGATGACCTACCGGATCGGCACAGCCGTCGACAACGAGCCGGAGGCCCGTTTCCGGACCTGACCGATCAGGGAACCGGCACACAGGTCGCGACGGCCGTCGATCCCGGCACCGCTGGGGTCGTCGAGCACGGGACCGTCGAGCTGCTGCCGGCGGTGTCGGGCACCGCGGCCGCGCTCGGGGCGACCGAGGAGGACGGCGCCGACGGAGCTGTGGTCGAGGCGGAGACATCGGTGCTCGCGTCCGGCGTCGAGGACGTGGATGCCGACGAACTCGGGGCCGACGAACTCGAACTCGACGGTGTGGAACTCGATGCGGCCGAGCTCGAGGGCGCGCCGGACTCGGACGATGACGTGGGCGTCGGTGACGCGATCGACGACGACTCGGTCGTGCCGATCCTGTTCGCGGCCAGCACCACGGTCTTCTGCGTGACCGGCGGCGTCGCCTTCATCGCGTCGAGCAGGTTCTGCTTACCCGCGGCGAGCCCGCGCCCCCAGTTCTCCCAGGTGTGTCCGCCGTAGTTCGGGATGGTGACGACCGAGACGCCGGCCTGCGCCGCCTGCAGTTGCAGCAGCACGGTGGACACCGCGGACAGGGCCTCGAGGAGGATCGCGCTGATCTGATCCTGCGGGGCCAGCTTGGCCATCTCCTGCGGCGTCAGGAACGCGTTGCCCGAGGAGATGATCAGGACCTGACCGTTCTCCTTGAGCTTCGCCAGGTTCTGCGACGCGTCGTTCTGCTGCCACTGTGCGCTGCCGGGGGCGCCCCACATGTTGACGATGCCGTTGGTGTAGTTCGACACCAGCGACTGGGTCGCGAAGACGCCGAGCGCGCCGAGCGGGTTGTTGGTCTGGTAGTACCCCGACATCGCCTGGACGACCTTGAACTGCTCGGGGTGCTTCTCGGCCAGCGTCACCGCGGGCCCGGCCGACATCGACAGTCCGACGATCGCGTTGCCGCTCTTGGCGACACCGAAGTTCTGCTGCAGGAAGTCCGGCAGCTCGGAGGTCAGGAAGGTCTCCTGCTTGATGGTGGTGTTCTTGTCGCCCGCGCCGCCGTTCCAGTCGGTGTAGAACGACGAGGCGCCGCCCACCGGCATCACCAGCGTGGTGTCGGACTTGCCGTCGTAGACCTTGGCGGCCTGCACGTCGGTGGTCCACGCGGAACGGTCCTCACGCGCACGCATTCCGTCGAGCAGGTAGACGCCCTGGGTGCTGCCGCTGGACGCGCGGATCTGCACGATCACCCACTTGCCCTGCGACTGCGAGTAGACCCTGCAGTTCTGGACGTAGTTACCGGACGAGTCCCAGGTACAACCCTGGCGCAGGACCTCGGGGTGGCCGGTCAGCGCCTGAGCCTTGTTGTCCGTCGTCAGCAGCGCGGTCAGCGCGAAGATGACGACGCTCACCGCGATGATGATCGCCGCGGGCCGTACCACCGCGGGACGGAGCACCGCAGCGCTCCATCCGGTCGCCGGTGATCGGTTCTCGTCAACAACGGTCCAGCCCATACAAAATGCCCCTCGTGATCCCGACGTGCCTACACACCGGAGTCGTCACGAGGTCGCGAAACGTTACCGACCCGGTTCCGCGGCTCAGCCCGTCATCAGCCGGATGGCCTCGTCGGTGTCGACGACGTCGGCGTACTTGGCCGCCAGGTCGGTCAGGTTCGCCTCCTGGATGGCCGGCGTCCGGTCCCCGCAGGCGTCGGCGACCACGATCGGCCGGAACCCGAGTTGCAGCGCATCGGTGGCGGAGGCACGGACGCATCCACTGGTCGACAGACCGCAGATGACCACGGTGTCGATCCCCCGGGACGACAGCGTCGCGGCCAGCGACGTTCCGCTGAACGCACTCGCGTACTGCTTGGTGATGACCACCTCGCCACCACGGGGCCGCGGGTCGTCGACGAACTCGGCCAACGGCGAACCCTCGGCGAACACCCGCAGCGACGGGATCTTCGCGACGAACAACCCACCGTCGACGATCGCGCCGCTGTCCGGGTCCACCCGGTAGCTCACCCTCGTGAAGACCACCGGCACCGACAACCCGCGCGCGGCGGCGACCAACCGGGCCGACGCCGCCACCGCCGACTCGACCGGCGCGCGCAGCGGCGAGGAGTCGTCGACGTAGGCGCGCGCGAGGTCGATGGCCAGTACCGCGGGCCGCTGCCCGAATCCCACCGATCCCGCGAAACCGGACCGGCGGTAGTCGTCGAGCGGGTCGGACGACTCGGTGCTCATCGAGCCGCTGACCGGGCCACGCTCACCGGCGGCCGCGGGGCCGGCAATCCCGTCTCCTCCTCGCAGCGTTCCAGGATCTCCGCGATCGACGGGCCCATGTCGAAGGTCTGCAGTTCGCCGCGTCCTGAGCGGATCTCCGCACGACGGGTCTCGGTCGCCGCGGTGTCGACGACACCCTGGTCGTCGCAGACCACCCCGTAGCCGGCCGTCGCACCCTCGACGGTGACCAAGCCGCGTCGCACCTCGAGGGCGACCAGTTCGGGGTCGCGGGTGAGCGGGTCACCCCATCCCCCGCCGCCCCAGGTGACGAAGTGCAGCACGTCGCCCGGGTACACCGGCGCGTCGTGGATCTTGCTGGGCAGGATGTCGATCTCACCGTTCTTCCGCACGATCCACTTGCGACCGCGCGCGCCGGGCTTGCCGCCGTTGACACCCCAGGGGTAGGTGAGCCAGCGGTCGTCGTGGATGGCGATCGTGCCCGGTTGTTCGAAGTGGTAGGCGACGTCGACACCGTTGCCGCCGCGGTGCACACCGGCACCGCCGGTGTCGGGCAACGTCTCCCACCGCTCGACCCGCAACGGGTAGTACGACTCCAGGTACTCGCACGGGATGTTCACGAACGACGGCCACAGCGAATGACCGTCCGGTCCGTCGCCGATGGGACGCCCGGGGATACCGCCGAACCCGATCGAGTAGAGCTGGAACCACTCGCCGTCGCGCGGTCCGCCGTCGTAGTGACCGGAGTACATGAAGTGCGGCGACGAGGAGAACCCGGCGGCGTTGAGGATCTCCGGGTTGTTCTGCCCCAGCAGCCCACCGAACAGGTCGAACACGCGGCCGATGCCGTGATTGCGACCGTTGAGCGCGGCCGGATAGGCCGGTTTCCAGAACGAGTTGTCCGGGATGGTCACGTCGATCAACGGATAGAACCCGTCGTTCCACAGGATCTGCGGATCGGCGATGGTGATCACGTAGATGCCGAAGAACATCCGGACGAGGTTCTCGTTGATGAAGTAGTTGATCGGCCCCACGGCCTGCGGCGCGTGTTCGGAGAAGTCGAGGTGGATCTTCTCGCCGTGACGGGTCAGCTTGATGGTGAGTTCATAAGGCCCGTAACCACATCCGTCATCGCAGATGTAGTCACTGAACTCGATGGTCTCACCGTCGACGAACAGCGTCGCGAGCAGCACCTTCATGGCCTGGTAGTTGCGGTCGAGCAGCGCGTCGAGCGCCGACAGGTACACCTCGACGCCAAACCGGTCACACAGTTCGACGATGCGTCGCGACGCCGTGGTGCATGCCGCGACCAGACCGTTGAGGTCGGCGCGGTTCCAGTCGGGCATGCGCACCTGGTTGAGGATGATGTCGAGCGCGGTCTCGTTGAGCGTGCCCTGGTCGTAGAGCTTGAACGGCGGGATCACCACGCCCTCTTCGAAGATGGTGCGTGCGTCGGCGGGCATCGACGACGGCGTCTTGCCGCCCACGTCGGACATGTGGCCGAACATCGACGACCACCCGACGACCCGCCCGCTGTGGAAGATGGGCAGGACGATCAACCAATCGTTGGCGTGGCTGATGGCAGCGCCGCAGGCGTAGGGGTCGGAGGTGAGCAGGATGTCGCCGTCGCCGACGGTGCCGTCGAAGTTGTCGAGGAAGTCGGGGACGGACAGACCGAACTGGCCGACGACCATCTTGCCGCTCGGATCGGCGATGAGCGGGAACTCGTCGTGCTGTTCCCGGATACCGGGCGACAGCGCGGTACGGAACAGCACCTCGTCCATCTCGTAGCGGGCGTTGCGCAGAGCGTTCTCGATGATGTCGAGGGTGACCGGGTCGACGGAGGTCTTCGCGACCGGGTCGGTGGCGGTTTCGATGATGGTGGCCATCGTGGTTCTCCTGTGCTGGGAGGGAGGGTGTCTCGGGGTGTGAGGTCGGGTCAGACCGGTCGGATGATGAGGCTGCCGCTGGGGTCGACGGTGGCGGCGTGCCCGGACAGGACGAGCGTCGTGGAGTCCATCTCGGTGACGATGGCCGGTCCGACGATGACGTTGCCCGCCAACAACTTCTCGCGGTCGTAGATGCCCGCGGTCGTGTGCGCGCCGTCCATCCACACCTGCGACTCCTCGATCAGTGCCGCTGACGGATCCTCCGACCCCTGGGCCAGTTCGGTCCAGGCGACCTCGGGACGCGGCCCGCTCACGGTGACGCGCAGGTTGATGACCTCACGCTCGTTCTTGAGCAGGAACGAGAACAGTCGTTTGTGCTCGGTGTCGAAGGCGGTGCCCAACTCCGCCAGCAGGTCTCCGGTCCCGGTGAGCACATCGGGGTCGAGGTCGACGGGGATCTCGAATCCCTGGCCGTGGTAGCGCAGGTCCACCTGGTAGGTCGCGGTCTGCTCGGCCCGCGGCACGCCTTCGGTCTCGAGGCGCTCGGTGGCCACCTCGGCGAGATCGGAGATGACCGAACGCAATTCGTCGCTGGTGAGATCGACGAAGGCACGGATCAGGGTGCGGGCACTCTCGGCACGCAGACAGGTCGTGGCGTCGCCGTAGGCGCACAGCACCCCGGGCGAGGGCGGGATGATCACCGGCCAGGCGCCGGTGAGCCGGCCGAGGGCGTTCGCGTGCAGCGGACCGGCACCGCCGAACGACACCAGCGCGAAATCGCGGGGGTCGTAGCCCTGCTGGACACTCACCAGCCGCAACGCTCCGAACATGTTCTCGTTGACGATGTCGACCACCCCCGACGCCGCGGCCTCGGGGGAATCGAGTCCCATCGCGTCGGAGATCGTCGCGACCGCCGTGCGGGCGGCCTCGACATCGAGCTTCACCTCGCCGCCGGCGAGGTCGCTGGGCAGATACCCCAAGACGACGTTGGCGTCGGTGACCGTCGGTTCCGTGCCGCCGTTGCCGTAGGCCGCGGGACCGGGATCGGCACCTGCGGACTGCGGACCCACGCGCAGGGCCTTGGTCAGCTCGGGGACATGCGCGATGGAACCGCCACCGGCGCCGACGGTTCGGACGTCGACACTGGTCGCGCGGACCGCGAGGTCGCCCACCTTGGTCTCGCGGCCGATGCGGGGTTGACCGTCGAGGACGAGGGCGACATCGGTGGACGTCCCGCCCATGTCGAAGGTCAGGAAGTCGTTGTATCCGGCCTGCTGGGCGAACCACACCGCACCGGTCACGCCGCCGGCCGGTCCCGACAACAGCAGCGACACCGGGTCCTCGGCGGCCTTGCTCGCCTGTACCAGACCACCGTCGCTGCGCAGGATCGACAGCGGCGCGGTGATCCCCTTCTCCCTCAGCGACGAGTCGAGGTTCTTGACGTATCGCGAGACCTCGGGCTGCACATAGCTGTTGGCCACCGTGGTCAGGGTGCGCTCGTACTCGCGCATCTCCGGCAGGACGTGCGACGACAACGAGATCGGGATGTCGGGCAGCTCCTCGGCCACCCACCGTCCGACCTGCTCCTCGTGGTCGCTGTTCGCATACGAGTTGATCAGCGACACCGTGATCGCCTCGACGTCGGCACCGGCGAGCTTGCGCAGCTCGCCGCGGGTCTGCTCCTCGTCGAGCGGGGTGATCTCACCGCCGTCGGCGCCGATCCGGCCGACCACCTGAACGGTGTGCTCGAGCTTGGCCAGTGGCTCGGGCTTCGGCCAGATGATCCACCCGGCGAGCCCGCCCGGGACGAACGACCGCGCGATCTGCAGGACCTGACGGAACCCGTCGGTTGTCACCAGACCCACCCGAG
The DNA here is from genome assembly GCF_016462415.1 of Williamsia sp. Taxonomy (GTDB): domain Bacteria; phylum Actinomycetota; class Actinomycetes; order Mycobacteriales; family Mycobacteriaceae; genus Williamsia_A. The sequence continues at coordinate 9,035 of NZ_JAEMTF010000026.1, read as the reverse complement.
CACCGCGTCCCTGCAAGATCGCGTTGGTCGCCACGGTGGTCCCGTGCAGCACCTGCTCGATCTGTTCGGGGTCGATGCCCGCGTCGGTGCACACCTTGGTGACGCCGTTGAGCACGCCGACGGATTGATCCGCGGGTGTCGACGGGGTCTTGGCGCGGTAGGTGCTGCCCGAGGTCTCCTCGAGCAGCAGCACATCGGTGAACGTCCCGCCGACGTCCACTCCGAGTCGGTATCGCATGGGGTCTCCTAGTTGTTTCGACGCCGGTGGGCGGTGGGGGTCAGATGATGCTGCGGCGCGCGAGGTCGGCGCGACGGTCGTCGGACAGTTCGAGCAGGTGCCGGTAGATGTCGTCGTTGTGTTCGCCGAGTTCGGGACCGAGATGCCGCACCGCACCGGGGGTGTCCCCGAGCTTGGGGAAGACGTTGTGCGTGGGGAACTCGCCGAAGTCGCGGTGGGCCAGCCGCACGATCGCGTCGCGGGCGGCGAAGTGCGGGTCGTCGAACATGTCACGCGCGGTGAAGATCCGACCGGCGGGAACGCCACCGCCGTGCAGGGTCTCCAACAGCTCGTCGGTGTCGAGGTCAGCCGTCCAGGCGGCGATGATCCCGTCGAGTTCGTCCATGTTCTCCCCGCGGGCCGCATGGCCGGCGAAACGCGGCGCGGTGATCAGATCCTCGCGACCCATGACCGTCGCGAGCCGACCGAACACGGTGTCCTGATTGGCGGCGATCAGGATCATCTCGCCGCCCCGCGTGGGATAGACGTTGCTGGGCGAGACGTTCGGCAGCACCGAGCCCGTCCGCTCGCGCTGATATCCGGCCACCGCCCACTCCGGCAGCATCGACTCCATCATCGCGAGGACCGACTCGTAGATGGCCGCGTCGACGAGCTGCCCGCGGCCGGTGACCGATCGGCTGTGCAGAGCGGTGAGCACACCGATGGTGGCGAACACCGCCGCCAGCGAGTCGCCGAGCGAGATCCCGGCCCGCGACGGGGCATTGTCGGGATCGCCGGTGACGTAACGGATCCCGCCCATCGCCTCACCGATCGACCCGTAACCGGCGCGTGAGGAGTACGGACCGGTCTGTCCGTAGCCGCTGACGCGCGCCATGATGAGTCCGGGGTTGTCGGCGCGCAGTTCCTCGAAGCCGAGGTTCCACCGCTCGAGGGTGCCGGGACGGAAGTTCTCGACGACGATGTCGGAGCGGCCGATGATGTCGCGGGCGAGTTCCTGGCCCTCCGGCGTGCGCATGTCACACGTCACCGACTTCTTGTTGCGGGCCACCACCGGCCACCACAGCGACTTGCCGTAGGGCTTCTCACGCCCCCACTGCCGCATGGGATCTCCGACCCCCGGGGCCTCGAGCTTGATGACCTCGGCACCGAAGTCGGCCAGGAGTTGACCACAGAACGGGCCGGCCAACAGCTGACCCATCTCCACCACCCGCAGGTCGGCCAACGGCCCGGTCGCGGTGGGAGGTGCCGTGTCGTGTGCCGTGGTCATGATCAGACTCCGCTCTGAGCCGGTTGGGCCGTCGTGTGCGCGTGGTGGGCGGTTGTGTGCCCGGGTTGGGCCGGTGTTTCTGCCGGTTGGGCCGTCGTCGCCAGCTCCTCGTCGGCGCGAACCGAGGCGAGCAGCACGGCCTTGGCCGCTCGGACGTGCGACCGCATCACGGCATCCGCCCACACCTCGTCCCGCGCACGCAGCGCGGCAATCAGTTCACGATGGTGTCCGGCACTGCGGTGCAGATCCTCGGGCGCGTACCGGTGGAAGGTCCGCATCATCAGTGGCAGCTGGATCACCGCGCTGAGCATCGAGGTGAGCCGGGTGCTCGCCGAGGCGGTGCGGACGATGGCGTGGAACTCCATGTTGGCCGTGGCGACGAGTTCGAGGTCGTCGTCGAGCGCGGCCGCCTCCATGCGGTCGCACAGTTCGGCCATCTGATCGAGCTGCCCATCGCTGATCCGCGACGCCGCGCGCCCGGCCGCCAACGCCTCCAACGTCATGCGGAGGTCGTAGATCTCCTCGAGGTCATCGGAGGTGAACTGATAGACGCGGGCGCCGCGATGCGGCAACACCTCGACGAGGCCCTCGACCTCCAGCTGGCGCAACGCCTCTCGCACCGGGGTGCGGGAGGCCTGCGTGACCTCGGCCAGCTCCGCCTCACCCAGCCGCGCCCCAGGCGCGAACCGGCCGTCGAGAATGGCGGCCCGGATGTGGGAGTACACCCGGTCGACTGCACGTTCCACTGCGACCCCGTTTCGCTTGTTTGTATGCAAGGTAAGCGGGAGTTCGAGTTCTGTCTTGATAAACCGCAGATTTAACCGCGAATCAACACAACCTTGTATGCAATACCTGGTGGGGTGATGATGGGTGGATGACGAACACGACCTACGCCGGAACTCATGTGGTGGAAGTCGGGCCGCGCGACGGCCTGCAGAACGAACGCACCGCCCTGTCGGTGGAAACCAAGGTCGACTTCATCACCCGCGCCGTCGACGCCGGCATGCGACGCATCGAGGCCGTCAGCTTCGTCAACCCGAAGCGTGTGCCCCAGATGGCCGGCGCCGAAGAGGTCATGGCGGCGCTCCCCCGGCGGGACGACGTGGACTACATCGGGTTGGTGCTCAACGAGCGTGGACTCGAACGCGCTCTGGCCGCGGGCGTCGACGAGGTGAACGTGGTCGTCGTCTGTTCCGACGAGTTCAGTCAGCGCAACCAGGGCTGCGACGTCGAGGAGGGCCTGGCGCGGTGGAAGCGGATCGCCGCCGAGTCCCGAGCCGCGGGCATGTTCACCACGGTCACCTTCGCGGTCTCGTTCGGGTGCCCGTTCAGTGGCGAGATGCCCGCCGAGCGCGTCATCGATCTGATGGCGCGGGTCGCGGAGTCGGGCCCCGACGAGATCGCCATCGCCGACACCATCGGGGTGGGTGTGCCGGCACAGGTTCGCGCTCTGCACGCCGGTGCGCGACGCGTCGCGCCGGACGTAGCGCTGCGGTGGCATTTCCACAACACCCGCAACACCGGTTACGCCAACGCGCTGACCGCCTTCGATCTCGGCGACTGCGCCCTCGACGCCAGCATCGGCGGGTTCGGTGGATGTCCGTTCGCCCCCAACGCAACCGGCAACATCGCGACCGAGGACCTCAACTATGCGCTGCAGCGATCCGGTGTCGACACCGGCATCGACGGCGGGGCCATCGCCGACGCGGCGACATGGATCGGTGCGCAGCTGGACTCGCCGGTCCCTGCGCTGTTCGGACGTGCCGGGCCGTTCCCGGGCTGATCGGTTGGAACGCTGTCACGTTCGCAGTGGCTCGTACTCGACTGACGCACACGACAACGGCGGGCGGGTCCATGGGACCCACCCGCCGCTGCGGTGTTTCAGACGCGAACGTCTGTGATCAGTTGACGAACTTCGCGCGCGCTGCGGCCTGGTCGCCGATCACGAACTCGGGGTTGGTCACGTGCACGTCGAGGGTGTTGCCCGGACCCGCGATGATCGCGTTGAGCACGCCGGCGAACGGTCCGCAGTTCTGGAACGGCGGGATCGTGTAGCTGCCCTTGATGTGGGCGTCGGCCTGCGGCACGTCGCCGCCGAGCAGCTTGGTGGCATCGAGCGAACCGGTCAGCTTGGCCGTGGTGGGCGCGGTGACACAGCTTCCGTTGGCCGGAACCAGGTTCAGGCTGGCCGAACCGCTGCTGATGTTGAGCGGCTGCACCGAGTCGAGACGGATCTGGAAGGTCTGCGACACGTCCAGGTCGAGGGCCGGCGCGGTTTCGGTGCCACCCTGCTTGATCGTGCCGGTCACCTGCGACGCGTTGATGACCGAGATCTTGAAGTTGGCCAGCGTGAGCGGACCGAGCTTGAGCTTGGCCGCGGCCTGCGGGAGGTTGAGGGTTCCCTCCAGGTTGGTCAGGTCGGTGCGGGTCACCAGTTTGGTCTGGGGGAACACGACCGGCTGCTGGGTCTTCGCGATCACAGTCGTGGTGTCAGCGTCGAAGTTGATACCGAGGCTGTTGGACGGGTCCAACGCTGCGTTCGCCTGGGTGGCGGACACCGTTCCCAGGGCAGCGGTCGCCATGACGGCCGCCGTGAGCGCGATCATCCGATTACGAATCTTCATTCCTGCTCCGTTACTCAGGGCACCTCGCTGGTGCCGTCGAAACGGACACTAATGATCACAGTTAAGTGACAGTTCAATATCAGGGAACGTTGGTTTAACTCACTACTGAGCAGTGTCCCGTTCGTATGAATGTCCAGTCGTTCACGAACGCACACATTGCCATCGCATCAGCCTGCGTCAGACGTGTTCTTGCGTAGCCTGATTCACCGGTCGGACGACGCGGCGTGAGACCACGACCGGCCGTCGGCCTGGATCCGCCGCAGCAGCATTAGCGTGGCGGTCATGACCCCGCCCAGCTCGCTGTCTGTGCTCCTCATGTCGGACACCCATCTGCCGAAACGCGCGAAGGTACTACCCGAGGAGCTTCTGGCTGCCGTCGATGCTGCAGATGTGGTGATCCACGCCGGCGACTGGGTCGATCTCGCCACGTTCGAGCTGCTCGACGCACGGTCGGCGCGGCTCATCGCGTGTTGGGGGAACAACGACGGGCCGGAACTGCGGGGGCGGATGCCCGAGCGCGCCGACGTGACCATCGACGGTCTGCGCATCACGGTCGTCCACGAGACCGGCGCCTCGACGGGCCGCGACAAGCGGATGTCGCTGACCTACCCCGACACCGACGTTCTCGTGTTCGGCCACAGCCACATCCCGTGGGACACCACCACCGACACCGGCCTGCGTCTGCTCAACCCCGGCTCCCCCACCGATCGTCGACGTCAGCCGCACTGCACCTACATGACCACCACCGTCACCGACGGCGTCCTGGGTGACGTGCACCTCCACGAGCTGCAGCCCGACACGACGCGGTCGATACGCTGACCGCGGAGGCCCACACACATGAACCCGCTCACCACCGCCGTCGATGTCCTGCTCGATCGCACGGTCATCCCCGGTTATTCACGCATCGGATCATCGGTGCGCAGTCGCTTCTGGGCACCCGACCCGGAACCGTTCGACACCGGCGTCGACATCGTCGTCACCGGCGGCAGTTCCGGTCTGGGTGCGGCCGCCGCCACCGAGCTCGCGCGACTCGGCGCACGCGTCCACCTCGTCGGCCGGACCGCCGAGCGACTCGAGTCGTCGGCGCGGACGGTGCGAGGCCACGTCCCCGACGCCGATGTGGTGATCCACGAGTACGACATCAGCGATCTCGACGCGGTCTCGCGGCTGGTGACCGCGCTGACCGCGGACCTGCCGCGTGTGCACGCCGTGATCCACAGTGCCGGGGTGATGCCGCCGGAGCGGACGCTCTCCGCGCAGGGACACGAGTCGGCCTTCGCCACCCACGTGCTGGGTCCGGTCGCGTTGACCGTGGGGCTGCGGCCACTGTTCGACGCGGACTCGCGGGTCGTGTTCGTCTCCAGCGGCGGGATGTACCCCGTGCCGTTGCAGACCACGGACTTCGAGTTCACCGAGGGCACCTACTCCGGACTCACCGCCTACGCGCGAACCAAACGCATGCAGGTGGTGGTCACCGAGCAACTGGCGCAACGGTTCGCGGGTCCCGAGGACGCCGTCGTGCACAGCATGCACCCGGGGTGGGCGGCGACTCCCGGCGTGACCGACTCGATCCCGGCGTTCGGTGCCGTCATGAAGCCGATCCTGCGCACCGCGCAAGCCGGTGCCGACACCATCGTGTGGTTGGCGGCCTCTCCCCAGGCGACCACGAGCACCGGTAAGTTCTGGCACGACCGTGCCACCCGACCGACCCACTACCCGTCCTGGCGCCGGGATTCACCCGACGCGCGGGAGGCGTTGTGGCAGGCGGTCGTGGACGCCACCGGGATAGACCAGGCGTAGCCAGATGACCCGCTGAGCGGGGACTACGGCCACGGATGCAACTGGCGAGCGTGGGTGAGGTCGAGAACGAACAGCGCAGCCCCCTGAACGACGACCGCGGCGCCGTGCCCGCGCGCCTGCTCGGCGGTGATCCGACCGCGGAAACTCGGGGTGCGGACGATCAGATGAGCTCCGCCGGCCACGTAGGCGACATCGAGGCCGGTGTTGATCAGCAGGAGCCGACGGAGTTTCGGTGTGGTGGGCGGGGTCGACTGCAGCGTGGACACCCCGGCGATGACCACATCGATCGCGCCCCACATCGCATTCTGAAGTCCGAAAGCGCGGCTCCCCGCACTCCGTCCGCGCAGAGCCAGAAGCCCGCCACCGACGACCGACACTCCACCCCACAGCGTCAGTCGACGCGTCAGATGACGGGAGACATCAGGGGCGAGTTCGACGGTCATGACCTCATGATGCCCGGCGGCGACACCACCGCGCGCAACCCTTTCGGGCCGACGCCCCGCGACAGTGCCGTGAGCATCACCGCGCACCCGAGGCCGGAGAGCACCAATCCACTGCCGAACATCGCGGGGTAGCCGAACAGGTCACCGACCACGCCTGCCGTGAATCCGGCGATGCCCTGCGAGAAGACGACCGCGCACGCGATCAGCGTGTAGTCGGTTCCCGCGTGATCACGATCGGACGCGTCCATCATCAGCGCGAACACCACCACGGTGGCCGCGCCCCCGAAGACGTGCTCGGCGATGCTTGCCGTGACGATGAGACCCAGGCCTCCGATGTCGAGGGAGGCCGCGACGTACAGCGCGAGCGCGGCGGTCTGGGTGATGCCGGCGAGCAACAGCGCGTGGCGACGCCCGAACCGGTAGGCGTACCAACCGCCGAGTCCCGCGCCGACCAACGCCGACACCGAGGACAACCCGCCTTCGATGAGCGCGATCTGCGGCAGCGAGAGCCCGACGTCGGAGAGGAACGGGCCCACCAACGCCGACCCCATCGAGTTCCCGAACTTGTACCCGGCGACGAGCAGGATGAACGCGATCATCCCCGGTCGGCGTAGCCGCGTGAACCAGCCGGTGGCCAACCGAGCCGCCGACGGTCGGTCGGCTGCGGACGAGACCTGATCAGCAGCATCGGTCTGGGCACGCAGGAACCACACCGGGATCGTCGACGCGATCAGTAGAAGCGCCATCGCGACGAACAACAGACGCCACCCGGCGAGCGAGAACAACCACAGCAGCAACCCGCCGCCGACGATCATCCCGATGCGATACGCGCCCACCTGAATCGCGTTACCGACGCCGCGGTCGCGCGGTCCGAGCAGGCGGACGGCGAGCCCGTCGGTGACGACGTCCTGGGTCGCGGAGATGAGGTTGACCACCGCGATGCCGACGAACAGCCAGGTCAGGGTCGTCGACAGGTCCAGGCAGGCGAGGATCAGAGCGACTGCAGCGGAAGCGCTTTGGAGCGTCAACAGCCATCGGCGCCGCGACCCGTAGCGGTCGACGTACGGCGCCCAGAGGAACTTGAGCGCCCAGGGGGCGAAGAGGATGCCGGTGGCGCTGATCGTCACCAGCGAATACCCGGAGCGGCGGAGCACCACCGGCAGCGCCTGTGTGAAGAAGCCGAACGGCAGTCCCTGCGCGAAATACAGGCTCGTCAGGAGGACGAACGCCCCGGCCGTCAGCGATGACGACCGGCTCATCGAGGGCGCGGTCACGCGAGTCCCCCGGCGGTCTCGTCGGGCCACCAGCGCGCGCGTTCGATGTCGACGATCCCGCGGCGCAACGGTGTGTTCTCGCTGTGCCACTGCGTCTGCGCCTCGATCATCAGATGGGCGGGCAGGGTTCCGGTGGCGCGCACGACTCGCCACCAGGTGACCGCTTGGCCGTCGCGCGCCATCACACCGCCGACGCCGCGCGGTCCGCCGCGCTGCAGGTACTCGGCGATGTCGCCGTAAGTCATCACCCGACCACTCGGGATGCGGTCGACGACGTCGAGAACCGCGATGCCGAAGTCATCCTGGGTCTCCGGTTCTCGATGGGGCGGGTCACCCGTCAGCTCTTCCTCAACTCCTCGGCGAGCATGACGATGATGCCACTCGGCCCGCGGATATAGCTGAGCTTGTAGATGTCCTCGTAGGTCGCGACGCCACGCAGCGGATGGCACCCGTGTCGTGCGGCGATGGCGAGGGCCTCGTCGATGTCGTCGACGGAGAAGGCGACGCGGTGCATCCCGATCTCGTTCGGCACGGTCGGGGTGGTCGGGATCGCCTCGGGGTGGATGTACTCGAACAGCTCGAGACGACCGTTGCCGTCGGGCGTCTGCAGCATCGCGATCTTCGCGTGGTTGCCGTCGAGGCCGACGGCGGTGTCGGTCCACTCCCCGCTGACGGTGTCGCGACCCAGGACGGTGAGACCGAGGTCGGTGAAGAAGGCGATCGTCGCTTCCAGGTCCTCCACCGCGATACCGACGTTCTCGAGTTTTATGGCCATGCGCCAGACGGTAGCGAGCAACCGACGTTCAGGCCAAGCCTCGATCAGGTCGATGCCGCGGGCGGTCTGCGGCCGGTCTGTGCGATGGTGGTCGCCATGGACGCCGATCAGATCCTGACCGGTGCACGTCGCCTTCGTCGTGCGTCATGGTGGGTCTTCGTGGTTGTTGCGTTGGCCGCGGGCCAGGTGCCGTGGCTGAGCCTGGGCAACGAACGGACGTTCACCTACAACGGCTCGTACGTTCCGCTCGACGGTGCCAAGGCGTACTCCACATCGCTCGAGATCGACTACGCACTGCGCGGGGGTGTCGAGTGGACGGGGATCGTGACCGCTTGTGCGGCAGCACTTGTCGTCGTCACAGCGATCGTGCAGAGCGTGTTCGCACGCCGACGACCGATCGTGGCCGTACTGACCGTCGCGGCGTCACCGGTGGCGATCCTCGCGGTGGCCGCCGCCGTCAACGGCATCGGCGGCATCACCTTCCGCTTGTCATTTGCTGTGCTCATCGTCCTCGCCGCGATCGGGGTGCACGAGGTCGCGACTGCCGCCGCGCGTCCCACCCACCATCGGTAGCAGTTTGTGTCGCTGAGCGATACGAACTGCTACGGATTCGA
>NZ_JAEMTF010000111.1 GCF_016462415.1 Williamsia sp. | reverse complement strand
GGCATTAACAATCCATCAACACACTATCGAGTTCTCAAAGAACACACACCCACGGACTGATCTTGTTCGGATCAGGACCCGCAAGCCCCAGCGGAGCGCAGTGTAACCACTACGATCCTTGAGCCAGGATTTGCACCTCAAGCGCACGCTCTGTCACCGGAAACTTTCTCCGGCGCCTCGCTCCGCGCTGCGGTGCAAGACATAAGTTACATAGGTGGAAACAGCGCGTCAAATCGCCTGGTCAGAGGCCTGAGGCGAGTGCACGAAGTGTGCGCCGGCGACGCTCTTCTTGCCTCTACGCAGGACCAACCAGCCGCCGGCGAGCTGCGCGGACTCCGAAGAGGTCCATTCGGGGTCGGTCACCTTCTCGTTGTTCACGTACGCGCCACCTTCACCGATGGCTCGTCGTGCAGCTTTGTTGCTCTCGGTGAGGCCGGCCGCCACCAGTAGCTCGACGATGGTCGGGGTGGCGTCGGACGGGTACTGGACCACCTGGGTCTCCGACAACGCCCCGGTCAGGGTCTGCTCGTCCAGCTCCTGCAGGTCGGCGCGTCCGAAGAGGGCCTGACTCGCGGTCTGGACCGAGCGGGTGCTGTCCTCCCCGTGGACGAGGGTCGTCATCTCCGCGGCCAGACGCTTCTGGGCCGCACGCTGGTGCGGGGCCTCGACAGTCTGCTTCTCCAGGTCGTCGATCTCGTCGCGGTCGAGGAAGGTGAACCACCGCAGGTAGCGCACGACGTCGGCGTCGGCGGTGTTCACGAAGTACTGGTACCAGGCGTACGGGCTGGTCATCTCCGGGTCGAGCCACAGGCTCCCTCCCCCGGTGGACTTGCCGAACTTCGTGCCGTCGGCCGCGGTCACCAGGGGGACCGTGATCGCGTGCAGGGAGGCGCCCTCGACACGTCGGCCCAGGTCGACGCCGGCGATGATGTTCCCCCACTGATCGGACCCCCCGATCTGGAGCGTGCACCCGAACCGTCGGTAGAGCTCGACGAAGTCGTTGGCCTGCAGCAACAGGTAGCTGAACTCGGTGTAGCTGATGCCGTCGCTCTCGAGACGGCGTTTGATGGTGTCGCGGGCCAGCATCACGTTGACCGGGAAGTGCTTGCCGATGTCACGCAGGAAGTCGACCACCGACAACTCCCCGGTCCAGTCGAGGTTGTTGGCCACGACCGCCCCGATCTCGCTGTCGTCGATCGAGACGAAACGCTGCAGCTGGGCGTCGATCCGGCTCGCCCAGTCGCGAACCGTGTCCGCGGTCTGCATGGTCCGCTCCCCCACCTCACGGGGGTCACCGATCATCCCGGTCGCGCCGCCGGCGAGCACGACCGGCCGGTGACCGGCGGCCTGGAACCGTTTGAGAGTCAACAGCGGAACCAGATGACCTGCGTGCAGACTCGGGCCGGTGGGGTCGAAGCCCGCGTAGAGGGTGAGCACACCGGCCGCCGCGGCGGCGCGGACCTCGTCGAGGTCGGTGGACTGCGCGATCAATCCGCGCCACTGCAGTTCGTCGATGATGTCGGTGCTCACCAGTCCGATCCTTCCGCATCGGCGTCCGAGACGGCCAATCGATCGGCGGCCGCGGCCGCACGTCGGCGCCGGACCGCGGCCGAACCGGGCCGGAACGCCGACACCGCAGGTGAGTCGCTGATCCACAGCCGCCACGGGCGTCCGGTGGCAACGGTCAATCCGACCCGTGGGCCGGAGCTGATCGGGAGTCGGCGACCTGTCACCGGACGTTCGAGCCGGATGGGTGCGCCCGGGTCGAGCACGTCGACGCCGTTGTCGTCGAGCGTTATGCCCACCGCGGAGCCGAGGTTGCCCGGTCCCATCGCCCATCGATGCTGGTCGAGGACCGGGTGGCGCCGGCGTCGGACGATCTCGGCACCGGTGAGCACCTCCCCCGCGCGCAGCAACACCGCGGACGCGATTCCGTCCGCACCGCAGGAGATGTTCACGCAGAGATGGATGCCGTAGGACCGATAGACGTACAGGTGACCGGCCGGTCCGAACATCACCGTGTTCCGCGGCGTGATCCCGGGGTAGCTGTGTGCGGCCGGGTCCGGATCGGGTCCGTCCGGTGGTCCCCCGTACGCCTCGACCTCGACGATGCGTAACCGGACGTCGCCGTCGTCGCCGGTCACGACCAAGTCGGATCCGAGGATCTGCGTCGCGGCACCGACCGGATCCGTGCGGAGATCGCGCGACGAGAGCAGGGACGGGGACATCGGTGACGGACGGGCGCTATCGGCCGGTGGCACCCGCGCGGGCGAGCAACGCCTCGTGTTCGGCGTCGTCGACCGACCGTGCCTCGCTGATGAGCAGCACCGGGATCCCGTCCTCGATCCGGTAGACCACGCGGAGCCGCTCGTTGTAGAGCAGTTCATCGGTACCCGAGTCCGAGCCGAGGTAGATCAGCGCGCCGTGGTCCTGCGGGCAGACCAGTCTCTCGCGGAGGAAGGCGTCGAGCGGCATGGGGATGTCCTTCGGATCGGTCACGGGGCGGGCGGGTGTCGACCCCACTCTACGAACCCGTCGACGTCAGAAGGATCGCACCTGCTGCGGCGACTCGGCCGAGGACAGGATCCACTCCTTCTCCGCCAGAACCGTCCTGGTCAGGCGCCGATAACGGCCGTTGTCGTCGCGGTACCAGACACGGGCACTGGGCTTGGGCAGTCCCTGCGCCCGGAAGGAGTCGGCCAACGGCCGGTAGGAGTGGCTCAACGGGATCTCGTCGACCGCCCAGATGATGTGCGGCCGCTCGGCCGCCGAGAGACCCGCCAGGGCCACCCGCAACGACGACACGGTCAGGGCATTCGTGCGCACCCGCGGCGACACCACCGCGACCGCGAGCTGCGAGCCGGCCGTGCCCACCGGGTAGACGACCACCTGATCGACGTCGGGGTGCAGGCTCAGGGCCGCGGTGATCGGTGCCGGGAAGATCGGTCCGTCCGCGGACTTGATGACGCCGTGCACACTGCCCATCAGCCAGTGGTCGCCGTCGACGTCGCGGCGTACCAGCTGTCCGGAGGTCTCCCACCGATCGTGCTGACCGAAGACGTCGCGCAACACCGTGGCACCGGACTCGTAGCGCTGGCGGGTCTGCGCGAGCAGCAGTCCGACCTCGTCGGATGCCGCCTCGCGCACGAACCCCCGTGCGTCGAGTTGGAACCGCTCCTCGATCACGTCCCACGCCGCGACCCGGACTCGGTTGGTCTCCGGCAGCGCCCGACCGACCGATCCGATCTTCGTACCCGCGACGTTGGCCAGGATCGCCGCGCCGTCCGGTGTCGCGAAGAACTCGATGACGCCGGCGTTGGGGAACCGCGCATTGACGTCGGCCCAGAGACCGGCCGGCATACCGGATCCGATGAACTGCCGGATCGGGTTGTGCTCGGTGATCGCCAGGTCGGGGTCGCGGACGATGTCGCGCATCATCGTCCAGGTGTAGGAGACGACGGTGATGCCGTAGCGGTAGACCTCGCGGGCGAAGCTCTCCGGCTCGACCCCCGACGACAGCGCGATGCGGGATCCGCCGACGACGGTCGCGCCGAGCGTGGTCAGCAACCCGGATGCGTGGTGCAGCGGGGTCAGGCAGTAGACGGTGTCGTTGTCGCTCAACGCGGTGGCCGAGGCGGCACCGAAGGCCGACATCGCCCATCGGTGGTTGGTGATCGGCCACTGCTGGACGGTGCCGCCGGCACTGGTGAACAGGATCGCGGCGAGATCACCGCCGAGTCCGGGGTCGCGTCGGTACCAGGACGGGACCTTCACCTGGTCCGGGTCGATCTGCTCCATGTCGATGATCCGGTCGCCGTCGGCTCCCGGGATGGACCGCACGTCGCCGCCACCGAGGACCAGGACACGTTCGGCGTGCTCGACGCACTGTTCCAGGCTCGCCGGATCCGCGATCACGACGACAACGTCGGCCAGTCGCAGCATCCGGGCCAGATCGGCGTCCGGGGGCAGCGGGACGACGACGGCCCCGAGCCGCGACAGTGCGGCGATGGCGACGAGCGCGCTGGGGCGCGTCTCCATCATCACGCCGACGTGCTCGCCGGGGCGGACCCCGCACTGGATGAGGCCGCGCACCACGTTGTCGATGCGGCGGTTGACCTCGATGTGGCTGAGAACACGATCCTCGAAGAGGAACAGCTCGCGGTGACCGGCCCGTTCGGCGTTCTCCGACATCAACTTGCCGAGCGAGATGCGTGTCCCCGCCTGGATCTGTCCCAGGCGCATCAGACGCGGCAGCGTCCGTACCGACTCTCGGACCACCGCGGTCGACGTCCGCCGGAAGGACCCGGCGGCATGGACCATCTCGCGGCCGACCCCGGCACCCGCGTCGGCCACCGCGCCGAGTCCGTGCGTCACCCGCGAGGAGAAGCTCACGCCGGAACCGGCCGACTTCTCGGGGTTGTCGGGCATCGGGGCGATCTCGCCCGGGATCGGGCCGGTGCCCTCCTGCCACAGGATCCACTGCGACGTGGTCGGCCAGCTGTGCGCGCCCGAGGTCGAACCGACGACGAGCCCGAAATGTCCGACCGGCAGCACGCTTTCGTAGGCCTGTGCCCGCGGCGCCGCCCGCTTGATGCCGCGGACGGCCACGGGTTGTCCGATGTCGTCGGCGTCGCCCACGAACGCGAGGACGGGACAGGTGATCTCGGCGAGCGTCACCAGCGAGTCGCGGATGACGAACCCGCCCGACACCATCCGGTTGTGGACGACGAACTGGCGCAGCAACTCGGCGATCGCGGGCCCCGACCAGGCGACCCAGCCGTCCGCCTCGAGGAATCGGCGTTGGTCCTCGCGCGGGAGCAGGGCGTCCCGATCGTGCAGCTGCAGCAGGAAATCGATGCGGCTCCGCGCGGCCTTGACCGGGTCGAGCAGCTGGAATCCGGTGCGCGCCAACCACCCGGGGATCGCGATGCGGTTGAAGACGTTGTCGGCGAAGAGTTCGGCCAGGGGCGCCATCACGTTGGCGGGCAGACCGAGCGGCAGGGCCGCGAGCACGTCCACGGGGCTGCCGAAGGTGGTGAGGCTGGCGATCTGCTGCGAACGGCGGAACGCCGCGGCCTGGTAGGCGAACATGCCGCCCTGGGAGTAGCCGATGAGGTGGACCGGGCGCCCGGTCTCCTCGTGCATCAGGTCGATGATCTCGCTGATGGCGACGATGTGGTCGGCGAGCGTGCGTTCCATGCCGCCGGCCTCCTGGTCCGGCGACCCGAAGTCGACCACCCAGGGGTCGATGCCGTTGGCGTGCAGGATCGACACCGCACCGTTGTGCGGGGTGACGTCATAGACGTTGGCCGACACCATCATCGGCGGGATGAGCAGCGCGGGCGGGCCGCCGTTGAGGTCGTCCGGGAAGTACCGCCGCAGCCGATACATCGGCGAGGTCTCCTCGACGCGGAACGGGGTCGGCTGGGTCCCGGTGTCGAGACCGCCCATCCGGATGACCTCGAGACCGTTCTGAGCCGTCGCGACGACCCGATCCAACGCCCGCCCGATGTTCGGAATGCCGACCACCTGAGTTACCTCCTCGCCGCACAGTCCGTGACCGCTGTCACTCTACTCATGGTCGTGACATGGCTGGTGTCGACCGGCCCCGCCACATCCGCCGACCGATCGGCGCCGGTCAACGCCAGTCGCGCAGCACCGCCACACGGGCGACGACGCGCTCACGTTGCTCGGCGACCCGATCACCTGATGTCCCACCGCGTGCCGATCGGGACGCGATCGACCCCTCGACGGTGAGCACGTCACGGACGTCAGGCGTCAGTGCGGGGTCGATCGCCGTCAACTCCTCGTCGGTCAGTTCGGCGAGTCCGACGCCCCGCGCCTCGGCCACCCGTACGCACGCCCCGGCGGCCTCGTGTGCGACCCGGAACGGTATCCCCTGCCGGACGAGCCACTCGGCGATGTCGGTCGCCAGCGTGAATCCGGCGGGCGCCAGTTCCGCCATCCGGTCGGTGTGGAACTCGAGTGTGGCGACGAGCCCGGTGATGGCGGGCAGGAGGAGTTCGAGCTGGGCCACCGAGTCGAAGACCGGTTCCTTGTCCTCCTGCAGATCGCGGTTGTACGCCAGGGGTTGGGCCTTGAGCGTCGCCAGCAGGCCGGTCAGGTTGCCGATGAGTCGCCCGGTCTTGCCCCGGGTGAGTTCGGCCACGTCCGGGTTCTTCTTCTGCGGCATGATCGAACTGCCGGTCGACCACGCGTCCGCCAGCGTCACGTAGCCGTATTCCGGTGTGCTCCACGAGATGATCTCCTCGGCGAGCCGCGAGAGATCGACCGCGGTCATGGCGAGGACGAAGGACGCCTCGGCCGCGAAGTCGCGGGATGACGTCGCGTCGATCGAGTTCTCCGCCGATGAGTCGAAACCGAGTTCGGCGGCGATCTTCTCCGGGCTCAGTCCCAGCGACGAACCGGCGAGCGCACCCGACCCGTACGGCGACACCGCGGCACGGGCGTCGAAGTCGTGGAATCGTTCGACGTCGCGGAGCAGCGGATGGGTGTGTGCGAGAAGGTGGTGCGCGAGAAGCACCGGCTGGGCGGCCTGCGAGTGCGTCTTCCCCGGCATCGCCGCGGCCGGGTGCGCGGCGGCCTGCGCGGTCAGCGCGTCGACGACGTCGAGCACCCCGGACGAGACGCGACGGACCGCGTCGCGCAACCACATCCGGAACAGCGTGGCCACCTGATCGTTGCGCGACCGACCCGCACGGAGTCGGCCACCGACCTCCGGCCCCACGCGGTCGATCAGACCGCGCTCGAGGGCGCCGTGGACGTCCTCGTCGGTCTCGGCGGCGACGAACACGCCCGACTCGACGTCGGCGGCGAGACGACTCAGTCCGTCGAGCATCGTCTCCAGGTCGGCTGCCGACAGCAGTCCCGCGCCGTTGAGCACGCGCGCGTGAGCCATCGAGGCCCGGATGTCATAGGGCGCCAGCACCCAGTCGAAGTGGGTGGACTTGCTCAGCGCCGCCATGGCCGCCGCGGGGCCGTCGGCGAACCGACCGCCCCACAACGACCCGGCGTTGGTGGTGCCGGACGAACTCACAGGCCCAGGTCGCGCTTCGCTGCGATCTTCGACGACAGGCCGTGCAGCTGCACGAAGCCCTTGGCCGACGACTGGTCGAAGGTGTCGCCCGCGTCGTAGGTCGCGAGGTTGAAGTCGTAGAGCGACTCCCCGCTGCGCCGTCCGTTGATGACGATCGTTCCCGCGTGCAGGACCAGCCGGATCTCGCCGGAGACATGCTCCTGGGTGTGTGCGACGAAGGTGTCGAGCGCGGACTTCAGCGGCGAGTACCAGAGACCGTCGTAGACCAACTCGGCCCACTTCTGGTCGGTGTGGCGCTTGTAGCGACCGAGCTCCCGCTCGAGGGTGACGTGCTCGAGCTCTTCGTGGGCGCGGATGAGCACCATCGCGCCCGGCGCCTCGTAGACCTCACGGCTCTTGATGCCCACCAGACGGTCCTCGACGACGTCGAGCCGGCCCACGCCCTGCTTGCCCGCGCGGATGTTGAGTTCCTGGATGGCCTCGAGCACCGACACCGGGCGCCCGTCGATGGCGATCGGACGGCCCTTGTCGAACGTGATGATCAGTTCGTCGGGGGCGTTGAAGTTGACCGTCGGATCCTCGGTGTAGTCGTAGACGTCCTTGGTGGGGGCGTTCCACAGGTCCTCGAGGAACCCGGTCTCCACCGCACGACCCCACACGTTCTGGTCGATCGAGAACGGCGACTTCTTCGAGACGTTGATCGGGATGTCGTTCTGCTCCGCGAACGCGATGGCCTTCTCCCGGGTCCATGCGTAGTCGCGGACCGGGGCGAGGACGTCGAGTTCGGGGGCCAGGGTGTTGAAGCCGACCTCGAACCGCACCTGGTCATTGCCCTTGCCGGTACAACCGTGGGCGACGACGGTGCCGCCGTGCGACCGCGCGTTCTCGACGAGATGCTTGACGATGAGAGGGCGGCTGATCGCCGACACCAGCGGGTAGCGATCCATGTACAGGGCGTTGGCCTGCACGGTCGGGAGGCAGTACTCATCGGCGAACTCGTCGCGGGCATCGACGACCACGGCCTCGACGGCGCCGCAGTCGAGCGCGCGCTGTCGGATGACCTCCATGTCCTCGCCGCCCTGGCCGAGGTCGATCGCGACCGCGACGACCTCCTTGCCGGTCTCGGCACCGATCCAGCTGATGGCCACCGAGGTGTCCAGTCCGCCGGAGTACGCGAGTATCACGCGTTCAGCCATGAGTTACGAGCTCCCTGCTTGTCGTCGTTGTCCCGGCCGCGTGTCGGCCGGGTGTACCTGTTCCGTGGGTCACGCGAGGTCCTCGATCATCCGGGCCAGCTCGGCCCCGGACATCGTCTCCCGCGCGATCACGAAGATCGTGTCGTCGCCCGCGATCGTGCCGACCACCTGAGGCAGGCTCGCACGATCGAGTGCGCTGGCCAAATAGTGCGCCGCACCCGGCGGGGTGCGCAGCACGGCCATGTTCCCGCTGTGGTCGGTCGAGACCAGCAGTTCGGTCAGCATCCGGGACAACCGGTCGGTGCCCCCGGACACGCCACGCACCGGTGACCCGTCCTCGGGCACCATGTAGACCCCGGCTCCGCCGTCGGCCGCGCGGAGTTTGACCGCCCCGAGCTCGTCGAGATCGCGCGACAATGTCGCCTGCGTCGCGTCGATACCCACCTGGGCGAGCAGCGACTGCAACTCCCCCTGGCTGCGCACCTGGTGTTCGGCGAGCAGGTGGACGATCTGCGCGTGCCGCCCCGCGCGGGTCGGGGACAGCCGACTGACCGTCGCGTGGGCGTCGGGTTCGGGGCGCCGATCCTGTCGCGGGACGTTCACGCCCGCTCCAGAAGCCAGATCAGCAACGCCTTCTGGGCGTGCAGCCGGTTCTCCGCCTCGTCGAACACGACGCTGCGGGGGCCGTCGATGACCGCGTCGGTGATCTCCTCCCCGCGGTGGGCAGGCAGGCAGTGCAGCACGATCGCCGCGGGGTCGGCGACGGCGAGCAACTCGTCGTTGACCTGGTACGGGCGGAACGGGGCCACCCGGTCACGGCCGTCGTTCTCGTCGCCCATCGATGTCCACGAGTCGGTGACGACGACGTCGGCGCCGGTGACCGCGGCGACGGGGTCGGACTCGACCGTCACGCGGGCGCCGGTCTGCTCGGCGCGTGCGCGCGCAGCCTCGAGGGCCCACTCGGCGGGGGTGAAACCGTCCGGCGCGCTGATGGTCACGTTCATCCCGGCGGTGACGCCCCCGATCATCAGTGAGTGGGCCATGTTGTTGGCCCCGTCGCCGAGGTAGGTCATCGACAGCCCCTGGGTGCGCCCCTTGTGCTCGACGATGGTCTGCAGGTCGGCGAGCACCTGGCACGGGTGGAACTCCGTGGACAGGGCGTTGACCACCGGCACGGTCGCGGTCGAGGCGATGGCCTCGAGCCGGTCCTGTCCGTAGGTGCGCCACACGATCGCCTTGACGAACCGTGACAGCACCCGTCCGGTGTCCTCGAGCGTCTCGTCGCGACCCATCTGTGTGTTCTGGCCGTCGACGATGACCGCGTGTCCACCGAGCTGGGCGATGCCCACCTCGAAGGAGAACCGTGTGCGCGTGGAGTTCTTGTCGAAGATGACCCCGACTCCGTGCGGTCCCTCGAGCGGACGACGGGCGAACGGCGACCGCTTCACTTCGGCCGCCAGGGCCAGGACCTCGGCCTGCTCGTCGGGTGTGAGGTCGTCGTCACGCAGGAAGTGACGCAGGGCGTTCTGGGGCGCGGTGGTCTGGGGGGCGGTCATGCCGTCTCCTGCCGTGCGGTGTCGAGGATCGACGGGAGGTCGGCGACGAACCCGTTCGCCTGGTCCTCGGTGAGGATGAGTGGCGGCGCCAGCCGGAGGACGTCGGCGGCAGGCGCGTTGATCAGGTAGCCGGCCGAGCGCGCGGCGGTCTCCACCGCAGCCGAGATCGGCGCCGTCAGGACGACTCCCAACAGCAGACCCGATCCGCGTACGTGCGACACCAGCGGGTGGTCGAGCGCCTCGATACCGGTGGCGATCGACTTGCCGACCGACGCGACGTGATCGACGAGGCCTGCGGAGTCGATCTCGGCCAGCACGGCGAGCGCGGCGGCGGCACAGATCGGGTTGCCGCCGAACGTGGTCCCGTGCTGTCCCGGGGACAGGAGGTCCGCGGCGGGCCCGGTGGCGATGCACGCCCCGATCGGCAGTCCCCCACCGAGTCCCTTGGCCAGGGTCATCACGTCCGGCACGATGCCGACCGCCTGGTGCGCGTAGAAGGTTCCCGTGCGCCCGATGCCGGTCTGCACCTCGTCGAGGATGAGCAGCGCACCCCGCTCGGTGGTCAGCCGCCGCGCGGCGGCCAGGTAGCCGGCCGGGGGCACGATCACCCCGCCCTCGCCCTGGATCGGCTCGAGGATCACCGCAGCGGTCTGATCGGTGACGGCCGCGTCGAGGGCGTCGATGTCGCCGTAGGGCACGAACGACACCCCGGCGGGCATCGGTTCGAACGGCGTCCGCTTGGCGGGTTGCCCGGTCATGGCCAGCGCACCCATGGTGCGACCGTGGAATCCGTTCTCGGCGGCCACGATCTGCGGCCGACCCGTCCGCCGCGCGATCTTGAACGCGGCCTCGTTGGCCTCGGCGCCGGAGTTGCAGAAGAACACCCGCCCCGGTGTGCCGAGACGTTGCAGCAGTCCCTCGGCGAGCGCAACGGCGGGCTCGTTGATGTAGAGGTTCGACGTGTGACCCAGCGTCTGCATCTGGCGGGTGACCGCCTCGATGACCGCGGGATGGGCGTGGCCGAGCGAGTTGACGGCGATGCCGCCGAGGAGGTCGAGGTAGTCGACGCCGTTCTCGTCGGTCACCACCGCACCGCGGCCCGCGCGCAACGCGATCTTCGGGGTGCCGTAGTTGTCCATCAGCGCCGAGGACCACCGGTCCTGCATCGGTGCGGTCATGGGATCGCCTTCGTCTCGGGGGCGAGGTCGGGGTCGGTGGTCGGGACGACCATGGTTCCGACACCGTCTTCGGTGAACAGTTCGAGGAGCATCGAGTGCGGCACCCGGCCGTCGATGACGTGCGCGCGGGGTACGCCGCCGCGCACCGCGCGCAGACACGCCTCCATCTTCGGCACCATGCCCGAATCCAATTGCGGCAGCAGGATGTCGAGGGTGTCGGTGTCGATGCGCGAGGTGAGCGAACCGCGGTCGGGCCAATCGGTGTAGAGGCCTTCGACGTCGGTGAGCATCACCAGTTTCTCGGCGCCGAGGGACTCCGCGAGCGCCGCGGCCGCGGTGTCGGCGTTGATGTTGTGCACCACGCCGTCGGCGTCGGGCGCGATCGACGAGACCACCGGGATGCGCCCGGCGGCGATGAGGTCGGTGACCGCGCCGGGGTTGACCGTCGTGACATCTCCCACCAGGCCGATGTCGGTCGCGACCCCCTCGACGTTCACGGTGCGCCGCGTGGCGGTGAACAGATGGGCGTCCTCGCCGGAGATCCCGACGGCGTAGGGACCGTGGGCGTTGACGAGCCCGACGAGTTCACGACCGACCTGGCCGAACAGGACCATCCGGACGACGTCCATGACCTCGGGTGTCGTGACCCGGTAGCCGCCCCGGAACTCGCCGACGAGGCCCAGTCGGGTGAGCATGGCCGAGATCTGCGGTCCGCCGCCGTGGACGACCACGGGGTGGATCCCGCAGGTACGCAGGAACACCATGTCGGTGGCGAAGGCGGCCTTGAGTTCGTCGTCGATCATGGCGTTGCCGCCGTACTTGACGACGATGACCTTGCCGGCGAACCGCTGCAGCCAGGGCAACGCCTCGGTGAGGACGTGCGCCTTGTCCAACGCACTCAGATCCGAGGTGAGGTTCTCCGGCGTCATGAGGAGTACGCCGAGTTCTCTTCGACGTAGGCGTGCGACAGGTCGGTGGTGCGAATCGTTGCGCTCGCGTCACCGACCCCGAGGTCGATGGTCACCTCGATGTCGGTACCGGCCAGGTCGACCTCGCGAGCCCCTTCGACGCCACACCCGTTGCGGCACACAGCGTTGCCGTTGAACTCGACGGAGATCGCGTCCGGGTCGAGGTCGACCGGGGCCATGCCCACCGCGGCGAGCACGCGACCCCAGTTGGGGTCGGAACCGAACAACGCGGTCTTGACGAGGCTGTCGCGGGCGACCACCCGCGCCGCGACGACGGCGTCGTCCTCGGTCTGCGCGCCGGTGACCGTGACGAGGATCCGCTTGGTGACCCCCTCGGCGTCGGCCTGCAGTTGCGCGGAGAGGTCATCGCAGGTGGCGAGCACGGCGGCCGCGAACTCGCCGGGATCGGGTGTGACGTCGCTCGCGCCGGAACTCAGCAGCAGGACGGTGTCGTTGGTGGAACACGACCCGTCGACGTCGAGACGATCGAAGGTACGCGCGGTGGCCGCTCGCAGTGCCGAGTCCAGTTCCGGCGCATCGACCTTCGCGTCGGTGGTGATCACGACGAGCATCGTCGCCAGCGAGGGTGCGAGCATGCCGGCCCCCTTGGCCATACCACCGACGTTCCATCCGCCCTGGTGGTGCACGGCCACCTGCTTGGGGACGGTGTCGGTGGTCATGATCGCGTGTGCGGCGTCGGTGCCGCCGGACAGACCGCCTGCCATGTCCTGCACGATCGCGGTGACGCCGGCCAGCACGCGGTCCATCGGCAACCGGTCACCGATCAGTCCGGTGGAGCACACGGCCACCTCGACGGCGCCGGTCGAGGTCCCCCAGTTGCTCAGCGCGGTCGCCACGGCCTCCGCGGTCGCGTGCGTGTCCTGGAATCCGCCCGGTCCCGTGCAGGCGTTGGCGCCGCCGGAGTTGAGCAGCACGGCGCGCAGGCTGCCGGTGGTCAGGACCTGCTGTGACCAGAGGACCGGGGCAGCCTTGACCTTGTTCCGCGTGAACACGCCCGCGGCTGCATAGTCCGGGCCCTCGTTGAACACCAGGGCGAGGTCGGGTCGGCCGGAGACCTTGATCCCGGCGGCCATCCCGGCCGCACGGAAGCCCAGCGGTGCCGTCACGCCCTGACCCCGGGTGATCACCGGCGACTCGGTCTCTGTCACGTCGTGTCCGGTGCTCATGGTGCGACTCCCACCGTCGTGAGGCCCTCGGACTCGCCGAATCCCATGGCCAGGTTCATCGATTGCACGGCGCCGCCGCCGGTTCCCTTGGTGAGGTTGTCGATCGCGCCGATCGCGACGAGGGTGCTCGACCGCTCGTCGACGGTCACCGACAGCGCCACCGAGTTCGACCCGATCACCGATCCGGTGGTCGGCAGCTGCCCCGCGGGCAGCAGGTGGACGAACGGTTCGTCGCCGTAGGCCTTCTCGTAGACCGTCCGCATCTCCGCATCGGTCAATGACGTCCGCGCGGTGCAGGTGGCCAGGATCCCCCGGGCCATCGGCGCCAGGACGGGCGTGAAGGACACGCTCACCGGCTGGTCGGCGGCGGCGGACAGGGCCTGGACGATCTCCGGGTTGTGGCGATGGGCCCCGCCGACACCGTAGGCCCGCGCGGAGCCGATGACCTCGGAGGCGAGCAGGTCGACGCGTGTCGACCGACCGGCACCCGAGGTCCCGCTCACGGCGACGACGGTGATCGCCGACTCGACGGCCTGCGCGGCGACCGCGGGCAACAGCGACAGGATCGACACCGTCGGATAGCACCCGGGGACCGCGATCCGGCTCGCGCCGGACAGGACGTCACGGTTGCCCGGGATCTCCGGTAGACCGTACGGCCAGTGTCCGGCGTGCGGGGTGCCGTAGAACCGGGTCCACTCCTCGGGGTCGGAGAGCCGGAAGTCCGCGCCGCAGTCGATGACGAGTGTGGCGGGCGGCAGGGCGTCGGCGATGGGTCCCGACGTCCCGTGTGGCAGCGCGAGGAACACGACGTCGTGGCCCGCGAGCACCTCTGCGGAGGTCTCCTCGAGCACCCGGTCGGCCAGCGGGAACAGATGCGGTTGGTGCTCGCCCAGCGCGGTTCCGGCGTTACCGCCCGCGGTCAGGGCCCCGATGCGCACCTCACCGGAGACCACCCGGGGGTGCCCGAGGAGCAGACGCAGGATCTCGCCCCCCGCGTATCCACTCGCTCCGGCCACCGCGATCGACATACTCATGTGATTCATTATGCAGACCACCGCAAAACAATTCACAACCGGGTGGCCGACGGCCGCCCGGTCACCGGTTACCGCAGGCGTGCGCCGAGCTCGGAGGCGGCGTGGTCGACCGCCGCGAGCCGGGCCTGCGACGCGTCGTCCTCGGTGAGGGTGCGATCGGCGGCCCGGAACCGGAGTGCGAACGTCAACGACTTCACCTCGTCCCCGAGCTGAGGTCCGGTGAACACGTCGTAGAGCCGGATGTCCTCGAGCAGCGCACCCGCGCCCTGGGTCAACGCCCGCTGTACGTGCGCGGCGGGCACCGACCGGTCGACGACGACGGCGACGTCCTGCAGCACCGCCGGGAACAACGACAGCTGGGGCGCGGGCAGCGCCGCCGAGATCGGCAGCAGGTCGAGGTCGAGTTCCACCGCGCAGGTGCGCGGAGGCAGTCCGGCCTTGTCGATGACCGCGGGGTGCAGTTCGCCCGCCCACCCGACGTCGATCG
>NZ_JAEMTF010000025.1 GCF_016462415.1 Williamsia sp. | reverse complement strand
GTACACGGGAGTCTGCTCGAACAGGACATCGCCGATGCGGTCGCGGCGCGGCGTGAGGCGGTCGTCCTCGCAGAATGATTTGGGGGCTGAGTTTTTGCGAAAAGATGCTGTGCGATAGAGATCGCATCACTTTAATTGCTGTCTTGGTGACTGCATCGTCTGTGGACCCTTTGTCTAGCGGCGCATTTGGGGGTAGTGCCAACCCGGCTATTATTCTGAGGTGATGTACACGCGAACTATCCGCCCATCATGCATTTCTCCATATACGGGATAAAATCCGTCGCCCCAAGCCGTAGAAAAAACAACTCCTGCGCCCGCATGACCTTTCCTATACGCCAATTCCCCGTAGCCCGCTGTTAACGTTGCGTTGACCGCGCCGGAATAGGAGAACGAAAATGGTCCTTGCGCTGCAGCTTGGTTCTGTTCATTCGCTACTTGCAGATGCGACCCCCTTCCCGTCACCTTAGCAATGTCGTCGGCGTCATCAATCCATTCGCCATCGATGTAGCACGGATCAGTAATCATGAGCTGGCCGCTATCAACTCCGACGGCGCCCAATAGGACCACTTCGATGTCACTTGCCGTCAGCTCAGGCGAGACTTCGTCAGTTTCGAGAACTTCATCTTGCTCGTCAAGGTAACCCTCTTCTAGGGCTAGCATGAGCCGGAAACCGCGGGTGCGTGACAAATCTGATTGCAGTGCCGATTGTTCGTTGCGAAGACGGGCGAGATTCTCGGCGTTACGGTCTTTGTCTTCTATCAAGCGTTCGATTTCTTGCTCTCGAATACTTATGCGTTCGCTAAGAATCTTTTCCATGTGCTCCGGTGATCGCTTTTCCAGTTCTTGTGCCATGTCCTTCCACATATCACGGTTTTTTTCAACGCTGGAAATTTCCGCGTCCTTGGAAGTTAAGGCGGCTTGCAGTTTGTCGACGTAGAGCTTCCAAATGACAGCACCGCCAACCAATGCGCCGACGTTTACCAGTAGCTGCAGTACGTCAACGGATGACTTGACCCATGATGACAAGGTCGCTCCTCTCGAGGAAATTGGTCAATCAGGTTGAGGCTCGCATGCGTGGATGACACGTGAGTAGATTTCATTAGGCTTACTAATTGATTCGTTAGCCAACGTTGGCCGTTGCACTGTCGTCCCAAACTCCATGTCCTACGGCGCTGAAGCTAGAGTAACTATCCTATGCGCGGAACGTCCGGTTCAGTCGGCGTGATTGAGTGTCCGCAAATCAAGCCCAGACATACGGCGCTCAAAGATCAACGTGTCAGTGATCGTGCCCGTGGGCCAGGTCGAAGACGGGGAACCCGTCCGAGCGATACGGCTTCTGTTCGGGGGTCTTGAACGCCAGTAGCGAGACCGCTGGCCCATGGAGATCGATTCCGCTGCGGCCTCGCGCGCGTGCTGCGGCCAGCACGCGGTCGTCGATGTCGAGGGTGATCAGCATTGGGACATCGTGGCATCGCCTGGGTCGTGAGACGCGAATTTCGGTCCTTCTGCCCCGCCGATTGACGGTTGTCGGACCCCGGACCTACGATCAGAATCGAAAACATGTTCGAACTGTCGTGAGTGTTCGCACCTTCCCTGTGCACACCTTCCACGCGGCCCTGAGTCGGTTGAGGAAGTGCCATGTCGCCTGTGAATGTTGGGAAAGTTGATACCGGAGAGACGGTTGAGGACACTGTTGCGATGCTGCGAGCTCGACTGGCGGCGGCATCGGCCGGACGTACGAAATCGGTTGTGCCCCAGAACCAACAGACGGTCACGGTGTCCGCGTCGGAGCAGCGCACGCGGGAGTTGCTGCCCATCCCGGAGGTGCTCGCGGAGCTGTTGCCCGGTGGTGGTCTGGCCCGCGGATCGGTGGTCTCGGTCGACGGCGCACGGTCGATGTTGCTGTCGATGATCGCGGCCATCACGGCCGCGGGCGGCTATGTCGCGGTGGTCGGTCAGCCGCATCTGAGCCTGCACGCCGCGGCCGAGATGGGGGCCGATCTGTCCCGCATCGCGACCGTCGACGGAGCGCCCGGATATGACCCCGTGGAGGTGGCCGCGGTGTTGCTCGACGGCCTGGATCTGGTCGTGGTCGGGCTCGGCGGCGTCTCGGTCCCGCCGTCCCGATCGCGGGCGGTGATGGCCCGGGCACGGGCCAAGGGGGCCGCCCTGGTGGTCACCGACGGACGGTGGTCCGGCGTACAGGCGTCGCTGACCGCACAGGTCGCCGACTACCGACACCTGCCGTTCCGCCATCTCGGGCACGGCCGCATCGCGGGGATGTCGCTGTCGGTCGAGGCGCGCGGGCGGGGGACACGGGGCTCACATGCCCGCGTCGACGTGGTGCACCTCGACGACCGCGTGCAACTGGTCGCGGCCGGTTCGTCGACGACCACGCCGGTGGATTCCCCCGCGGTGCAGCCGGTCTCACTGTCGGTGGTGAACTGATGGGGGCCAACTGATGGCCGGCCGACGCACCCTCGCGGTGTGGTGCCCCGACTGGCCGGCGGTGGCCGCCGCGGCCGACGCCGACATGTCCCCGGACCAGCCCGTGGCGGTGATCTCGGCCAACCGGGTGGTCACCTGCTCGGCCACCGCCCGCGCGATGGGCGTCCGACGCGGGATGCGCAAGCGGGAGTCGCAGGCCCGGTGTCCGAGCCTGCACGTGGTGACCGTCGACGCCGGCCGCGACGGTCGGTACTTCGACCCGCTGGTCGCGGCGGTGGCCGAGGTGATCCCGACGGTCGAGGTGCTGCGACCGGGGTTGATGGTGTTGCCCGCAGCCGGGGCGGCCCGCTATTTCGACGGTGAGGAGGTGGCCGCCGAGAAGCTGATCGACGTGATCTCCGCCTGTGGGGTGGAGTCGCAGACGGGGATCGCCGACGAGCTGTTCACCAGCGTCGCCGCCGCCCGGCACGGACAGATCGTGCCGACCGGTTCCGATGCGGAATTCCTTGCCGACCTGCCGATCTCGGAACTCGGTGCGGAGCCGAGTCTGTCCGCCGACGACCGCGATCAGTTGATCGACCTGCTGTGGCGGCTCGGGGTGCGCACCGTGGGCGCGTTCGCGCAGTTGGCGTCGAGCGATGTCGCGACACGTTTCGGTTCCGACGCCACGGTGGCCCATCGTGCCGCCCGTGGGTTGCCGGGCCGAGCGCCCTCGGGGCGTCTGTCGGCGACCGACGTCGTCATCTCCCACGAGTGCGATCCGCCGATCGACCGGGTCGACGCGGCCGCGTTCGTGGGTCGCCGGTTGGCCGACGAGCTGCACCGGGCGCTGATGGCGGCCGCGGTGGCCTGCACCCGACTCACCGTGCACGCGACGACCACCAGCGGGCAGCATTCCTCACGCACATGGCGCTGCGCCGAGCCGCTGACCCCGGAGGCCACCGCCGACCGCATCCGCTGGCAACTCGACGGATGGCTCAGCGGCAAGGCCGGAGACCGTCCGGATTCCCCTATCGCATCGTTGCGTCTGGAACCGGTCGAACTGGTGGATTCCGGGGCGCTGCAATTCGGTTTCCGCGGCGCGGGTATCCCCGGCGGGGATGGTGAGGTGGCCGACCGGGCCCGACGCGCACTGGTCCGGGTGCAGGGACTGCTCGGCGGCGAGGCGGTGCGGGTGCCGGTGCGCAGCGGAGGTCGGGGTACGGCCGAGCGGATCACCCTGATCCCGCTGGGCGACGAGCTGACCCCGCGTTCCGACCCGGACGCGCCCTGGCCGGGGCGGGTTCCCGAGCCGGCCCCGTCGGTGTTGCTCAGCGCACCGGTCCGGGTGTGCGACATGCACGACGAGCCGGTGCAGGTCACCCGACGCGGGGTGTTCAGCGCCGAGCCGACCACGGTGATCTGGGGATCGCGTACCTGGGAGCTGCGGTGGTGGGCCGGTCCGTGGCCCGCCGACGAGCGCTGGTGGGCCAGTCCGTCCGAGCAGGTGGGCACACACGCGAGAGCTCAGGTCCTGCTGGATGATTCGCGTGCGCTGCTGCTGCGGTACCAGCAGCAGAACTGGACCGTCGAGGGCGTCTACGAATGAGTCGAGGTCAGTTGGCCGTCGGGTTCGCCACCACACCGAGGAACAGTGGCAGCGATGTCGAGGTGTCCACGATCTGGTAGACGAACGGACGGTCGGCGTCGAACGACTCCGGCGGGGCACCCGGCAGACCGGTGATCGTGGGGATCTGCGTGACCGCGGCAGCGACCGTGCCCTTCTCGCCGACGGTGATCGTCGCCGACTGTGCGGCGCCGGACACCGAGACGTCCTTGCTGATCGCCGTCAGATCGGCGTCGTCGGTGAAGATCTTCCGGACGCCGAGATCTTCGAGCACCGACTGCAGATCGAGTGACTGCGCGGTCTTCCAGCGCGGCATCGTCACCGACACCTCGCGTGGCCGGGCCTGCTTCAACCCGTCGGACACCGCACCCATCACCGCGTCCGACAGCACCGAGTCCACCGAGGTGCCCTCGTTCGGCAGTACCACCTGCATCGCCAGACCTCCACCGCCGTAGGGGAGTTCGAGTGCGCTCCACCCCGCTCCCCGCATCAGCCGGAAATCGTCGGTCTGCGTCATCATGGCCGTGGAGACCGTCCGACCCGGCGCGGTCGTGAAGACGCCGTCGTCGACGGTCTGGGTGAAGGGACGCTCCCAGGCGGCACCGAGGTAGACGCTGCTCAACAGACTCATTGCGGTCCTCGGGTCCGGCGGAACCGGTGCCTGGGTGATCTGGCCGCCGGTGTTGACCGTGATCCACTCGTTGATCGCCTCCGCGGCCTGCGGGGTGGCGAAGTCAACCGGGTAGACACCGGTGTCGAATCGCTTGCTCAGCTCCACGAGATACTGCTTGCCCAGGGGGAACGACTTCTGCGCGAACAGACCGGTGCCCTGCCGATACACCGGAGGGGTCGGCGGATTGTTCTCGTCGACCGTGCCGGGGTCGCCACCCACGGTGTCGAGCTGCCCGATCAGCGCGGCCAGGGCGGCGGGTTGATACGGCCCGAGGACCCGGTCCATCTCGTCGGCGGTGGTACCACCGGCCCCGGCCCGCACCATCGCGAGCGCGGTCATCGCACTCCACGGCGACACCACCCGGTTGGCGCCGGCGTTCTCGGATCTCGCACGTGTGAGGGCGACCCCGAGATCCCGGGTGGCCGTCACCACCTGTGACGCTCCCGCGCGTACCTGGTCGACACCGATCTGTTGGAACGTCACACTGGGTGCCTTCGTGAGCTGTGCAGTGGACGGGGGCACCGGATCGGTGGCACACCCGCTGAACAACAGCACGCTGGCGACGCCCACCGACACACCGAGCCGGCGACGAGATGACATGCCCACAGTGTGCCCGACAACCGATCGGTGTCCGATCAGGTGTTGGCACCCCGCGCCAGGACCGGCCACCGGTCGACGACCGCACCGCCCGCCGTCACGACGAGGTCGTCGACGAGGTTGACGGTGATGCACACGTGATTCGGTGCCACCCGCAACACCGAACCGAGTTCGGGGACCGGGGCGTCGATGACCACGGTCGCGTGATGCTCCGACAGCGCCACCACCTGCGCATCGGGGTGATCGAGCAGGAGCCCGAACCCGCTCACCCACTCGGGTCGCTCGGTCCCCAGGATCTTGCTGCCACAGTCGAGGACGAACCGCCCCGGCTCGCGATGCACCACGGTCGCCATCGCCGCCAGTGAGACGTCGGTGATGCCGGCCCGTCCCAACGCGACCTGCTGGGCGTCGTTGAACGGGTACACACCGGGACGCACCTCGGTGAGGACGCCGGGGTCGGCGAACTCCACCGTGGGGGTCGACCCACCGCTGCGGACCACGGGGTCGATCCCGACCGACGCCAACGCGTCCGCAGCGGTCGAGAGTGCCGCGGATTCCTGATGCGCCGTCTCCTCGCGATGGCCGGGCCGATAGCCGTGGCCCGGGAACGTGAAGACCCCCACCACCCGAAGACCGGCCGAGAACGCTCGTGCGGCAACCGAACCCGCTTCCGTGGGATCGCACCCGGTGCGGTGCTGACCGCTGTCGACCTCGACCAGGACCTCCACGGCGTCCCGCGCATCGCCGAGTGCGTGTGCCATCGCTTCTGCTCCGGCGCCGGAATCGACGGCCAGACGCAGCGCTGTCCGCTCGGACAGTTCGCGCAGTCGCGCGCCCTTGTTCTCGGTGAGCCAGAGCGGATAGGCGATGAACAGGTCGTCGATCCCCGATCGGGCGAATGCCTCGGCCTCGCCGATCGTCGCGACGGTGAGCCCGACAGCTCCCGCGGCCATCTGGCGTCGAGCGATCTGCGCGCACTTGTGGGTCTTGCCGTGCGGACGAATCGCCATGCCCGATCCGGCGGTCTGCGCGGCCAGCGCGGCGATGTTGGCGTCGAGAACGTCGACGTCGACCGCCACGTACGGGGTGTCCGGTGTGTTGTCGGAGAACGCGTCGGTCACCAGTGCACCCCGGGGATCAGGTTGAGCGAGCGGCGAACAACCCGGCGCGCGCCGCTGTCGACCACCGCGGACTTCACCGGGTGGGCGACGGCCTGCGCGCGGTCGCGCACGCCGTGCACGATCGACATCGTCGGTGAGACCGGCGATGGCGACACGGCGGTGGATCCGGCCGCGCGCGCTGTATCCACGGACTCGCTCTTGCCCTGGGCCGCAGTCGATTCACCGAACAGCAGGAAACCCTGATGCTGAACTCGCGCGGTCAGGCCGGGCAGGAGGAACTGGCCGACCTGCGCCAGGGTGCCCAGCGGTGTGTCGATCCGTTTGGGCTTCTCCACGATGCCGCGGACCACGATCGCGGCGGCCTTCTCGACCGTCAGCGCCAGGGCCTTGTCGTAGGAATCGGTGGGCGCGATCATCCGGGTCCTGGTCAGCGGCATGTGGATGTTGGTGAACGTGACGTGATCGGACAGCGTCTCCGCCGCGGTGATGTCGCTGAACGCCTCCAGCGCCGACTTCGACGCGACGTAGGCGGCAAACCGTGGGCCGCGGGCCTGCACGCCGATGCTGGACACGTTGACGATGTGGCCCGTGCGACGACCGGTCATGTGGGGGAGCAACGCCAGTACCATCTCGACCGCGCCGAAGTAGTTGACCGCCATGGTGCGGTGATAGTCGTGCGAGCGGTCGGTGGCGTTGATGGTGGCTCGGCGGATGGACCGCCCGGCGTTGTTCACCAGCACGTCGACGTGGTCGTGGTCGGCCAGGATCGTCTTCACGGTCACCGCCACGGCCTCGGCGTCGGTGATGTCGCAGACGTAGGCGTGTACCGATCCGGTCGGCACGTCGGAGTCCGACGCCGCGGTGCGCAGGTCGGAACCGATGTCGCGCACGGCGGCGTCGAGGTCGTCCTGTTTGCGGGCGAGGACGAACACCGTGGCGCCCTTGCGTACACAGATTCGGGCGGTCTCCAGTCCGATACCGGCCGATCCGCCGGTGATCAGGACGTGTTTACCGACGAGCGGTCCGCGAGGATCGTTGCGGGAGAAACGGTTCGGGTCGAGATGATCGGCCCAGTAGGTGAAGAGTCTCCGACCGTACTCGGTGAGGTCGGGCACCGAGACACCGTACTGATGCAACACCGGTGTGGTTGTCGCGGTGGTGAACACGGCGGGCAGCTCGGTCGTGTCGAGCACCGCGGGCGGGACCTTCTGCTGCAGCGCGACGAGATCGCGTGCCGTCCGGAACACCCCGCGACTGCTGCCCGCCACCACCGGGGCGACGATGCGCCGGGAGAGGACGTCGCGCCCGTGGGGGCCGCCGAACGCCGGCGCCAGTGCGTTGTACAGGTCGGTGATCGACCGGCACTCCGGATCGACGAGGTGGTACACCTGGCCGGTCTCCTCCGGGCGGTGTCCGAGCAACGCGACGATCGCGTCGGCCACGAAGTCGACCGGCACGACGTTGGTGTTCCCGAGGTCGGGCATGGGAACCGTTGCGCGAGAGGGAAGTGCGCCCAGGCGACGCAGATGGCCGAAGAAGTAGTAGGGACCGTCGATCTTGTCCATCTCGCCGGTCGTCGAGTCGCCGACCACGATCGACGGGCGGTAGACACGCCATCGCAACCCGGACCGTTCGCGGACGACCTTCTCGGCCTCGAACTTGGTGCGGTGATAGGGCGTGGGGAAGCGCTGCCCGATGTCGAAATCGTCCTCGCTGAAGTCGCCCCGATGGTCGCCCGACACCGCGATCGACGAGACGTGATGCAGCATCGCGTCGTGCGCCAGCGCGAAGTCGGCGACCCGGGAGGTGCCCTCGACGTTGGCGGCCTGTTGACTCGCCGCGTCGGCGGCCATGTCGTAGATGGCGCCGAGGTGCAGCACATGATCGACGTGGTCGGGGATCTCGGCGTCGGCGGCGATGCCCAGGGCGTCGCTCGTCAGATCGCCGGGCACCAGATGGAGTCGATCCGCCCCGTCCCACCCGGCGACGATGTCGGCGAAGCCCTCGATCGACTGCGGGCGTACCAGTGCGTACACGGTCGCGTCGGGCTGCGTTTCGAGGAGGCGCGGTAGTACGCGACGCCCGATGAAACCGGTCGCACCGGTGATGAAGTAGCTGGTCATGGCACATCCTGACGACGTCATGAGCGGGGCTGGCCCCGTGTTTGTGTTACGAGAGTAACAGTAACTTTTGTACGGCGACCGGCTCAGTCAGCCGGGATCAGGCGGGGGACCAGACGAACGTAGGCGATCATGCCGATCAACTCGACCAGTGTCTGCGTGACCACGACGACCGGCGCGAGGGCCAGGGTCGGCGGCAGGGCGAGTGCGAGCGGGAGCACCACCAGCGAGTTGCGGGTGGCGCCGGAGAACACGAGTGCACGTCCGGCGGGGATGTCGAGTCGAGCGACGCCTGCTGCGATGCGTCCGACCACGGCCATGACCACGAGGAAAGCGGCGAAGACACCGGCGGCGCCGGCGAGGTCGGTCCATCGCGTCCGGACGGCGTCGATCTGCGAGGCGACGACGACGGCCAGCGTCGTCATCATGATCGGGACCATGGCCGCCGCCATGGCGTCGGTGAGAGTGGTGGCGAGACGATGCCGGCGCGCGAGCGTCTGGGTGGCGGCGGCGAGGGCCATCGGCACGACGATCAGGATCACGAAGGCCT
Organism: Williamsia sp.; assembly: GCF_016462415.1. Lineage (GTDB taxonomy): Bacteria > Actinomycetota > Actinomycetes > Mycobacteriales > Mycobacteriaceae > Williamsia_A. Next base: position 42,071 of record NZ_JAEMTF010000025.1, on the reverse strand, counting down.
CGACGAACGGCGCGATCTCGATCGTGTCCACCACATCCGCACCCACGAACACCCAGAGGTAGAGCGGGAGCAGCACGATCTGCAGCAGCATCAGTACCGGTGCGCCGGCGAGGAGCCGCTCGGACGCGGCACCCGCGAGCCCACTGAAGACGATCACGTAGTCGATGCACGGCGCACACAGCACGAGGACGGCACCGACGAGGACGGCCCTGTCGTCCGCCACGAATCGCGTGAGCGCGAACACCACGATCGGGACGAGGACGAAGTTCAGGATCACCGCGCTGCCGAGGAAGCGGAGGTCGCGCAGTGCGGCGCCGATCCGCGCGAACGGCACGGCGAGGAAGGTGGCGTAGAGCAGGACGATCAACACGGGGTTGATCGCGTGTTCGAGGGTCGGAGCCGCGCCGGGGGCGGCCAGGCCGATGGCCGCGCCCGCGGCCAGGGCGAGCAGATAGAACGCGATCTGGAACCGCTCGAGGGTGGCGACGACGCTCCGTCCGGGCGGCGGCGCAGGCATGAGGCCCAGACTAAACCGAACCGACCGGGGTCGAATATGTGTTCGAATCCCGCTACCATCGGGTGTGGGCTGGAACGAGGGCCCGCCCACCTGGGCGGAGATGGAACGGGTGCTGTCCGGGCGCCCGAACAACGGTGGTCGGCCGGGCGAGACGTTCCCCGGCGACGGCGGTGACAGCCCCGCCTGGTCCCGCAAACGCGACCCGTTCCAGGCCGACGACAGTGCGCGGGGGCGCAGCTCGACGCGCTACGCCGAGCTGCACGCGCACACCTCCTACAGCTTCCTCGACGGCGCCAGTTCACCCGAGGACATGGTCACCGAGGCGCACCGACTCGGACTCGAGGCGCTCGCCGTCACCGATCACGACGGTTTCTACGGGGTGGTGCGGTTCGCCGAGGCGGCCCGCGAGTGGCGACTGCCGACGGTGTTCGGTGCAGAGCTGTCGATGCAGCACGACGCGGCCCGCACCGGCGTCAACGACCCGGAGGGCAGCCATCTGCTCGTGCTGGCCAGGGGGCAGGACGGGTATCGACGACTGTCGCGGCAGATGGCCGCCGCGCACATGGCGGCCGGTGAGAAGGGGCTGCTGCGCTACGACATGGACGAGTTGGCCGACGCCGCCGACGGGTCGTGGCTCATCCTCACCGGCTGCCGCAAGGGGACCGTGCGACAGGCCCTGGCCACCCGGGGACCCGACGCGGCCGCACACGAACTGCGGATGCTGGTCGATCGATTCGGCCACGACAACGTCGCCGTCGAACTCACCACCCAGTCCATGCCGACGGACGACGAACGCAATGCGGCCCTCGCCGAACTGGCTGCGGTACATGGTCTCGTCACCGTCGCCACCACCGGCGCCCACTTCGCGGGCCCCGACCGTCGCCGACTCGCGATGGCCATGGCCGCGGTGCGCGCCCGGGCCAGTCTCGACGACATCGCCGGCTGGCTCGGCCCGGTCGGTGGTGCCCACCTGCGCAGCGGCGACGAGATGGCCCGGTTGCTCGCCGCCCACCCCGAGGCCATCGACAACTCGGCACAGATAGGCAGGGACTGTGCCTTCGAGTTACGCCTGATCGCACCGGAACTCCCGCCGTTCGATGTCCCGAACGGACACACCGAGAAGTCATGGCTGCGCGAGCTCACGATGACCGGCGCCGCGAACCGCTACGGACCGCCGACGTCGAATCCCAAGGCCTACCGGCAGATCGAGCACGAGCTCGCGGTCATCAACTCGCTGAACTTCCCCGGTTACTTCCTCGTCGTCCACGACATCGTCGACTTCTGCAAACGCTCCGACATCCTCTGTCAGGGACGGGGGAGTGCCGCCAACTCCGCGGTCTGTTACGCGCTCGGGGTCACCAACGTCGACCCCGTGCGCAACAGTCTGCTGTTCGAACGCTTTCTGTCCCCGGAGCGGGACGGCCCGCCCGACATCGACGTCGACATCGAGTCCGACCGTCGTGAGGAGGCCATCCAGCACGTCTACGCCACCTACGGCCGCGAGTACAGCGCCCAGGTCGCCAATGTCATCACCTACCGTGGCCGGTCGTCGGTGCGGGACATGGCCCGCGCACTGGGGTATTCGATCGGTCAACAGGATGCGTGGAGCAAGCAGGTGAGTCGGTGGGGACGCACCGTCGACGAGGAGGAGAACCCGGAGCACGATGTCCCCGACGACGTCATGGACCTGGCCGGGCAGATCGCGGGGATGCCGCGACACCTCGGCATCCACTCCGGCGGGATGGTCATCTGTGATCGCCCCATCGCCGACGTGTGTCCCACCGAATGGGCACGGATGGCCGGCCGCAGTGTGCTGCAGTGGGACAAGGATGACTGTGCCGCAATCGGTCTGGTGAAATTCGATCTGCTCGGTCTCGGCATGCTCTCGGCGCTGCACTACGCCATCGACCTCGTCGCCGAGCACAAGGGCATCCACGTCGACCTCGCGCGGATCGACCTCGCGGAGACCGCGGTGTACGACATGCTCTGCGCCGCCGACTCGGTCGGTGTGTTCCAGGTGGAGTCACGGGCGCAGATGGCGACGCTGCCACGGCTCAAACCGAGACGGTTCTACGACCTCGTGGTGGAGGTCGCGCTGATCCGCCCAGGTCCCATCCAGGGCGGGTCGGTGCACCCCTACATCCGCCGACGCAACGGGCTCGAGGTCACCAGTTACGAGCACCCGTCGATGAAGACCGCGTTGGAACGCACGCTGGGGGTGCCGCTGTTCCAGGAACAGCTGATGCAGCTGGCCGTCGACGTCGCCGGTTTCGACGCGGCCGAGGCCGATCAGCTGCGTCGTGCGATGGGGTCGAAGCGTTCGCCGGAGAAGATGGCGCTCCTCAAGGAGCGGTTCTACGCCGGGATGAAGGAGACCCACGGGATCGTCGGCGATGTGGCCGACCGCGTGTTCGAGAAGATGGCGGCGTTCGCCAATTTCGGCTTTCCGGAGAGTCATTCGCAGAGCTTCGCCGCGCTGGTGTTCTATTCGTCGTGGTTCAAGCTGCACCATCCCGCGGCGTTCTGTGCCGCGCTGCTGCGGGCACAGCCGATGGGTTTCTATTCGCCGCAGTCGCTGGTGGCCGACGCCCGACGGCACGGCGTCCGCGTACACGGCCCCGACATCAACATCTCCCTGGCCCACGCGAACCTGGAGAACGACGGGCTCGAGGTCCGGATGGCGCTCGGTTCGGTCCGGCACATCGGTGACGAATTGGCGCAGCTCATCGTCGACCGTCGGGTGGCCGACGGCCCGTACCGCAGCCCGGCCGATCTCGCCCGCCGCGCCGAACTGAGCGAACGCCAGCTCGAGGCGCTCGCCACCGCCGGCGCCTTCGACTGCTTCGGCGGAACCCGACGCCAAGCGCTGTGGGACGCGGGGGCGGCGTCGCTGGAGCGGGCCGATCACCTGGCGCTGCAGGCGTCGGGTGTGGCGCCGACGCTCCCCGGGATGACCGATGTCGAACTCGCCGCGGCCGATGCCTGGGCGACCGGGGTGACGCCGACGGTCTACCCGACGCAGTTCCTGCGACCCCGGCTGTCGGCGATGGGGGTGATCCCGGCCGACGGGTTGCTGTCGGTGCGCGACGGATCGCGGGTCCTGGTCGCCGGAGCGGTCACCCATCGCCAGCGGCCCGCCACCGCGTCGGGGGTCACGTTCATCAACCTCGAGGATGAGACCGGCATGGTCAATGTCGTCTGTTCGGTCGGATTGTGGAAGCGGTATCGCAAGCTCGCCCAGAGTGCGACGGCCCTGATGATCCGCGGAACGGTGCAGAACGCCGAGGGTGCGGTCACCGTGGTGGCCGAACATCTGCAGCGACTCGACCTCAAGGTCGGTACCCGATCCCGCGACTGGCAGTGATCGGCCGTGGCACCATCGGTGGCGATGGACGGCGGGCGAGGTGAGAGTGGGTCGTCACGACCCGTCTCAGGGGTAACCCCTGGGTACACCTCACAGTTGGTCCCTGCGTCCGACGCCGTCGGGCACGCTGCGCGTGCTTCGCGGCGCCGCTTCACGAGTTGCCGGTCACCTCGTCCGCGGTCCATCACCACGCCATCGACGATCGTGGTGGGGTTCTGAGGGTGGAGGAGCCGGAGTTCTCGGTCGACGAGGCCGCCGAGATCGCCTCGTATGTCGATGCCCATCTCACCGGGTGGACCTGGCCGGAGATGCAGCGGGCCCTGATCGGCGCGGGCTTGACGGCGGAACTCGCCGACTCGGTGGGGCAACGACTGTTCGATGTCGACGCCGACGATGTCCTCAGCACTGCCGGCGACGACATCGAGACCCGGATCGTCGTGGCACTGCGCGGTTGGACGGTTACCCCTCCGGTGGTGGAACAGCCTCCGGCTCCTGCCGTTCTCGTGCTCTCCGAACCCGCGTCGACCGGCCGGGTCCTCGACGATCTCCCCGACATCTATGACGTCGAACGCCTGGCGCACTGGCTGAACTTCACGGTTCCCGAACTGGAATGGTTCGCCGATCGCGGTCGATGGCTACGCCACGCGCGAGAACCGTTGCGCCACTACCGGACGTTCCGCGTAGAGAAGCGGGACGGCTTCCGGGTCATCGAGGCCCCGAAGCCCCGCATGCGCGAGACCCAGCGACGACTGTTGCGCCGCCTCGTCGAGCGGATCCCTCCGCATCCAGCCGCTCGCGGATTCGTGCGCGGATCGTCGACGACCGCGTTCGCGTGGCCGCACACCGACCGTCCGGTGGTGCTACGAGTCGATCTGCGGCACTGCTTCGAGTCGATCGACGCCCGACGGGTCCGACGCGTGTTCTCCGGGGTCGGGTACTCCTCGGCGATCGCTCGGATCCTCACCGAACTGTGCACCACGGCAACACCGCCCGATGCGTTGCGCGGGCTCGACCCGATCCATGCCGGCCTCCTGCGCGAGCGACACCTCCCGCAGGGTGCGCCGACATCGCCGCACCTCGCGAATCTCGTTCTGCGCGGACTCGATCGCCGTCTGGCGGGATTCGCCGCACGCAACGACCTGCGATACACCCGCTACGGCGACGACCTCGCGCTCTCCGGCGATCGAATGGATGCCGATCGGGTGCTGTGGACCCTGCTCCGGGTGGTCGCCGACGAGGGCTTCACCGTGCACCCGGCCAAGACACGGGTCATGTACGCACACCAGCAACAGCGACTCGCCGGTCTCGTCGTCAACGACCACCCCCAGGTGTCGCGTGCCGACCACGATGCGCTGCGAGCGTTGCTGCACAACGCGATCCGCACCGGCGGTGAGGCGCAGAACCGCGATGGGCACGCCGATTTCCGGGCCCACGTGTACGGAAAGATCGCCTGGATCGGCGCATCGAATGCGGCTCGTCGAGACAAGCTCCTCGACATGGCATCCCGCGTCGACTGGTGACCCACCGGGCTGTCCACCACCGTCACCCGCCGAGCTGCGTGTCGCCACGGTCGAGCGTCGTGTTCAGACCGCGCCGTCGAAACCGTTCTGTCGCCAGGCCTCGTACATGACGATGCTCGCGGCGTTGGCCAGGTTCAGTGACCGCCTGCCGGCCAGCATGGGGATGCGCAACCGCTCGGTGACGTGGGGATCGCCGAGCACCTCGGCCGACAACCCGGTGGGCTCGGGCCCGAACAGCAACACATCGCCGGGTCGGTACCGCACCTCGGTGTGGAACTTCTCGGCGTGCGCGGTGAACGCGTAGACGCGTTCGGGGGCCAGCGCCGCCCAGGCGGCCTCCAGGTCGGCATGGACGGTCACCGACGCCATGTCGTGGTAGTCCAGGCCCGCGCGCTTGACCTTCGCCTCGGTCAGGTCGAACCCCATGGGCTCGACCAGGTGGAGTTCGCAGCCGGTGTTGGCCGCCAACCGGATCGCGTTGCCCGTATTGGGCGGTATGCGGGGCTCATGGAACAAAAGTCGGAACACAGGCGTCTACATTGCCTGACCACCTGTCATCCGCGGGTGCTCAGGGCAGGGATCGGCCGATCCCGTGAGGGGCGAAGATCATGACCGGTGTCCCGCGCGCAGGCGCGGCTGCCACATGGCGGTACGTGCGCTCGGCCCCGGGCACCTTCATCTGGTTGGCCATCCTGTTCGTCACCACGGTCATCGCGCATCGTGTCGGTCACGACCAGCTCACCCACATCCTGCAGAACCGTTCGACGAACCTGCGTCACCTGATGCACGATCCGTTGCCGAGCCTCTTCCGCAGCGCCTTCTGGATCGACGGCAACGGGTGGTTCGTCTACGTGCTGCCCTACGTGCTCATCCACGCCACCATCGAACGGTGGCTGGGCACCGCGCGCTGGCTGGCGGTCGTCGTCATCGCGCACGTCGGTGCCACCTACATCAGCCAGTCGGTCCTGCTGTGGGCGATCAACACCGGCCACGCGCCACAGAGCGATCTCAACGTCATCGACATCGGCGTGAGTTACGGACTCGCCGGGGTGGCCGGGATCCTGGTCTATCGCCTCCGCAGACCCTGGCGGTACGTCTACCTGACCGCATTGCTCGTGGTCGCCGCGACCCCGGTCGTCTGGCCGCTGATCAACGGCAGCCACGGCACCTTCACCGACATCGGACACCTGTGTGCCGTCCTGATCGGGCTTCTCTGCTTCCCGCTGACCCGTCTCGGCCGGTCGACGCCGCTGCGCGTCGAGTTGCCCCCGGTGTCCGCGCACATCGTCGAGCGCACCGATCCGGAGGTGAGCCTGCCGCCGGTCTCACCGCACCTGCTCGCGCGGACACTGTCGGGCGAGACCGTGTCGCCGCCCCGTGATGCACTGGGGACGTGACCGACCACATCGACGAATCGTTCGACGAAGCCGACCTGAGCGAACGACAGTTCGCCCACGACACCTTCGAGAACTGCACCTTCCGTGACGCCGACCTACGCGAGTTGGACACCGACACCGTCGTGTTCACCGACTGCGACTTCTCCGGCGCCAACCTCGCCGAGTCACGACACCGCCAGAGTGCGTTCCGCAACTGCACGTTCCGACACAGTCCGATGCCCGCCGCGGTGTTCTCCGACTGCAGCCTGATGGGGTCGACCTTCTCCGAGTCGCTGATGCGGGCGGTGAGCATGACCGACTGCGACCTCACGCTGGTGTCGCTGGGTGGTCTGAAGATGCACAAAGTCACGTTGCGCGGGTCCCGCCTGCGCGAGGTCAACCTGTCGGGCACGAGACTCACCGACGCCGACCTGACGGGTGTCGACCTGTCGGGGGCCCGTGCGGTCGGGGCCACGGTGACCGGCTCGGATCTGCGGGGCGCGCGGGTCGAGGCCACGTTCTGGCTGCAGGCGACGGTGACCGAGACCACCGTCGATCCGGCGCACGCAGTCGATTTCGCGGTGGCGCACGGGCTGAGGTTGGGCTGAGCGGGCCGGTCGGGGACACTGGTCGGGTGACTGCGACTGCACTCGACGGCAAGGCCACCCGCGACGAGATCTTCGTCGACCTGACCGAACGGGTGCGCGCACTCGGCGAGGCGGGCATCACGCCCGGCCTGGGGACGGTCCTCGTGGGCGACGATCCGGGATCACAGGCGTACGTGCGCGGTAAGCACGCCGACTGCGCGAAGGTCGGCATCGCCTCGCTACGGCGCGACCTGCCCGCCGACACCACCACCGACGAGCTCAACGCCGTCATCGACGAGCTCAACGCCGATCCCGCGTGCACCGGTTACATCGTCCAGCTGCCGCTGCCCGCGCACCTCGACGACAACGCCGCACTCGAGCGCATCGCCCCGGAGAAGGACGCGGACGGCCTGCACCCGATCAACCTGGGCCGGTTGGTCCTCGGGACCGAGTCGACGCTGCCGTGCACCCCGCGCGGTGTCGTGCACCTGCTCCGCCGTTACGACGTCCCCATCGCAGGTGCCCGCGTCGTGGTGGTGGGTCGCGGCGTCACCATCGGTCGTCCGATCGGTCTCCTGCTGACCCGACGCACCGAGAACGCGACGGTCACGTTGTGCCACACCGGAACCGCCGACCTGGCCTCGGAGGTGTCGCGCGCCGACATCGTCGTCGCGGCCGCCGGTGTCCCACACCTGATCACCGCCGACATGGTGAAGCCCGGCGCCGCGGTGCTCGACGTCGGTGTCAGCCGCACCGACGCCGGACTCGTCGGCGACGTCGCCCCCGACGTGTGGGAGGTCGCCGGGCACGTCTCGCCGAACCCCGGCGGGGTCGGACCGCTGACCCGTGCATTCCTGCTCGTCAACGTGGTGGAGCGCGCCGAGAAGCAGCTGGCCGCCGCACGGGCGCAGGCCCGATGACCCCGGATCGTCGCGCCGACGCCGACCGAGGCGACGTCGCGGTCACGTTCGGTCGGGCGCGGCGCATCCGCGCGATCGTGGTGCAGATCCCGTTCGTCATCGTCCTGGTCTTCGTCGCGGTGGCCGTGGTGTTCCTGCTGCTCGACCGCTGGCGCCGCGGCGCGTTCGTCTTCGGTGCCGGAGCGGTGCTGGCCGCGCTGCTGCGCGCCGTCCTGCCCACGTCACGAGTGGGATTGCTGCAGGTCCGCAGCCGGGTGTTCGATGTCGGGGCGATGGCCGCGGCAGGTGCGGCCATCCTCTGGCTGGCCACCTCGATCGACCCCCTGGGAACCGACTGAGGCGCTGCTCACGTCACAAAGATTGGTGCTCGCCGTGACCAAACTGTTACCGTTGACGTCATATGACTTCTGGTCCTGCTACCACCCTCGGTGTCTCTGCCGGTAACGGCATGATCCACTGTGCCCTCGTCACGGTGGACGAAGTGGGGCAGCGCTCGGTCGATTCGCGGGTCATCGACGTCGACCCCACCGATCGCCTGGACCGCGCGGGACGGGTCAACTCCGGCATCGATCTCATGCTCGACCGCGCACGCAGCAACAGCATTGCGGTGGGATCGATCGGAGTCGCGTGCCGCACCACCGCGCAGGGTCGCGAGATCGCGTCCCGCGGTGTCGGTCCGCGCCGCCAGATCCACCTCGTGGGAGACGCGGAGTCGGTGGCGCGCGCACTCGCCGAATCCGGTGAGATAGCAGCACATCCCGATGTGGTCGTCGTCGACTGCGGCGACACCGGTATGACCATGTTCCGTCTCGACACCACGACCGGTGCCATCTCCGACATCACCCGTTCGACCGCCATGTCCGGCTTCGCCCTCGATGCCGCGCTGGCCGATCAGGTGGCCGCGCAGACCAGTCCGATGACGTCGCGGGCCGGGTGGGCGGCCCTCGTCTCGGGCTGTCGTACGGCAAAAGAGGATCTCTCACAGGGTGATTCGACCACCTTTCAGGTCTCCGGGGTCGACCGCCAGATGTCGGTGGCGATGCTCGAGGCGGCGATCGACGCGATGGCCAAGTCGATGATCGCCGAGGTGACCGAGTTCGTCGACGGATCGTCGGTGCCCGTGGTCCTGGTCGGCGGGCTCGCCAACATCCCTGCGCTGCACGACGTCGTCGACCGCGACGGACCGACCGAGGTGATCCGTCCGCAGTCGCCGGAACTGCTGTGCGCCATCGGTGCCGCGCTGCTGGCCGGTTCGACCGCTGCGGCTCCACTCCGGCTGGCGTTCATCGGTGGACGACGCCACCGGGACTGGCTGTCCGCGGTACCACTGGCGATCGTCGGAGCCCTGCTCGCGGGCACGATGTTGACCGTCTACGCCGTGGGTGCGGCCCTCACCGGCAACTCGACACCGGAGGTGTTGACCCCCACCGGCCCGGCGTCCTCCGTCGTCGGCGAACCCACTGTCAACGTCGCCACCGCGACCTCGGCGACCGCGATCTCATCGGCACGATCTGTTGCCCCGGCACTCCCGGAGGTGTCGTCGACGACGGCTCGGGAGACAACGACCGAGGAGGCGCCCGTGGAGACCATCGCGCCACCGTCGCCCCGTGTGCCGAACCGACCCGGTTGGGCGACAACGGAATTGCCGACCACCATGCCCTCGTCGCAGGTTCCCACCTCGACGATCACACCGGAGACCTCCGCGCCGGCGACGAGTCCTCCGTCGATGCCGGGTTCCCCGTCGGGTTCGACGGATCCGTACTCGGGACCGGTGACACCACCGGGGGACGCACCGACGCGCACGCTGACCCCGTACCCCAATCCACTGAACCCGGTTCCGCGGTCGGCGCCGGGTACCCCCACCACCACGCCGGTGGGCTGAGGCCCCAGAGTCGACCGTGAGGTCAGCGGCGCGCGAGTTCCAACGTGCGCTTGAGGAGATCGGCGATGGCGTCGAACTCGGTCAGGAATCCGTCGTGTCCGTTGTCGGAGTGCACGATCTGCAGTCCGCCGACGCAACCGGGCATCTGTTCGGCCAGTTCGGCCTGAGTCCGCAGCGGGTAGAGCCGGTCGGAGGTGATACCGCCGACGACCACCGGGACGTGGCAGCCCTGCAGGGCGGCCCGGGTGCCACCGCGGTTGCGTCCGACGTCGTGGTGGTTGAGTACCTCGCTGAGCACCACATAGCTGCCCGCGTCGAACCGTGCGACGAGTTTGTCGGCCTGGTGTTCGAGGTAGCTCTGTACGGCGTACCGCCCACCGAGTAGTGGGTTCTCCTCGCCCTGGGGCTCATTGGTGAAGCGGCTGTCGAGTTCGGGTTCGGATCGGTAGTACATGTGCGCGATCCGGCGGGCGATGCCGAGGCCGGCGGTGGGGCGGTCCGGCGTGGAATGGTAATCACCACCGTGCCAGTGCGGATCAGCCTTGATCGCCGCGATCTGCGTCGTCTGAGTTCCGATCTGATCGGCGGTGGCCCGCGGTCCGACGGCCAGGATCAGCGCGCTGCGCACACGGTCGGGGTAGCCGATGACCCACTCGAGTGACCGTGCGCCGCCCATCGAACCACCGAGAACAGCGGCCACCGAGTCGATCCCGAGCGCGTCCATCAGGGCGACCTCGGCCCGGACCTGGTCGAGCACGGTGATGTGCGGGAAGCGTGAGCCCCAGATGTTGCCCTCGGAGTCGGGGGAGGAGGGGCCGGTGGAGCCGTTGCACCCGCCGAGCACGTTCGCAGCGATGACACACCACTCGTCGGTGTCGACCGCGCAGCCGGGACCGATCAGGCCGTCCCACCACCCGGGGGAGAGTTGACCGGGACCGGCCGGGCCGGTCACGTGGCTGTCGCCGGTGAGCGCGTGCAGGGCGAGGACGACGTTGTCGCGGTCGGGCGACAGGCGACCCCACCGCTGGAACGCCAGGGTGACGTCGTCGATGCGCTCCCCGTTGTCGAGAGAGAGCGGACCCACGGACACGCCGGTGAGCTGACCGTCCGGGAGGGTCTCCCAGTCGGATGTCGTCTCAGAGGGCGCAGACACCGAGAGTGTCCGTGGGTCGATGCTCACAGTTGGCCGGCCGCTCCGAATCCTGTCTCCAGATCGGCGATGATGTCGTCGATCCCCTCGATACCCACCGCGAGGCGTACCAGTCCCGGGGCCACACCCGCGGCGAGCTGCTCCTCAGGGGTGAGCTGTGAGTGCGTGGTCGAGGCCGGGTGGATGACCAGCGATCGGACGTCTCCGATGTTGGCGACGTGGCTGTGCAACGTCAACGCGTCGACGAACCGCTTGCCGGCGTCGACTCCGCCGACGATCTCGAACGCCACGATCGCGCCCTGACCCTTCGGGGCCAGCTCCTGGCCACGCCGGTACCAGTTCGACGACTCGAGTCCCGCGTACGCGACGTTCTCGACCTGAGCGTGGCCTTCGAGGAATGTCGCGACGGCCTGTGCGTTCGACACGTGCCGCTCGATCCGCAGGCTCAGGGTCTCGAGGCCCTGCGAGATCAGGAACGCGTTGAACGGCGAGATCGCCGCACCGGTGTCACGCAGCCACTGCACGCGGGCCTTGAGCGCGAAGGCCGGGGCGCCGAGGTCGGCGAACACGGCTCCGTGGTAGCTCGCGTCGGGCGTGGTGAACCCGGGGAACAGGTCGGCGCCGTCGCGCTGACCCCGCCAGTCGAACGTGCCGCCGTCGACGATCACGCCGCCGACCGCGGTGCCGTGGCCACCGAGGTACTTCGTCGCGGAGTGCACGACGATGTCGGCGCCGTGCTTGAGCGGCTGGATGAGGAACGGCGTCGCGACGGTGTTGTCGACGATGAGCGGGATCCCGTTCTCGTGGGCGACGCCGGAGACGCCGGGGAGGTCGAGGATCTCGTTGTTGGGGTTCGAGATCGTCTCACCGAAGAACGCGCGGGTGTTGGGCTTGACCGCCGCACGCCACGAGTCGAGGTCCTCCGGGTCGTCGACGAAACTGACCTCGATGCCGAGCTTCGGCAGCGTGTAGTGGAAGAGGTTGTAGGTGCCGCCGTAGAGCCGCGGGCTGGACACGACGTGTCCGCCGGTCTCGACGATGTTCAGGATCGAGTACGTCTCGGCGGCCTGCCCCGACGCCACCAGCAGCGCCGCGACGCCGCCCTCCAGCGCGGCGATGCGCTGTTCGACGGCGTCCTGCGTCGGGTTCATGATGCGGGTGTAGATGTTGCCCGGCTCGGCGAGTCCGAAGAGGTCGGCGGCGTGCTGGGTGTCGCGGAACGTGTACGAGGTGGTCTGGTAGATCGGCAGTGCGCGTGCCGAGGTGGCCGCGTCTGCGGTCTGGCCGGCGTGGATCTGCTTGGTCTCGAAGGCCCATTTCAGGGTGGGATCCTCGGGCTCGAGGGTGCCGTCGTAGGGGAGATCAGACATCGGAAGAAGCTCTCTTTCGGTCGGCCGGGCGACTGTGCCCGGTGTGGGTCCGACCTTCGGACCCGCGCTTGCCGTGGCCCCACCGCGTGCGGTGGACGTCCACAACCCGGTCAATCACCCGGAGCACCCCACCGCGGTTGGAGGGTTGCCGATCAGCAAGCCGGGGCTTGTCGCTGACACTCATGACCTGGCGTCAAGGATATAACACCGGGAATCGGCCGTTGGAAGGCTCTGACGCAGCCCGATCCCAACCGCCCGCCGCCTTGCATTCCGACGGTCGGGGAGGTCATGGGGGCGCGGGTCGCGACAACCTCACGCCGAGTCGAGAAGAATGTTAGCGAAAATACAATAAAAGCTTTCACATGAGCATTGTTGCGACAATTGTTCGCGCGTTCGGGTGATTTCCCACAATGACGCGAAGTCATATTCTCGAAAACCACGGGTGTTCGTGCCCGGCACCGTATGAAAGTGGTTTCCGACGTGAGAATCCTGCAGGCGCGACTCGCGATGGTTGTTCTGTCCGCGTCGATACCAGCGGTGTTGGTCCTGCTCCAGGCCGATGTGGCGTCCGCAGCGGGTGCCCAGGCCTCCACCTGTCCCTCAGCCGGAAAAGTGTTCATCGTCGACGGGACAAATGACGACCCATCGAATTACCACACCAGAGACATAGCGAGTCGCTACCCCGGTTACGACGTCGAACACGTGACCTATCCCGCCACGGTGTGGCCATTGGGTGCGACCTCCTATACGGCGAGCGCGGCCATCGGCCGTACAGCCGTGCACGACGGTGTGGTCACCTACCGGGCCACGCCCGGGTGTGCCGAGAGCCCGGTCGTCATCGTGGGGTACTCGCAGGGTGCGGCCATCGCCGGCGACGAACTGCACGCGCTCGCCACCGACCCACACCCGTCCGTCGCGACCCGGGACAGCCAGGGTGCCCCGATCGTGTCCGGTGAGCTGTACTCCGATCCGCGTCGCACCGGGGATGCACGAGGGCGCGGAGTCGAGGTGTCGATGATCGGCGTCATACCGGGCCTCGGTATGCGCGGACCGCGAGGGCCCGGCGGATACGGGGACATCCCCGTTCTCGACGTGTGTGTCGACGGGGACCCCATCTGCGATCTGCCCGACCCGCTGCACGATCCACTCGGCGCCATCGACGCCCTGCTCGGCTTCGGGACAAAACATTTCGAGTACACCCCGTACATGGCAGACCCGACGGAGCTGGGACACGGTGCCGCACCCACCGGGACCGTCCTGGTCGCCCGGCCCACGGCCATCTCCATTCTGCTGGCCGGCGTCGGGGTGCACGCCCTCGACGGTGTACCCACCTTCTACATCCCGCTCAGGTATCCCGAACTGGCGCGGTTTGCGCCGGTGGTTGCGTTCTTCCAGGCCAGGGGGCCGCAGTACCCGGAGCTGGGACACGGGGCCACGCTTCCCGATCTGCTGACGATCGGTGGCGCGCTCCGGGGCGACCCGGCAGCGCAGGCGCGGATGCTCGTCTCCCTTCGTGGGATCGCCCGGTTCCCGGTCCGGTTCGTCGCCGACTGGACCGCGGTCGTCCGGGCACGGCTGTCCGGCACCGTGATGCCCGTCGCATCGCGTACCGTCTCGGACTCCGGCGCCACGAGCTCCTCCGCCCCGCGCTCGGTTGCGTCGAGCACCACGCCGCGTCCGGTGGCGTCGCGTTCGGGTATGACCCCCGGCGCTCCGCTGCGGGGTGCGGTGCAGCGGCGCCTCGAAGACGTGCTCGCCGGGTTCCGGCCGTCACCCGCCCCGACCACCGCGACTCCGGCGCCGACCAGCACTCCGTCGACGTCCTCTCCACGCACGGCAACGTCATCGGGAACGACACCGAGCGCGACCGCGGCCCCCGATCCGACGCCCCCGACGCCGTCCGCCGCGGCATCGGATCAGGCGTCGGCCCCACATGAACCGGATGGCGACTGAGCCACCACCCCCCGACACGCACGTGGCATGTGAAGCAACTCACCCACCTCGTCGGAATCTTTCACACGCGGTCGGCCGTTGAGGTGACTCGTGGCGCCCGCCGGTGTGCGCCCACTCATCGCCAGCGGACCTGATGGTTCACCCCGTGTGAAAGGACTGCGCCATGGCCTCCGCGCCGCACACCGACGCCGACTCGTCTGCGAGCGTGGCCCGCACCCGACGGGTCGCGATCCTCGCGCTGGCCCTCGGCGGCTTCGGCATCGGCACCACCGAGTTCGTGTCGATGGGACTGCTCCCCAACATCGCCGGCTCGCTCGACATCAGCGAACCCACCGCCGGCCACGTCATCTCCGCCTACGCGCTCGGCGTTGTCGTCGGCGCGCCCCTGATCGCCGCCGCCACCGCGCGGATGTCGCGACGAACCCTGCTCATCGCTCTGATGGTCGCCTTCGTCGTGGGCAATGCCGCGACGGTGTTCGCACCCACCTACGGGACGCTGATGGCGGCGCGGTTCGTCGCCGGGTTACCGCACGGCGCCTACTTCGGTGTCGCGGCGTTGGTCGCGGCCCACCTCGCGGGTGCGGGCAGCCGCGCCAAGGCCGTCGGTCAGGTGATGATGGGTCTGTCGGTCGCCAACGTCGTCGGGGTCCCGGCCGCGACGTGGCTCGGCGACTCCCTCGGCTGGCGCACCGCATTCGGTGTCGTCGTCGTCATCGGACTGCTGACCATCGCCGCGCTGATCCGTTACCTGCCCACGCTGTCGGGCATGACGATGACCAACCCGATGACCGAGCTCGGCGCCCTCGCCCGTCCGCAGGTGTGGTTCACCCTGCTGATCGGCATCGTCGGCTTCGGCGGGATGTTCGCGTTCTACACCTACATCCACACCACGCTGACCGACGTCTCCGGACTCCCCGGGGGACTCGTCCCGATCGCGCTGATGCTGTTCGGGATCGGCATGGTCGTGGGCAACATCGTCGGCGGCGCACTCGCCGACCGCAACGTCGTCGGCACACTCGTGGCCGGACTGGTCTCGATCGTCGTCGCGCTCCTGGTGTTCGTGGCCGTGGCGGGCAACGCCTGGACCGCGCTGGTCCTGGTGTTCGTCGTCGGGGTGACCGGCTCGGCGTTGGTGCCCGCACTGCAGACCCGACTCATGGATGTCGCCGACGACGCGCAGACCCTGGCCGCCGCGCTGAACCACTCGGCGCTCAACGTCGCCAATGCCGGCGGTGCGTGGCTCGGTGGTCTGGTCATCGCGGGCGGGTTCGGCTACCGCGCACCGTCGGTGCTCGGGGCCGGGCTCGGTGTCGCCGGACTGATGGTGCTGGCCGTGGCGGTGTTCGCCCAGAGGCGCACCACCGGAAAAGCCAACTCCGTTGCGGCCGAGATCGATACGCCGGTGGGCGTCGGTTAGTCTCGCGGCCGTGCCCTTCACGATCACCACAGCGAACATCAACGGCGTCCGCGCCGCGGTCAAGGAACGCAATCCACACAACCCCGGCATGCTGCCCTGGTTGGGTGAACCGACGGGCTCGCGATTCGTGCTGATCCAGGAGATCCGCGCGACCGAGGAGCAGGCCCGCGAGGCACTGGCCCCGGCGCTCGAGGCCGGGTGGCACCTGTCGATGGACGACTCCTCGGTGAAGGGGCACGCCGGGGTCGGAGTGTTGAGCACCATCGCACCGGCCGCGGTGCGCCGGGGGTTCGGCAGCGACGAGTTCGACCACACCGGCCGATACCTGGAGGCGGATTTCGCCGCCGCCGACGACCGGCCCGCGCTCACCGTGGGGTCGCTGTATCTGCCGAAGGGTGCCGCCGACGGCCCGAAGCGCGACGACAAGTTCCGTTTCATGGACGCGTTCGCGGCGCACCTCGACACCGCCGCGCGCAAGCGCCGAGCGGTCGTCGTGGGCGGTGACTGGAACATCGCGCACACCGAGCGTGACCTCAAGGCGTGGAAGACCAACACGAAGAGTCCCGGGTTCCTCCCCGAGGAGCGCCAGTGGGTCGCCGATCTGCTGGGTGGTCGGTGGACCGATGTGGTCCGCGCCCTGTCCGGGGACGAGCCGGGACCGTATTCGTGGTGGTCATGGCGCGGCAAGGCCTTCGACAACGACTCCGGATGGCGGATCGACTACCACCTGGCCAATTCGACGGCGGCGAAACTGGCGACCTCGGCGCGCGTCGAACGGGCCGACGCCTACGACCGCCGCTGGTCCGACCACGCCCCGGTCACGGTCGAGTACGCGTAGAAACCTGTTTGTGCACGGATGAAAGAATCGTCAACCATGACCAGCGCACGGGTACTGTCCGGTATCCAACCCACCAGTGATTCGTTCCACCTCGGCAACTACCTGGGTGCGGTCCGGCAGTGGGTCGCGCTCCAGGACGACTTCGAGGCGTTCTATTTCATCCCGGACATGCACGCGATCACCGCGCCGCACGACCCGGCCGCGCTCCGCGAGCGCACCCGGGTGAGCGTCGCGCAGCTGCTCGCCGTCGGAGTCGATCCCGATCGCGCGACGATCTACGTGCAATCGCAGGTCCCCGAGATCGCCCAGCTCACCTGGATCCTGCAGTGCATCACCGGATTCGGTGAGGCCAGTCGGATGACGCAGTTCAAGGACAAGTCGGCCAAGCAGGGCAGCGACCAGTCCAGTGTCGGCCTGTTCACCTATCCGGTCCTGATGGCCGCCGACATCCTGGCGTTCCAGGTCGACCGCGTGCCGGTCGGTGAGGACCAGCGGCAGCACCTCGAACTGACCCGAAATCTGGCGCAACGCTTCAACTCCCGCTTCGGCGAGACGTTCGTCGTGCCGACCGCGCACATCGTCTCCGAGACGGCGAAGATCTACGACCTGCAGAACCCGACCGCGAAGATGAGCAAGTCGGCCGACAGCGATGCCGGGCTGATCAACCTGCTCGACGAACCGAAGCGGTCGGCGAAGAAGATCCGCTCCGCGGTCACCGACAACGAGCGCGAGATCCGGTTCGACGTCGAGAACAAACCCGGTGTGTCCAACCTGCTGTCCATCCAGTCCGCACTGACCGGCACGCCGATCGCCGATCTGGTGGCCGGGTACGAGGGCAAGGGGTACGGCGATCTGAAGGTCGAGACCGCTGACGTGCTCGTCGAGTTCGTCGAGCCCCTGCGCGGTCGGGTGGCCGAGCTGTTGTCCGACCGGGGCGAGATCGATGCGATCCTGGCCCGCGGCGCCGCCCGGGCCCGTGAGGTCGCCTCGCAGACGGTGGCGACCGCCTATGACAAGGTTGGATTCCTGAACTCGTAGAGACCACAGCGAGCCGACGTCCACGACCACAGCTGGGAGATCACCGTGGCTGACCCGACCGACGCCGACACCGAGAAGGGCCCGTCCTTCCTCGAGCGACAGCGGGCTCAGCGCCCGTGGTTGGACCATCTCGTGCGGGCCGGTGGCCGCTACCAGGACAGCAAGGGCGACTTCTTCGCCGCCGGTGCCACGTACTTCAGCATCCTGGCGCTGTTCCCGCTGCTGATGATCGGCTTCGCCGCCGCCGGCTTCGTGTTCGTGGCGAGCCCCGGTCTGCTCGACGACGCAAAGAACAAGATCGCCGACTCGGTGCAGGGCGACATGGGCAACCAGCTGCAGGACCTGATGGATCAGGCCATCTCGTCGCGAGCGTCGATCGGTGTGATCGGTCTGGTCCTCGCGGTCTACTCGGGCCTCGGGTGGATGGCCAACCTGCGCAACGCACTGACCGTGCAGTGGGGGACCGAGCCGCCGTCCTCGTCGTTCGTCAAGACCAAGCTCGGCGACCTCGGAGCGCTGCTCGGTCTGTTCGTCGCCCTGGTGGTGTCGTTCGGACTGTCCGCGCTCGCGGGGAGCGGACTGACGACGAAGATCCTCGAGCTGGTGAATCTCGACCACCTGCCCGGGGTGTCGGTCCTCGTCCGCGTGCTCTCGATCGTGGTCTCCCTCGCCGCCTCGACGATGCTGTTCACCTGGGTCATCGCCCGTCTGCCGCGGATCCCGCTGCCGTACCGCAACGCGGTCAAGGCGGGCCTGCTCACCGCGGTCGTCTTCGAGGTCTTCAAGTTCATCGCGACCTTCTACCTCAAGGGCGTCACCAGCGGTCCCGCGGGCGCGACGTTCGGTCCGATCATCGGCATCATGGTGTTCGCGTTCTTCACCACCCGCATCATCCTGTTCGCCACGGCCTGGGCGGCCACCGACGAGGCGAACGCGCGCTTCGAGCAGGCGGCGGTACCCGACCCGGTCACCATCGCGCCGACCGTGGTGGTCCGGCCGGAGCCGTCGCCGACCACTGTCGCGGCGTCGATGGCTGCCGGTGCGGTTGCGGCGCTGACGTTCTCCCGGTTCCGGTCGCGCCGGCGGTAGCTTCCCGGCGTGGTTCAGCGAGAGCGGCGGTTGACACGTACGGCCGCGTAGACCAGCCCGACGACCACGAGTACGCCGATGCCGCCGAACAGGAGTCGATCGGTCCAGTTCGAACCGCCGGGTCCGTCGGGGGACGAGGGGTAGGCCAGGTTCCCCGAACGGTCCGATCCGGACCCCGCCGTCGGCGTACTCGAGGAGCCGGCCTCGGCAGGACCCGACACCAGGGTGCCCACCGACGCCTGCGTGCCGGTGGCGAATCCGTAGTCGAGCAACGCCTTCGCCTGATCCCAGTACGAATCACCCGCCTCGTTGAGCCCGTACATCTGCACCACGATCAGACTCCGGCCGTCGCGTTCGACCGCGCCGACGAACGTCTTGCGGGCGTCGTCGGTGTAGCCGGTCTTACCGCCGATCGTCCCCGGGTACTGATCGAGCAGCAGTCGGTTCTGCGTCTGCATGAGATACCCGGGGTGGTCCTTGTCGCCGGGGACGTCGGCGAGTTTCGGATAGCCCGGGAACGGGGCGCTCACGTTCGACACGAGCTCGCGGAAGGTCGAGTTCTTCAGCGCCGCACGGAAGATGAGGGCCAGGTCATAGGGCGACGTGCTCATCCCGGGTGCGTCCAGGCCCGACGGCGACGCGGCGCGGGTGTCCTCGGCGCCGAGGTCGTGGGCCGCCTCGTTCATCTTGCCCACGGCGACGTCGTAGCCGCCGAGTTCGCGGGCGAGGGCGTTGGCGCAGTCGTTGCCCGACACCATCAGCAGGCCCTGCAACAGCTGTCGCACGGTGTAGGTGCCGCCGGGACCGATGCCGGCCGAATCACCCTCCATGCCGTAGTCCGCCCGCGTCCCGGTGACGACCTTGTCGAGATCGAGTTCGTCGAGCGCGACCAGTGCGAGCAGGGTCTTGATGGTGCTGGCCGGACGATAGCGGCCGTGCGGGTCCTTGGCGGCGAGGACCGCGCCCGACCCGGCGTCGGCGACGAGCCACCCGGCCGAGGTGATACCGCGAGGGATCGCGGTCGGCGACCCGGCCGTGACGACGCCGCACGCCGCCAGTCGGTCACCGCCGACCGTGGGATCGGGTACCGGCAGCGGCGCGGGGGCGGCCTGGCCCGGTGGCGGTACCTCCGAGGAGTCGACGGCGGACGCGGGTTGGGATCGGTAGGGACAGCTCTCGGTGTTCGGGGTGGACGGCGCGGCCACCCCGGGAGTCGTCAGAACCGGGTCGGCGTGGGCGGGTGCCCCGACCGCGACGCATGCGGCGACCACGACAGATGCGGCGAGAGCGCGAAGGGGGTGCGAGACCGGGGACATTGCTGTCGAAGGTACCTCGCGAAGGAACGCAAACCGGGAATATCAGGACCGTAGGAACTCCGCGGCCCGCCCGCCCCAGCCACGGATGGCGGCCGGGTCTTCGGCGATCTCGAGGGTCGCCGCGGCGAGGGCGTCGGCCAGCACCTCGGCCGTGCTCACCGGATGGCCGGGGTCGGTGGCCCACGGCAGGATCAATGTCGGATGCGTCAGCTCGGCGAGCTCCGCGGTGTCAGGGAGATCGGAGATGGCGGCGCCCCGCAGCACCGACGGCAGCACGTCGATGTTCACCGAGGGTCGTTTCGGTTCGTCGGCCCAACCGCCCGCGGTGAGGATCTCTGCCGGCGGTTGCTCGGCCATGGCCGTGACGAACGCGTCGATGCCGTACTGCTCCGCGATCGCCGCCGCAGCCAGATAACCCTCGACCTGCGCGGCCCGCGTCTCCCACGCGGTGGGCGGAATCGCCAACACCAGCCGTCGGAACCGGTCGGGACGTCGCAGCGCCGCCCACACGATGGTCGCCGTTCCCATCGACGCACCGATCGCGTCGACCGGGGTGTCCGGCGACACGGCGTCGATCAGGGCCAGGAGGTCGTCGGCCAGGGTCGTCCAGGCGTAGTCGGCCGGCTCCGGGCGGCCGGTGGACTCACCGTGACCACGCGCGTCGTAGCGCACCAGCATGGTGTCGCCGCCGTCGACCGGGGACCAGTCGAAGATGCCGTTCGCGTCCTCGTCGGCACGACTCGAGGTGAGGCCGTGGGCGGAGACGACCACGCGCCTGCCGTCGCCGGTCGGGGTCGGGGCGAACGCGAGGGCCGTCCCGGGCAGGGGGAGCTGGGCATCGGACATGGTCTCAGGGTAGGCGGAATACCGACGCGGGGACGTGGGTTGTACACCCATGACGGTGCCCGATTCACTGCCCCGGGTACCACCCCATTTGCCGCCACGAGCGGCCTTCTGCCGAGAGGCGCAATGGCGGGCACCGTCGCCTACTTCAGATCAGCGAATACGCCTCGGTGAGCACCGACCGCAGGATCTGCTCGATCTCGTCGAACTCCGACTGACCACACACGAGTGGCGGTGCGAGCTGCACCACCGGATCGCCCCGGTCGTCGGCCCGGCAGTACAGCCCCGCCTCGAACAGGGCGTGCGACAGGAACCCGCGCAACACCCGCTCGGACTCGTCGGCGGTGAACGTCTCCTTGGTCGCCTGGTCCTTGACCAGTTCGATCCCATAGAAATAGCCCTCGCCGCGGACATCACCGACGATCGGCAGATCCTTCAACCGCTCCAGCGTCGAGCGGAACGCGCCCGCGTTGTTCTTGACGTTGGCGTTGATGCCCTCGCGCTCGAAGATGTCGAGGTTGGCCAACGCCACCGCCGCCGAGACCGGATGGCCGCCGAAGGTGTAGCCGTGTGCGAACGAGGTGACGCCGTCGTCGAACGGCTCGAACAGACGATCGCTGGCGATCATGGCGCCGATGGGGGAGTAGCCCGACGTCATTCCCTTTGCGCACGTGATGATGTCGGGGACGTAGCCGAAGTCGTCGCACGCGAACATCGAGCCGATTCGACCGAACGCGCAGATCACCTCGTCGGAGACCAGCAGCACGTCGTATTCGTCGCAGATCTCGCGAACCCTCTCGAAGTACCCGGGTGGGGGCGGGAAGCACCCGCCGGCGTTCTGCACGGGCTCCAGGAACACCGCGGCCACCGTCTCGGGTCCCTCGAACTCGATGGCCTCGGCGATGCGGTCGGCTGCCCAGCGGCCGAACGCCTTCGGGTCGTCACCGTGTTCGGTGGCGCGGTAGATGTTCGTGTTGGGAACACGGAACGCGCCGGGGGTCAGGGGCTCGAAGTCCTGCTTCATCGCCGGGATCCCGGTGATGGCGAGCGCTCCCTGCGGGGTGCCGTGATAGGCGACAGCACGTGAGATCACCTTGTGCTTGTACGGCTTTCCCTTCAGCTTGAAGTATTTCTTGGCCAGCTTCCACGCGCTCTCGACCGCCTCGCCGCCGCCGGTGGTGAAGAACACGCGGTTGAGATCGCCGGGTGCGTAGTGGGCCAGGCGTTCGGCGAGTTCGATCGCGGGTGGGGTGGCGTAGGACCACAGCGGGAAGAACCCCAGGGTCTGGGCCTGGTCGGCGGCGGCGCGGGCGAGTTCCTCGCGGCCGTGGCCGACCTGCACGACGAACAGGCCCGAGAGGCCGTCGATGTAGCTGCGCCCGCGGTCGTCGAAGATCCGGACCCCCTCGCCGCGGGTGATGACCGGTGGGGTGATGCCCTCGCCATGGCGGGCGAAGTGCCCCCACAGGTGTCGGGCGCTGCGGGCCCCGAGGTCGGTTCCGGCCGCATCCGAGTCGGAACTGACGGGAAGTGGTGTCGTTGTCATCGGGTACCCCAGTTGTATTGCTGTTTGACGAGTTTCAGGTAGACGAGCGTCTCGGTGCCGGTCACGCCCGGTTGGGTGCGCACCTTCTGGTTGAGCAGTTCGAGCAGACCGTCGTCGTCCTCGCACACCACCTCGATCATGATGTCGAACGATCCGGCGGTCAGGACCACGTAGTCGATCTCGTCGATCTCGGCGAGCTTCTCGGCGAGCACGACGGAGTCGCCGGTGCAGCGGATGCCGATCATCGCCTGCCGGGCGAACCCCACCTGCAGGGGATCGGTGACCGCGACGATCTGCAGAACGCCACTGTCACTGAGCTTCTGGACGCGGTTACGTACTGCCGCCTCGGACAAACCGACCGACTTGCCCACCGATGCGTACGACCGACGACCGTCGGTCTGCAACGCCTCGATGATCTGTTTCGAGACGTGATCAAGGTCCTTGGTCACGTGGCAATGGTGACGGATTCCGTAGTTTTCCGCAAGAAAAGCCGTTGATTCGGTCGTTCGACACCCGCTTTCGTGGCGGATTCCGTCTTTGGTCGCTTACCATCAGGCCATGTCGACCACTCTGCCCGCAGGTTGGGTGTCCGGTGCCCCCTTCGTCGCCACCGGCGCCACGCACACCATCATCGACCCGGCGACCGACCGGCCGGTGGCACACATGGCGCTCGCGAGCACCGCCGATGTCGATGCCGCGGTCGCCGTTGCGCGGGCCGCCCTCCCCGGCTGGGCCGGTGCGACACCGGGTGAACGCAGCACCGTGCTCGGGCGCCTCGCGCGGCTCATCGAACGTGACGCCGACGCCCTCGCGGTCGAGGAGGTGTCACAGACGGGCAAGCCCATCCGTCTCGCCACCGAGTTCGACCTGCCCGGCGCCGTCGACAACACCGACTTCTTCGCCGGTATCGCCCGCAATCTCGACGGCAAGGCCAGTGCCGAGTACTCCGCCGACCACACCTCGTCGATCCGACGCGAGGCGATCGGTGTCGTCGCGTCGATCACGCCGTGGAACTATCCGCTCGGCATGGCGGTGTGGAAGGTCATGCCCGCGTTGGCCGCCGGTTGCACCGTGGTGCTCAAGCCCGCTGAGCTGACCCCGTTGACCACGATCACCCTCGCGCGTCTCGCGACCGAGGCCGGTGTGCCCGACGGGGTGTTCAACGTCCTCACCGGGACCGGAGCGGAGGTGGGTGCACATCTCGCCGGACATCCCGGCGTCGACGTCGTCACCTTCACCGGCTCGACCGGAGTGGGGCGACGCGTGATGGCGGCGGCGGCCACGAACGGCACGCGCGTACAGCTCGAGCTCGGCGGCAAGGCACCCTTCGTGGTGTTTGGCGACGCCGATCTCACCGCCGCTGTGCACGGTGCCGTCGCGGGGTCGCTGATCAACTCGGGGCAGGACTGCACCGCCGCCACCCGTGCGATCGTCGCCCGGGATCGCTACGACGACTTCGTCGCCGGGGTGGGGGAGCTGATGGCCCGGGTCCGCGTGGGCGACCCGTCCGACCCCGCCACCGACATGGGGCCGCTGATCTCCCGGGCGCACCGTGACAAGGTCGCCGCGATGGTCTCTCGCGCCGCCGATTCCGGGATCCGGGTGATCACCGGGGGATCGGTGCCCGACGGGCCCGGCGCCTTCTACCCGCCCACCCTGCTGGCCGACGTCGGCGAGGACGCAGAGGTCTACCGTGACGAGGTCTTCGGGCCGGTGCTCACCGTCAGCGCGTTCGATGACGACGACGACGCGATCCGACGCGCGAACGACACCGATTTCGGCTTGGCGGCATCGGCGTGGACAACGGACGTCTACCGCGCGCAGCGTGCCGGTCGCGAGATCCACGCAGGCTGCGTCTGGATCAACGACCACATCCCCATCGTCAGCGAGATGCCGCACGGCGGGTTCGGAGCATCGGGTTTCGGCAAGGACATGTCCGCCTACTCCCTCGACGAGTACCTCAGCGTCAAACACGTCATGAGCGACATCACCGGTGTGGCCCGCAAGGACTGGCACCGCACGGTGTTCACTCTGCCGAGAGACGAGTGACCGCGATGTCGGCATGGCTCGAGACCTCGACGACCCGAGGGGCCGCGATGGTGTCCGGCGCGATCCGGGCCCCGTTCTGGCTGGACCGTCCCGAACGGCCCACCGCGCGTCCCGGTCTCGACGGCGACACCGACGCCGACCTGCTCATCGTCGGCGGTGGCTTCACCGGGTTGTGGGCCGCGGTGCAGGCCGCGGAGGAGAACCCGGACCGACGGATCCTGCTCGTCGAGGGGGCCCGAATCGCCGACGGCGCATCAGGACGTAACGGTGGCTTCTGCTCGGCAAGCCTCACGCATGGACTGGCCAACGGGGTGGCGCGGTACCGCGACGAGTTGCCGACCCTGCTGCGCCTCGGTGTCGAGACCCTCGACGCCATCGAGACGACCCTGGGGCGCCTCGGCATCGACGCCGACGCCGAACGCGTCGGCGAACTCGACATCGCGAACTTCGACTGGCAGGTCGACGACGTCCGCGAACACGTCACCGAGGCACTGCTCCACGATCAACCGGCCACCTTCTACGACCGCGACGAGGCCAGGGCGAAGGTCGACTCGCCGATGGTCGCCGCTGCCGCGCACGATCCGAACGTGATGATGGTGGACCCGGCCAAGCTCGCCTGGGGGCTGGCCACCGCGGCCGAGCGGCTCGGCGTCCGAATCGTCGAGAACACCGAGATCCTGTCGCTGCGGCGACGGAAGGATTCGATCCGCGCACGGACTGCCGCCGGCACCGTCACCGCCGACCGCGTGATCGTGGCGACCGCGGCCACACGACCGCTGCTCCGGCGCAACCGGTGGGCGATGGTCCCGGTGTGGGACTACGTCCTGATGACCGAACCGCTCACCGCCGATCAGCGCGCTGCCATCGGATGGTCGGGTCGGGAAGGTCTGGCCGACAGCGGTTCCCGGTTCCACTACTTCCGCCTCACCGCCGACGACCGCATCCTGTTCGGCGGATGGGACGCGGTCTACCACTACGGTTCCGACCACGACCCCCGCCACGCCTACGACGACGCCGAATTCGCACTGCTCGCCGACCATCTGCTCCAGATGTTCCCGCAGCTCGACGGCATCGGTATCAGCCACGTCTGGGGCGGGGCCATCGACACCTGCTCTAGGTTCTCGGCCTTCTGGGACAGAAGTATGGGCGGGCGTGTCGTGTCGGTGCTCGGCTTCACCGGACTCGGTGTCGGCGCAGCGCATTTCGGGGCGCGCACCGCACTCGACCTCATCGACGGCCGGGACACCGAGCGCACGCGTAGCGCCATGGTGCGCAGCCGTCCCATCCCGTTCCCGCCGGAACCGTTGCGGTGGTTGGGCATAACCATCACCCGCAAGGAGTTCGCCCGGTCGGACCGACGGAAGGGGCGGCGCGGACTGTGGCTGCGCGCCATGGACGCCGTCGGACTGGGATTCGACAGTTGACCGCTCCGCGATCGGATTCGACAGTTGACCGCTCCGCGATCGGATTCGACATCTGAATGTCGCCATCGCGTACCGTGGATCACATGAGCAATCAGACGAGTATCACGGTCGAGCGTCTCATCGACGCGTCCGCGAAGGACATCTTCGAGATCCTGTCCAACCCGAAACGCCACGTCGAACTCGACGGCTCCGGTTTCGTCCGCGGGGACGAGAACGGCGAGCGGATCAGCAAGGTCGGCGACGTGTTCACCATGAACATGGACGGCCCGCACATGGGCGGCGAGTACAAGACCGACAACCACGTCAGCGGCTACGCCCACGACAAGTTGCTCGCGTGGAAGACCGCCCCCGCGGGCACCGAGCCTCCCGGGTGGGAGTGGCTGTGGGAGCTCGAGCCCCAGGGGCCCGACGCAACGCTGGTGCGCCAGACCTACGACTGGTCGAACGTGACCGACAAGGAACTGCTGAAGCAGATCTCCTTCCCGCTGGTCAGCGAG
The DNA here is from genome assembly GCF_016462415.1 of Williamsia sp. GTDB lineage: Bacteria > Actinomycetota > Actinomycetes > Mycobacteriales > Mycobacteriaceae > Williamsia_A. The sequence goes on along the minus strand of NZ_JAEMTF010000025.1, from coordinate 15,375 downwards.
AAAGATCTCGAGGACAGCCTCGGACGTCTCGCTGCGGCGACCACGGGCGCATAGCGCCCCGCCGCCGGGAACTCATACGCCCGACTTCGGGACCACGATGATCGGCGCGGTGGTGCCGCGCAGGATGCGTGCGGCGGTGGATCCGAGGAACGCGCGGCTGGGCGGTCCGAGTCGGGCCGAGCCGACCGCGACGATGTCACCCTCGGTCCAGCGCAGCATCTCCATCGCCTCGTCGAGCGTGTCACCCTCGGCGACAACGGATTCGATCTTCTGCGTCGTCTCGGCGCCGTCGCGCGCCTCGTCGAGGATCGCCGTCGCCGCCGCGACGTGGCGTGCACGGGTCTGTGCCGAGGTCTCCGAGTCGGCCAGCGGCCCGTCGTCCAACGACACCAGTGACACCAGGCGGATCGACATCCCCGCCTCCTCGGCCAGGGACAGTGCGAACGGCAGCGGGTTGTCGCCGCGGGTCGTCGTGGGCACCGCCACGGTGACCGACGTCAGCGGGACGTCCGCGCGGTCGGAGTAACCCCGCGGGGCCAGAGCGACCGGCAGCGGGGAGCAGTGCACCAGTTCGGAACTGATCGAACCGAGGGTGTGTCGACCGAACAGTCCGTCCCGCGTCCCGCCCACGACGATCATCTCGGCGCCCGTGGCGGCGGCGAAATCGATCAATCCCTCCGTGAACGACTCGGCCACCGGCGCGTGCAGTTCCACGCCGAGGGCCTCGGGTACGAGCTTGGCCCCCTGAGCCAACCACTCCTGCGCCCGGGCGACGAGCATGTCCTGGTACGCCGCGCGGCCGGGAGTGCCGTCGGGTTCCTCGGATCGGACGACGCAGACGAGATCGACCGCGGCGCCGGTTGCCTCGGCCAGCGCGACGGCGAGAGCGACCCCGTCGTCGCCGGACTGCGTGGCGAGATAGCCGACGGTGATTCGGGAGCGGGCGTCAGTAGACATCGGGGACCTTGACCTCGGTGGTTGCGTTGAGGGTCTTGCCGCGGAAGAAGTCCTTGCCGCCGGCGACGCACAGCAGCATCAACGGGATCCCCAGGACCAACATGCCGACTCCGAGGATGAACACCCCGCCGATCCCGCCGAACGAGGTCGACCCGTAATCGGGGGCGATCATGTCGATCGAGCTCTGCACGAACGCCCACGTCATCGCGAGCGCGCCGAGCAGGGGGAACAGTCCGCGCATGAAGAAGTTGCGGGCCGAGGCGAACAACGTCCGGCGGAAGTACCAGACGCACGCGTAGGCGGTGATCCCGTAGTAGAACGCCACGGCCAGGCCCAGTGACGACACGGAGTCGCCGAGGGTGTCCTCGCTGGCGAGGGCCAGGACCAGATAGAAGAACAGGGCCGCCGCGCCCATGACCGCGGTGCCGAACGCCGGTGTCATGTACCGCGGATGCACCCGCGCGAACCGCTGCGGGATCGCCTTGTAGACGGCCATCGACAGGGTGCCGCGAGCGGTCGGCAGGATGGTGGACTGCGTGGACGACAGCGCCGAGATCGACACCGTGAGCAGCAGCAGAGACGACATCACCACGCCGGCGACCGGGTCGCCGAGGATCGTCAGGACGTCGTCGGTGTTGTCCGGGTTGTTGAGGCCGATGCCGGTGTCGCCGAAGCCTGCGAACGACTGCACGGCGTAGGCCACCAGGACGTACGTGCAGACCAGGATCAGGGTGGTGAGCACCGCGGCACGACCGGGCGTCTTCGTCGCGTCCTTGGTCTCCTCACCGACGGCCAGACACGCATCCCAGCCCCAGTAGATGAAGATGCAGAGAATGATGGCCGCGGCCAGTTCCGAGGAACTGACTCCGCTGGGCCACAACCAGTCCCAGCTCGGGGTGATGGCCTGCGGGCCCGCCTTGTCGAAGCCGACCTTGACCAGTGCGATCACGCTGGCGACGATCAGGACACCGAACTGCACGGCGATCAGGACGTTCTGCATACGTTCGCTGATCAGGATGCCGCGGATGCTGACCCACGTCATCGCGATGATGAAGATGCAGCCCACGCCGACCTTGACGAGCAGGTTGTCGGCCAGCGACTCGAGTCCGAGGAACTTGAACATGTAGATGGCCGCGATCTCGGCCACGTTGGCCAGCACGATGATCGCCGAGACCGCGAGGCCCCACCCGCCCATCCAGCCGATCCAGGGCCCGAACGCCTTGGTCGCCCACGTGAACGTGGTGCCGCAGTCGGGGGTGTCCTCACCGAGTTCGCGATAGGCGAAGGCGATGAGCAACATCGGGATGAAGGCGAGGACGAACATCGCCGGGGCTTTGGTCCCCACCTCGGCGACGACGTACCCCAGGGTGGCGGCGAGGCTGTAGGCCGGTGCGACCGCCGACAGCCCGATCACCACGTTCCCGACGAGCCCCAGGGATCCCGCTCGGAGTCCTTTGTCGGACGACGGTGCCGGCAGCATGGACACCGGCTTTGATACGGCCATGGGCCGACACTACGATTTCCGCACCCAGTCCGCGCTCGAACGACGGATTTGTTTTCGATGCGGTAACACGGCGACTGATTCAGTCGTTTTTACCCGCGCTAACCGCCGGTCGGCTCGATCAACCGTGCCGCACCATGGTGCGGCTATCGTCAACGGGTGATCGATGCACTGGTCGAATGGCTCCTGGACCTCCCGCCGTGGGTGGCTCTCCTGATGGCCTTCGCGTTCCCCGCACTCGAGGCCTCGATCTTCATCGGTGTGGTGGTGCCCGGTGAGATCGCTGTGCTCATCGCCGGCGTGATCGCCAACGGCGGTCGTCTGGAGCTGTGGCAGGTACTCGTCGCGGCGTGCGCGGGCGCGGTCATCGGTGACTTCGTGGGGTTCGAGGTGGGTCGCCGATGGGGCGCGGCTCTGCTCGAGAGACTCCCGAAGCGACTGGTCAAACCCGAACACGTCGAGCGCGGGCGGGAGGCGTTGCGCAAACGCGGCGCCGTGGCGGTGCTGTTCGGTCGGTGGATCGCTGCGCTGCGCGCTCTCATCCCCGGTCTCGCGGGCATGTCCGACGTCCGGCTGCGCACTTTCGTCATCGCCAATGCGATCGGCGGCACCATCTGGGCGTGCGTCGTCGGGTCGTTGGGCTACATCGCGGGTAAGTCGTACAAGACCGTCGAGAAGGATCTCGGTTACACGTCGTACGTCTTCATCGGGCTGTTCGTCGTCGCGATCATCGCGCTGGTGATCCGCAATCGCATCAAGAAGAACCGCACACCGGCAGCCGCGCTCGATCAGTCCTGATCGAAGACGATCACCTGGCGGATGGCGGCCCCGTCGGCCAGCGAGTCCATGGCCGCGTTGATGTCACCCAGCGCGATGCGCGAGGAGATGAGCTGTTCCACCGGCAGTCGGCCCTCACGCCACAACTGCTCGTAGATCGGTATGTCGCGGCTGGGCACGGCCGACCCCAGATAGCTCCCGACGATCGTGCGGGCCTGTGCGGTCAGCCCCAGCGGCGAGATCGACGAGCGGGCGTCGGGTGCGGGCAGACCCACGGTCACGGTGATCCCACCCGCCGCGGTCGCCGCGACCGCGGTCTCGAAGGCCCGCGCGTTGCCCGCCGCCTCGATGACCACCGCGGCGGTGATGCCCTGATCGACCAGTTCAGCCGGCGTGTACACCGCCGACGCTCCCGCCGCGGTGGCCGCGGCGAGCTTCTCCGGCAGCGAGTCGACGGCGATGACGTCCCCGGTTCCCAGGGACACCGCGGTCAGCACCGCTGCCATCCCGACGCCCCCGAGCCCGATCACCATCACCGTGTCACCCGGTGACGGTTTACCCGCGTTGATCACCGCGCCGCCGCCGGTGAGCACCGCGCACCCGAGGACCGCAGCCACCTCCGGCGGGACGTCCGCGCCGACGGCGACCGCCGAGCGCCGGTCGACGACGACGTGGGTCGCGAACCCGGACACCCCGAGGTGGTGGAACACCTCGGAGTCGTCGGTGCCGTGCAGCCGCTTGTCACCACCGAGCAGGGTGCCCGCGTTGTTCGCCGCCGATCCGGGTGCGCAGGGTAGGCGCCCGTCGGTGGCGCATTCGGCACACTCGCCGCACCGCGGGAGGAACGCCATCACGACGCGGGTCCCGATCTCGATGTCGTCGACGCCCTCGCCGAGCGACTCGACGATCCCCGCCGCCTCGTGGCCCAACGCCATCGGCAGCGGTCGGGGACGGTTGCCGTCGACCACCGACAGATCCGAGTGGCAGACGCCCGCGGCCTCGATCCGGACGCCGATCTCGCCGGGTCCCGGCTCGTCGAGCTCGAGTGTGGTGACGACGAGCGGCTCGGACTCGGCGTAGGGGCGGGTCCGGCCGGACTCGATCAGGACGGCTGCGTCGATTCTCAACTCGGGTCACCTGTCTGTGCTGTCGTGAGCAGTTCACGGATCGATTCGGGGATACCGACGGGGCGCCGCGAGTCGGTGTCGACGTAGACGTGCACCCAGCTGCCCCGGGCGGCGATCGTGGCGTCGTCCCCCTCGGCGTCGAAAAGGCCCAGATCGTAGGTGACGCTGGAGTTCCCCAGCCGCGCGACGCGGATCCCGACCGTGAGCGCATGGGGGAACTCCACGGAACGGAAGTACTTGCAGCCGGATTCGACGACGACACCCTGCGCGGGCGCGCTGACCGGGTCGATACCGGTGGCGCCGATGATCCATCCGTTGATGGCGGTGTCGAACAGCTGGTAGTAGACGGCGTTGTTGAGGTGGCCGTACATGTCGTTGTCGGCCCAGCGGGTCGTCACCGGCCACAGCACCGGGAAGTCGGCGGCGGTCAGCTCCCGCTCCGACGTCTGCTCTCGCTCTGCCACGTTCGACGCCCCTTCAATTGCTCTGGCCGTCCCGGTGGGAGACGATGGTCGGCGATGAACCCGCCACCGAAAACCGACAGCGATGTCGATGCCGAGGATATCGGCTCGCGCATCGACCCCGTGCTCGCCCGTAGCTGGCTCCTGGTCAACGGTGTGTCGGCCGACCGTTTCCAGGCGGCCGCGCACTCCCGGGCCGACATCGTCGTCCTCGACATCGAGGACGCCGTCGCACCGAAGGACAAGGTCGCCGCCCGCGACAACGTGATCGAGTGGATCGCCGCAGGCAACTCGGACTGGGTTCGCGTCAACGGCTTCGGTACGCCGTGGTGGGCCGACGATCTCGACGCACTGCGTGCGGTCGGGGAGAGCGGTGCCACCGTCGGCGGGGTGATGCTGGCGATGGTCGAGTCGGTCGACCACGTCACCGAGACCGCCAAGAAGCTCCCCGGCGTGCGCATCGTCGCCCTCGTCGAGACCGCACGTGGTCTGGAGCGCATCAGCGAGATCGCCGCGGCCAAGGGAACGTTCCGCCTCGCGTTCGGCATCGGCGACTTCCGCCGCGACACCGGGTTCGGTGATCACCCCGCCACCCTGGCCTACGCACGCTCCCGGTTCACCATCGCCGCCAAGGCCGCGCATCTGCCCAGTGCGATCGACGGACCGACGGTGGGTTCGTCGGCACTCAAGCTCAGCGAGGCGACCGCGGTCAGCTCCGAGTTCGGCATGACCGGCAAGATCTGTCTGGCCCCGGACCAGTGCGCCGCGGTCAACGAGGGGCTGTCACCCTCGCAGGAGGAGATCGCCTGGGCCCGTGAGTTCTTCGCCGAGTTCGAACGCGACGGCGGCGAGATACGTAACGGATCGGATCTCCCGCGCATCGCACGAGCCACGAAGATCGTCGACCTCGCCCGCTCCTACGGCATCGAGATCCACCCGGACCACGACGACCCCGATCACGTCCCGGCACCGTCGGACACCTACCACTACTGATCCGCGCGACCCGGTGAGGTCTCGAACAGGGCGGTGTCGCCGGGGGCGACGGGGATCGACACCCTTCCGTCGGATCCGACCGGGACCACCGCACCGGTCCACACGTCGTGCACCGGTCCGGATGTGCTCGGCGCGAACGACATCGTCGTCGCGGTGGCACCGCGGTTGGTCAAGGACACCGCGCGTCGACCGCTCGTCAGCTCGCGGGTACGCACCGATCCGTCGGCGGCGACCGATGTCGCCGGGCGTGCGGCGGTGTCCTGATCGATCGCCAGGACACCCGGTGTGCGCAGTAGCGCCGCGGTCGCGGCGTCCATGACGGTCAGGTCGTTGCCTGCGACGAGCGGGGCGGCCATCATGGCCCACAAGGCGAGATGCGAGCGTTGCTGTGCCGCGGTCAGATCCGTACCGACGCCGATCTCGAGCATGTCGAGATCACGCCACCGTCCGGCCGAGACCCGGGTGGTGGCGTCGGCGGACGCATCGATGATGTCGGCGACACCCTGGTATCCGCTCGACCCGGTGTCGGTGGTCCACTGCGGGCTGATGTCGTTGGTCAGACGGGTCATGGTCGCGACGCCGCCCCAGTCGTACCGCGCCCCGGGCACCTCGCCGTCACCTGTCACGCCACTGTTCGGGTTGATGCTGTAGACCATCGGCCGCCCGGTGGCCCGGATGGCGTCGCGCATCGCGACGAACGCCCGTTTCTGGTCGGCGAGATCGGAGTTCGCCGAGCACCAGTCGTACTTGACGAAGTCCACGCCCCACGATGCGAACGTGCGCGCGTCGGCCGTCTCGTGGCCTGCGCTGCCGGTCCTGCCCGGATAGGTGCCCGAGAGCTGGGCGCACGTCTGCTCACTCGCCCCGGCGTAGATGCCGAACCGCAGTCCGCGCTCGTGCAGGTAGTCACCGAGTGCGGCCATGCCGGAGGGGAAGCGCTGATACGACGCGGTCAGGGTGCCGTCGGCCGCGCGCTGCGGGGAGTACCAGCAGTCGTCGACGACCACGTACCGATACCCGGCCGCGGCCAGACCCGAGGACACCAACGCGTCGGCCTGGGCCCGGATGGTCGTCTCGTCGATGTCGCACCCGAACGAGTTCCAGCTGTTCCACCCCATCGGCGGGGTCGCCGCGACGCCGGGGATCGCCACGGCTGCGCTGTCGATCTGGGCGCCGGGTGCGGGGGCACAGCCGACGGCCACGCACACCGCTGCGGTCATCGCGATCGCCTGCGCCGCCCGGGATGTCCTCACAGGCCGCGAGTGTAGGCAGCGACCCTGGCAGCTTTCCCCTCGCGACGCTGTGAGGTCGGTGTACTAGCGTTGTGCACATGGTGGCTCGCGTCGATGCGCTGCAACGACGCAATCGCGTCGTCGGCTATGTGATCGGCGTGATCTACAAGTTCATCGACGACCAGGGCGGCTATCTCGCCGCGTTGATCACCTACTACGCGTTCCTGTCGCTGTTCCCGATCCTGCTGTTGGTGACCACGATCCTCGGGTTCCTGCTCGCCGACGACCCGGCCATGCAGGCGAGCCTCCTCGATTCCGCGTTGGGGGAGTTCCCCATCATCGGGGACCAGCTCGGTCAGCCCAGACAGCTCGGAGGTGGGACCGCCGGCGTCGTCATCGGGGTGATCGTGGCGCTCTACGGTGCCTCGGGTATCGGTCAGGCCGCGCAGAACGCCATGAACGTCGTGTGGGCGGTGCCCCGCAACTCACGCCCCAACCCGTTGCTGTCCCGGCTGCACAGTCTGCGGCTGGTGGTCGTGCTGGTGATGGCCCTCGCCGCGACGACCGCGCTGTCGCTGCTCGGGAACTTCTTCGATTCCCTGGGCGCAGTGTCGAACTGGGGCCTGACCATTGCCGCGGTCGTGTTGAACTCGTTCATCTTCTCGCAGGGGTACCGGATCGGTACCGCTCGCTCGCTGCGTCTGCGCGACGTCGCGCCCGGCGCCATCGTGATGGCCGTGGCCTGGCAGCTGCTGCAGAACTTCGGCGCGGTCTACGTCGGCGGCGTGGTGCGCAACGCGAGCGCCACCAACAGCGTCTTCGCCGTCGTCCTCGGCCTGTTGGCCTTCCTCTACCTCACCTCGGCGGCGGTGGTGTTCTGCGCCGAGATCAACGCCGTGTGGGTGAACCGGCTCTTCCCGCGTGCGCTGCTCACCCCGTTCACCGACGCGGTCGACCTCACCAAGGGGGACCGCCGGGCCTACACGCAGCAGGCGAAGGCGCAGCGGGCCAAGGGTTTCGAGCAGATCGTGGTGCGTTTCGACTCCGGCGACGAGAAGACGCCGCGGGACTGATGTCCCACGGCGTCTCGTGTCGTACGGGTGAAGCGGTCTAGCGCGAGAACATCAGTGCGCGCTTGACCTCCTGGATGGCCTGCGTGACCTGGATGCCGCGAGGGCACGCGTCGGTGCAGTTGAAGGTGGTGCGGCAGCGCCACACACCGTCGACCTCGTTGAGGATGTCGAGACGCTCGGCGGCACCCTCGTCACGGCTGTCGAAGATGAAGCGGTGCGCGTTGACGATGGCCGCGGGGCCGAAGTAGCTGCCCTCGTTCCAGAACACCGGGCAACTCGTGGTGCAGCACGCACACAGGATGCACTTGGTGGTGTCGTCGAACCGGGCGCGGTCGGTCTGGCTCTGGATGCGCTCACGGGTCGGCTCGTTGCCGCTGGTCATCAGGAAGGGCTTGACCTTGCGGTACGCGTCGAAGAACGGCTCCATGTCGACGACGAGATCCTTCTCGACGGGGAGACCCTTGATGGGCTCCACCGTGATGGTGATCTCCTTGTCCTTGACCGAGCCGTCCTTGTTCTTGGGCAGCAGGTCCTTCATCAGCAGCTTGCAGGCCAGACGGTTGACACCGTTGACACGCATCGCGTCGCTGCCACACACACCGTGTGCGCAGCTACGGCGGAAGGTAAGCGTGCCGTCGAGGTAGCCCTTGACGTAGAGCAGCAGGTTCAGGAGCCGATCGGTGTCCAGTGCGGGGACGCGGAAACTCTCCCAGCCCTGCGCGTCAGGATCCTCCGGGTTGAACCGGGCGATCTTGAGGGTGACCATCGTCGCCTCGTCGGGGACGGGGGGCAACGGCGGATCATCGGTCCGCGGATCACGTGCGATGTCGGGGGCGGTGGTCATCAGTACTTGCGCTCCATCGGCTCGTAACGGGTCTGCACGACGGGCTTCCAGCCCAGTTCGATGTCGGAGAGGAGCTCGGTGCCCTTCTTGTACGCCATCGTGTGCCGCATGTAGTTCGTGTCGTCGCGGTCGGGGTAGTCCTCGCGGGCGTGTCCGCCGCGGGACTCCTTGCGGTTGAGGGCTCCGACCACGGTGACCTCGGCCATCTCCAGGAGGAAGCCGAGCTCGATGGCCTCCAGCAGATCGCTGTTGAACCGGGTTCCCTTGTCGTGCACGCGGATGTGGTTGTAGCGCTCCTTGAGCGCGTGCACATCGGTGAGGGCCTGCTTGAGGGTCTCCTCGGTGCGGAACACCGAAGCGTTGGCGTCCATCGACGCCTGCAGCTCGGTACGGATGTCGGCGACGCGCTCGTGGCCGTGCTCGGAGAGCACCAACTCGAGCCACTCGTCGACCATCTTGGTGGGGGTCTCGGGCAGCTCGACGAACTCGGCCGACGTCGCGTAGTCGGCGGCCGCGATGCCGGCACGACGGCCGAACACGTTGATGTCGAGCAGCGAGTTGGTGCCGAGGCGGTTCGAGCCGTGCACCGACACGCAGGCACACTCGCCGGCGGCGTAGAGCCCCTTGACGACGGTGTCGGCGTCGGCGAGGACCTCGCCGTGGATGTTGGTCGGGATGCCGCCCATGACGTAGTGGCAGGTGGGGAACACCGGCACGTACTCGGTCACCGGGTCGACACCGAGGTAGGTGCGGGCGAACTCGGTGATGTCGGGGAGCTTCTCCTCGAGCACCTCGGCACCCAGGTGGGTGACGTCGATGTAGACGTAGTCCTTGTTGGGTCCGGCGCCGCGACCCTCGAGCACCTCGAGCACCATCGAGCGCGCGACGATGTCACGCGGCGCGAGGTCCTTGATGGTGGGGGCGTAGCGCTCCATGAACCGCTCGCCGTCGGCGTTGCGCAGGATCCCGCCCTCGCCGCGGACGGCCTCGGAGATCAGGATGCCCAGGCCGGCCAGGCCGGTCGGGTGGAACTGGTGGAACTCCATGTCCTCGAGCGGCAGGCCCTTGCGGAACACGATGCCCATGCCGTCGCCGGTCAGGGTGTGCGCGTTCGAGGTGGTCTTGAACATGCGTCCCGAGCCGCCGGTCGCGAAGACGATCGACTTGGCGTGGAAGACGTGGATCTCGCCGGTGGCGAGCTCGTAGGCCACGATGCCGGTGGCGACCTGCTCGCCGGCCTCGTTCTCGCTCAGGCACAGGTCGAGTGCGTAGAACTCGTTGAAGAACTCGACGTCGTGCTTGACGCAGTTCTGATAGAGCGTCTGCAGGATCATGTGGCCGGTGCGATCGGCGGCGTAACACGCACGGCGGACCGGGCTCTTGCCGTGGTCCCGTGTGTGTCCGCCGAAGCGACGCTGGTCGATCTTGCCCTCAGGGGTGCGGTTGAACGGCAGCCCCATCTTCTCGAGGTCGAGGACGGCGTCGATGGCCTCCTTGCACATGATCTCGACCGCGTCCTGGTCGGCGAGGTAGTCGCCGCCCTTGACGGTGTCGAAGGTGTGCCACTCCCAGTTGTCCTCTTCGACGTTGGCCAGCGCGGCGCACATGCCGCCCTGAGCCGCGCCGGTGTGGCTGCGGGTGGGGTAGAGCTTGGTGAGCACGGCGGTGCGGGCGCGGGGTCCGGCCTCGATGGCTGCGCGCATCCCTGCTCCACCGGCGCCGACGATCAACACGTCGTAGCGATGTTCCTGCATGTGGTGTTCTCCTCCGGAGCTGGGCGTGTTTAGTTCGAGTTGAACGTGAGGATCGCGTACGTACCGAGGCCCACGGTCAGGATCATCGACAGCGCGAGAACCACGTTGAGCCAGAAGCGCGTGGAGTCCTTACGCGAGTAGTCCGCGATCACGGTGCGTACGCCGTTGCCGCCGTGCAGCTGGGCGAGCCAGAGCATGGTGAGATCCCAGACCTGCCAGAACGGCTGTCCCCAGCGCTGCGCGACGAACGCCGAGTCGATCCGGTGCACGCCGTTGTCGAGGGTCAACATGATCGTCATGTGACCCAGCGTGAGGATGATGAGCGCGAGTCCGGAGAAGCGCATGAACAGCCATGCGTTCTTCTCGAAGTTGCCGCCCTTGGGGCGGCGCGGGGACCGGGGGTTGTCCAGGCTCGCCGGGCGGTCGTGGGCGGTGCCGACGGTCTTGGCGATGTTGGGTGCTTGTGAAGTGGTCATCGTCGCGAGCCTCTACAGGTTGTGGATCAGCAGCTGGAGCATCCGGATCGCGCCGGCGGCGAAGACGATCACGAAGACGCTGAGAATGGTCCAGAGCATCTGACGCTGGTACTTCGGACCCTTGGACCAGAAGTCGATCAGGATGATCCGCACGCCGTTGAGTGCGTGGTAGAGCACGCAGGCGACGAGACCGATCTCCATCAGACCGATGATCGGCGTCTTGTACGTGTCGATGATCTTGTCGTACGTGTCCGGGTTGACGCGGATCATCGCGGTGTCCAGGACGTGGACGAAGAGGAAGAAGAAAATCGATACGCCGGTGATGCGGTGGAGGACCCACGACCACATCCCCGGGTCCCCGCGGTACAGGGAACGGCGGCGCACCGGATCTGGCGCGACCTCGGTTTGAGTACTCATCAGGGAAGGGCCTCCAACAACGTCGATGGATGCGGTGAGCCAGCGTTCTTCCGGCTCGGACATGCCTACCTCAACGACTTTAAACCTATGCTGAGCGTTGCAAGAACCGGCCCGAGTTCTCGATCGGTACCAGTTCTCGCGAATTAGGTTTGCCTTACATCACTTCCAACGCAGCTCAGTGCGGGTGTCGTCGGATCCCCGTGCGGGAGGAGACGCCGGTATGTCGCCCTCGATCGACTGGAACCTGTTGCGCGCCAAGGCAACAGAGATCATGGGCCATGCATATGCGCCCTACTCCGACTTTCCGGTGGGGGCTGCCGCCCTGGTCGACGATGGACGGATAGTCCTCGGATGCAATGTGGAGAATGTCTCATACGGCCTCGGCCTGTGCGCCGAGTGTTCGCTGGCAGGAGATCTGCAGCGCACCGGTGGGGGTCGCCTGCTGGCCCTCGCGGTGACCGATCGGCGGGGCCTCGCGCTGATGCCGTGCGGCCGGTGTCGGCAGATCCTCTTCGAGCACGGTGGGCCGGAGCTGCTGATCGACCACCGCGACGGTCCGCTGCTGCTCTCGGAGCTCCTGCCGCACGCATTCGGTCCCGACGACATCGCCGCCGCTCGGGGCGTCGACGCGTGAGCACTCACGACGCGGTGTCGGTGATCGCCGCCAAGCGGGACGGCCACGCGCTGTCCGACTCCCAGATCGACTGGGTCGTCGACGCCTTCACCACCGGGGCCGTGGCCGACGAGCAGATGTCGGCACTGGCCATGGCGATCGTCCTGCGCGGGATGGATCGACACGAGATCGCCCGGTGGACCCAGGCGATGATCGCCTCCGGCGAGCGCATGGACTTCGGTGCGCTGCGACGCGACGGTCGCCCGCTGCGGACGGTCGACAAACACTCGACCGGCGGTGTGGGAGACAAGATCACGCTGCCGCTCGCACCGTTGGTCGCGTCGTACGGCCTTGCGGTGCCGCAGCTGTCCGGCCGTGGGCTCGGCCACACCGGCGGCACGCTGGACAAGCTGGAGTCGATCCCGGGGTGGCGCGCCGATGTCGGTGCCGCCGAGATGATGACCCAGCTCGCCGAGGTCGGGGCGATCGTCTGCGCCGCCGGATCCGGCCTGGCCCCCGCCGACAAGCGGCTCTACGCCCTGCGAGATGTCACCGCCACCGTGGAGTCGATCCCCCTGATCGCGTCGTCGATCATGAGCAAGAAGATCGCCGAGGGCACCGCCGCGCTGGTCCTCGACGTCAAGGTCGGCAGCGGCGCGTTCATGAAATCAATCGACGACGCGCGAGAACTGGCCGAGACCATGGTCGCGCTCGGTGCCGACGCCGGCGTCGAGACCGTCGCTCTGGTCACCGCGATGTCGACGCCACTGGGACTCACGGCGGGCAACGCCGTCGAGGTGGAGGAGTCGATCGAGGTCCTCGCCGGCGGCGGTCCCGGCGACGTGGTGGAACTGACGCTCGCGCTGGCGGCCGAGATGCTCGCTGCCGGCGGGGTCGACGCCGACCCCGCGACCAACCTGGCCAACGGCCGCGCCATGGACAGCTGGCGGGCGATGATCGCCGCGCAGGGCGGTGATCCCGACGCGCCGCTGCCCCGGGCCGATCACCAGGAGACGATCACCGCCGAGCGCGACGGGGTCGTCTCGCGGCTCGATGCCATGGGCGTCGGGGTGGCCGCCTGGCGTCTCGGTGCCGGGCGGGCGCGTCAGGGCGAGGCAGTCCAACACGAGGCCGGGGTCCGATGGCATGCCCGCCCCGGCGATCGCGTCCGCGCGGGCGATCTGCTGTTCACGCTGTCGACGCAGACGCCCGAGCGGTTCGGCGCGGCGCGCGAGGCGCTGGCCGACGCGGTCACCATCGTCGACGACACGGGCGACGGTGTGAGCGATCTGGCGGGGCCTCTGATCCTCGATCGCGTTACCGTCGGAACATGACCGATCCTCGTGACGTGGCGCCCCTCGATCCCGGTGCACTCCGGCTGGCGCCGAAAGTGTTGCTGCACGACCACCTCGACGGTGGGCTCCGCCCGGCGACCGTCCTCGACCTCGCCCGCGAGGTGGGCTACGGGGACCTGCCCGCCGACGACGCGGACTCGCTGGCCCGCTGGTTCCGGGAGTCGGCCGACAGCGGATCGTTGGTGCGCTACCTCGAGACCTTCACCCACACCGTGGCGGTCATGCAGACCGCGCCCGCGCTGGCACGGGTGGCACGCGAATGCGCGGAGGATCTCGCCGACGACGGCGTGGTCTACGCCGAGGTGCGCTTCGCCCCCGAACAACACCTCACCGCGGGACTGTCACTCGACGAGGTCGTCGAGGCGGTGCTCGACGGCTTCGCCGAGGGCGTGAGCGTCGCCGCGGAGGCCGGCCGGACGATCGTCATGCGCTGCCTGGTGACCGCCATGCGCCATGCGGCCCGGTCGCGGGAGATCGCGGAGCTGGCCGTCCGGTTCCGACACCGCGGCGTGGTCGGCTTCGACATCGCCGGTGCCGAGGCCGGTTATCCCCCGAGCCGTCACCTCGACGCCTTCGAGTACATGCGCGCCAACAACGCGCCGTTCACCATCCACGCGGGCGAGGCCTTCGGATTGCCGTCGATCCACGAGGCCATCAGCTTCTGCGGCACCGACCGGCTCGGTCACGGGGTGCGGGTCATCGACGACATCTCGCTGCCCGCGGGAACCGATCTCGCCGCCCACGCCTTCGCCGGCGCCGAACTCGGTGACGTCGCGAACTACGTTCGCGACAAACGGATCCCGCTCGAGCTGTGTCCGAGCTCGAACGTGCAGACCGGTGCGGTGGCGAGTATCGCCGACCATCCGTTCAACGTGCTCGCGCGGTTGCGTTTCCGGGTGACGGTCAACACCGACAACCGTCTGATGAGCGACACGTCGATGAGCAAGGAATTCGTCACGCTGCACGATCAGTTCGGCTACGGCTGGGCCGATTTCGAACGTTTCACGGTCAACGCGATGAAGTCGGCGTTCGTGCACTTCGACGAGCGGCTCGCCCTCATCGACGACGTGATCAAGCCGGGGTACGCCGTCCTGATCGGGTGACGGGGCAAATCTACTTCTTGGTGAGGCGGCCTTCTAGTTCGTGGACGAGTGCACGCCACGCCTCGGCTCTATTTTTTGGTCAGGCGCGTCTCTAGTTCGTGGACAAGTGCACGCCACGCCTCGGACTCGTTGTCGAACGGCCCGCTGGGCGCGAGCCGCTTCGGGTCGGGGTTGACGGCGTAACTGACGAAGAAGCCCAGCGGGGTCGTCGACCCGAGAGCCTCGCTCACCGAGTCGTCGTCCGCGAAATCGGCTGCGTCGTTGAGCAACTCGACGGCGAGCTCCAACTGCTTGCGGTCGATGCGGCGAGGTCCGTCGGCGATGTCGGCCGCCAACCCGGGCAGGACGTAGACGTTCTCTTCGAACACGTCGACCTCCAGCGACCCGTCGGTGGCCGCCACCCGGACCTCCTCGAACGTGCTCACCTCGGACAGTTCGTGGTCGTCGTGGTCGGCGATGAAGCGGGTCAGCGCGCGCTCGGAGGTGAAGACGAAGATCTTCCCGTTGCGGCCCAGGAAGATCGGGTCATCTCCGAGGTAGCAGCGGAGCGTGAGGTACTCGGCGGCGTCGGTGACGATCCGGATGGGGTCGATGCCGACACCGGCCCAGAAGTCGTCCTCGAGATCGTCGTCGTCACCGTCATCGTCATCGTCGGTGTCGTCCGCGTCGGTCGGCGTGGACTCGGTTCCGGT
>NZ_JAEMTF010000024.1:9282-51380 GCF_016462415.1 Williamsia sp. | reverse complement strand
TCGACCTTCTTGCCGCGCATGGTCTGGAACCGCGGGACGAGATCCTTGACGTAGCCGGTCAGCAGATGGCCGTAGTGCGGCAGACCGTTGGCGAACGGCGGGCCGTCGTAGAAGACGAACTCCTCGGCGTCGGACCGCTGCTGCACCGAGGCGACGAAGGTGTCGTCGGCGGCCCAGTAGTCCAGGACGCGGGTCTCGAGATCGGGGAACGAGGGCACGGCCGATCCGGTGCCCACGACATCGACGATCGGGTATACGCGCTCGCGCGCCGAGTTCGGATTCGTGCCGGGTTCGGTGGTCATTCGCATCTCCTCGTGCCGGTTCGGTCGCGGCTGCGACCCGTGGGCACGGGGACGACGATTGCTCGCCGCGGTACCACCCCGCTTGCGCCGGTCGATCCGACGCCTCTCGATGTGCGGCTGTGTCGGGCCGCGGCCGTCCGGGTCTAGTTCGGCACGGCCGCGAGATGCGGTCGGTACCGGTTCTTCCGGATGCTCCCCGGTGATGGCCGGATCGTCGCAGACATCAGTGTAGGCCAGGTGCGCAACGGACTTTCATCACGACTGACCGGGTGGATCTCAGCTACCGCCGTGCCTCGGTGTCCGAGGCCGCTCGGGCTCGGACTCCGGCGACTCGTGCCTGCCGTGCCACGCCGACGAGGCCTGCGACGTCCCCGAGGTCCCGGCGGCGCTCTCGGGCGCGGAGTGTCGGTGCGTCGGCGCGTGGTCGTATGCGGGCGAATCGGCGATGTCGGCGTGCCACGCCGAGTTCGGGTCGTCGAGGGTCACCGTCGGCTCGTCGGTGACGGCTCGGGGGAACTCGGTGGTGATCTCGGTGTCGGAGAGATCGTCGGGGCGTGCCGATCCGGTGGTGGGGCCGTCCGAGTCGTCGGTCGCGCCACCCTGATCCGACGAATCCGTCGCTCCCGGGTGGCGGGAGCGACGGATGGTCAGAGCATGTCCGAGGCCCAGCAGGTCGGCCAGCAGGAAGACGCCACCGATGATGCAGATCACGATGCAGGCCACCGCGAGCCAGAGCGTGCCGGTGATCAGGGCGACCACGAGCAGCCCGAACCCGACGAGCGTGGCTGCGAGGGCCATCACGAGCACGACATGGACCCCTGGACGTCTACGAGGCGGCGACCGGCCGGAGCCGGGTCAGTTCGAGGGCTTGGCGAATCCACCCGAGTTGGTGAAGCCACCGTTGCCGGGATCGGACGAGAACGCGTCCCCACCGGAGCGGGCGTTGTCCACCGGTGCGGCACTGCCGCGCTGCTGCAGCTCTTCGAGCTGCGACTCCAGGTAGGTCTTGAGACGGGTCCGGTATTCACGCTCGAACGTCTTGAGCTGCTCGATACGGCCCTCGAGGACCGACCGCTGCTGGTTGATCGTCCCCATGATCTCGGTGTGCTTGCGCTCGGCGTCGGCCTGGAGGGCGTCGGCCTTCTCCTGGGCACCACGCGTGGTGGCCTCGGCGCGCGTCTGCGAATCGGCGAGGATCGCCTCGGAGCGCTGCCGGGCGTCGGCGAGCATGGCCTCGGACTTGCCGCGGGCGTCGCCGATCATGGCGTCGGCGCGACTCCGGGCGTCGGCGAGCACGCCTTCGGACTCGGTACGCGCGTTCCCGGTGAGGCGGTCGGCGGTGTCCTGGGCCAGGCTCAGCACCTTGGCGGCGCGGACGTGGTGATCGTCGTTCGACGCCGCCGCGGGGGCCGCCGCGGGCGGCGCCTCGGAGTAGGCGGGCGCCGGAGTGCTGAAAGCCTGTGTGGCCGAGGCGTTCTCATCAGACCGCGCGGACGACGCGGGAGCACTGGACTTGGCCGTGGCCAGGTCACCCTCGAGCTCCTCGACGCGCTGCTTCAGGTCGGTGTTCTCTTCGAGAAGACGTGCGAGTTCGGCCTCCACGAAATCGAGGAACTGATCGACCTCGTCCTCGTTGTAGCCACGCTTACCGATCGGCGGTTTGCTGAACGCGACGTTGTGCACATCAGCTGGTGTGAGCCGCATGTCGGTCCCCTTAAATATCGTCATTCTTGTCATGTGTCTAGGCCACGGTGCGAGTCGCTCGAAATCACCTGAACGACGCGATCTGTGTCGCCCACGGGATTCACAGTGTAACTGGCGTCCTATCCTGTCACATTAGAACCGTTCGTCGCACTTCGTCGAGGCATTGAGCGAAATCCGCTCGGTCTTCACGTCGACGACTCACCACTACGCACGAGAGCCGTCGTCACAATATCCGGCCGCCCCCGCTGTGGCGTCATCACGGGTGGCCTGCGGGCTCAGGGCGCGACGAGCGACATGGCGATCAGGACCACGACCATGGTGATCATCAGCGACAGATCCAGGCGGACCGGCCCGAGTGGGATCGGCGGCAACAGACGCCGCAGCGCCTTGATCGGCGGATCCGTGGTGGTGAACACCGCCTCGATGACCACGACCGAGAAGCCGGTCGGGCGCCATTCCCTGGCAAAAGTCCGTACCAGTTCGATCACCAGGCGCCCCAGGAGCAGCAGCCAGTAGATGAACAGGAGGTAGTAGATGACCTCTCGCGCTAACGTCACGCGTCAACTCTGCCTGATTCGGTCACGGTATGAGAAAACCGCTGGTGACGACGCTGGGACCGGTGAACTCAGCTGTGATTGTAGAAGCCGGTCTCGGCGATCTTGCGACGATCCTCGGCCGAGACGTCGATGTCGGCGGGCGAGAGCAGGAACACCTTCGTGGCCACCTTGTCGAATGCACCACGCAGCGCGAACGCGAGCCCGGCGGCGAAGTCGACGAGACGCTTGGCGTCCTCGTTGCTCATCTCGACCAGGTCCATGATCACCGGGCTGCCGTCGCGGAAGCGTTCACCGATGGTGCGCGCCTCGCTGTAGTCCCGAGGACGCAGCGTGGTGATCTTCGCCAACGGGTTGCCCTCCTCGAACACACGGTCCAGCGACTCGTGGCTGTCCATGGCGAGAGCGCCACGGGTGGTGGTCCGACCGGCGCCGCGCGGGACTCCGCCGGCACGGGCCGACATGCCGCCACCGGCGAGGGGCTCGAGCCGACTCGGGCGGCCCAGACGCTCCATGGGCGCGGAGCGCTCGGCCATCACGCGGTCGGCGACCGACGAACGCACCGGACCGGCGTAGGCGTACTCGGGGACACGGTCGAACTCGACCTCGTCGTCGTACCCGTCGGACTCGAACCCACGGTCGGTCCGGTAGGAGGACCGGCCGTAGTACTCGTCGCGATAGTCGCGCTCGTAGCTGTCGCGACGGGGATGACCCGGCTCGTCGAGGTAGTCGTCTTCATAGTCACCGGGCGGGACCATGCCGAAATATGCCTTGAACTTCTGCATAGAGCTCATCGTTGGAGTTCCTCACCCTCGGCGCGCCCTGGGGACGGGTTGTGACTGGTGTTTATGGGAGTGCTGGTGTTGCTGGTTCGTATGTGACTCATGTGATCTAGGGCGACACTATCGGCCGAGAACCCATGATCGCGGTACCGACACGCACGCACGTCGATCCGTGTGCCACGGCTTCTTCGAGGTCACCCGACATGCCTGCGGAGAACTCCGTCGCGTCAGGATGACCGGCGAGGAACGACGCACGGATCTCCGCCGCCCGGGCCATCCACTGCTCGGCTGTGCCCTCCTGGGGAGCGATGACCATCAGCCCGCGCAGTCGCACCGCCGACAGTGTGTCCACGTGCGCGGCCAAGGCCCCGAGGTCGTCGACTCCGACGCCACCGCGGTCCGGCGCACCGTCGAGGTTGATCTGCAGCAGCACATCCAGGGGTGCGGATCGATCATGGCTGTCGAGAGCCTTGGTCGCGGCGTCGTCGAGTGCGTCGGCGAGGCGGATGGTGTCCACCGAGTGCACCCGATCGGCCCACCGTCCGACGGTCTTGGCCTTCTTGGTCTGGATCTGCCCGATCATGTGGAACGACAGGGTCGCGTCGACTGCGTCGCGGACCTCTGCCGCCTTACGACCGGCCTCCGGTTCGCGCGACTCACCGAACGCCCGACACCCGAGATCGACCAGAGCGAGCACGTCCGACGCCGGGAAGAACTTGGTCACGACGAGCAGATCGACGTCGTCGGCCGGCCGGTCGGCCGCGACGCACGCGGCCCGTAGCCGCTCCTGGGCCGACTGCAGGGTCGATGCGAGCTCGCCGACGCGCGTGGCGTCCGGGCGCGTCATGCGCGCCCGGTGGTATCCATCCAGATCACCGAGGCGAGACGTCCCGTGGGGGCGCCGCGGCGATGACTGAACAGGGTGGGATCGGTGATGGTGCACCGCGGATCCTGGGCGACCGCGGGGACACCGGCGGCCAACAGCTGACGCCGGATGCCCGCACGCAGATCGAGGCCGGGCGTTCCGCGGTCGGTGCGGGTGGCACTACCCGGCAGGTGCGCCTCCACGTCGGCCTGCATGTCGGCGGGCACCTCGTACTTCTCCCCGCTGGCGGCCGGTCCGAGGAACCCGCCGATGCGCGCGGGGTCGGCACCGCAGGAGATCATGGCCTCCAGCAGCCGCGGGATGATCCCGATCCGGGCCCCGATGCGGCCGGCGTGCGCGGCACCGATGACACCGGCGGTGTCATCGCTGAGCAGTACCGGGACACAGTCGGCGGTCACGACCACCAGCGCCAGATCGGTGACCGTGGTGACCACCGCGTCGGTGGCGGGAACGGGTTCGTCACGGGGGCCGTCGACGATGACCACGTTGCGGCTGTGGATCTGTTCCATCCACACCATGCGGTCCGGCCCGACGCCGATCTTCTCGGCCAGGCGGATCCGGTTCGCGCGGACTGCGTCCGGGTCGTCACCGACGTGGTCGCCGAGGTTGAACTCGTCATACGGGGACAGAGAGGCACCACCCTTACGCGTGGTGGTGACGCGACGGACCCGCATGGCGGCACCGTCACCGGGTCGAACCGACACCTCAGCGCTTCATGAACGGCGGGACGTCGACATCGTCGTCGTCCAGCGTGACCGCGTTGCGACGCGGTGCGGGTGCGTCGGCGAAGGGATCGCCGGGCGCGGTCCCCCGCTCGCCGAACACCGAGGAGCCCGAGTTGACCGTGCCTGCCGAGGCCGACTCGACCGCGCTGTTCCCCGACGCGACGGTGGGTCGCGGCTTCTGCGATCCGGCGTCGAATCCCGCCGCGATCACCGTCACCCGTACCTCGTCGCCGAGGTTGTCGTCGATCACGGTGCCGAAGATGATGTTGGCGTCCTCGTGCGCGGCCTCCTGGACCAGCGTCGCGGCGTTGTGGATCTCGAACAGACCGAGGTCGCTGCCACCGGCGATCGACATCAGCACACCCCGGGCGCCGTCCATCGACGCCTCGAGCAGCGGCGAGTTGATGGCCGCCTCGGCGGCCTTCTTCGCGCGGTCGTCACCACGGGCGGAACCGATACCCATCAGCGCGCTGCCCGCGTCCTTCATGACGCCCTTGACGTCGGCGAAGTCCACGTTGATCAGCCCGGGGGTGGTGATGAGGTCGGTGATGCCCTGCACGCCGTTGAGGAGCACCTCGTCGGCGCTGCGGAACGCGTCCATGAGCGAGACCGCGGCGTCGCCGAGCTGCAGCAGACGGTCGTTGGGGATGACGATGAGGGTGTCGCACGACTCGCGCAGCGACGCGATGCCCGCGTCCGCCTGACCGCCGCGACGCTTGCCCTCGAAGGAGAACGGACGGGTCACGACACCGACGGTGAGCGCGCCCATCTTGCGGGCGATGCTGGCCACGACGGGGGCGCCGCCGGTACCCGTACCGCCGCCCTCCCCCGCGGTCACGAACACCATGTCGGCGCCCTTGAGGAGTTCCTCGATCTCGTCCTTGGCGTCGTCGGCGGCCCGACGACCCACCTCGGGGTCGGCGCCGGCGCCCAGTCCGCGGGTCGAGTCGCGACCGACGTCGAGCTTGACGTCGGCGTCACTCATCAGCAGCGCCTGCGCATCGGTGTTGATGGCGATGAACTCGACACCCTTGAGTCCCTGCTCGATCATGCGGTTGACGGCGTTCACGCCACCGCCGCCGATTCCGACGACCTTGATGACGGCCAGGTAGTTGTGCGGTGGCGTCATGTGAGACTCGCCTTCTTGTCGATCGGATGCCTCGGGGCTCGGATGGGACCTGCACAGCCGCCGGACAAAACCCTCAACCTAAACCATAGGCTTAGAGTTATGTCAAGTAGATGACTGTTGGGGGAAACGCTAGGCAGGAAACCCGCCGACGTCGCGCAGGCTGGCGGCGTGTCGCGCAGATCGGTCCCGGTCGGCCCGCCCGCAGGGGGTTGTGGCCCGCAGATCAGCGGAAGGTCGGGTATTCGGGCGCGGAGACGTTGACCTCGTCGTCGGCGCGCGGCAGTACGAATCGCAGGGTGCGCGCCTTGTCCGCTCCCCTGTCGGCGTCCCCCCACACGACGGTCTTGCGGTCGCGCAGCGTGAGCCGGACGTCGGACGGCGAGGACGCGGCGACCGAGACGACCTGTCGGGACAGGAAATCCGGGAGCCCGGCGACGACCTCGAGAGCCGCCCGGCGGGCGGCGTCGGAGACGTCGGTACCCGAGGTCAGTCGCGGCAGCGCGGGGGCCTTGGGCTGCTGGGCGAAGTCGACCCCGTCGACGTCGTAGAGATGCGCGGTCCCCGATCGGTCCTCGAACGCCACGGCGGTGCGTTCGACGACGGTGATGTCGATGCTCGACGGGTAACCGCGGGCGACCCGGACGGTCTTGATCCGCGGGATCGCGGCGATGCGCTGGGCGGCGGGTCGGGTGTCGACCTGCAGCAGCGGTGTTCCCGTCGCGATCCGGGCGGCCGCGACGATGTCGTCACGGCTGACCACCGACGTGCCCGACACCTCCACCGACCGCACCGACATCAGCGGGGTGAAGTACGCGACCAACCCGGCTGCGATCAGCAGGATCACGGTGGCGATGATGCCGATGAGCATCCGGGTCCCCCGCACGGGACGTCGCCCGGCGCGGCGCGACCGCCCGGCCGACGCCGGACTGTCCTCGCCCTCATCGAGATCACGGTCGTCCAGATCGTCGTCCGGGTACCGGTCGTCGAATGCGGCGTCGGGGTCAGCGCGCCGGTCACGGTCGTCGCGACCACGATCGGTCCGTCCGCGCATCCGAGGCATCGTCTGATTGTCGGGCATGGTCAGTCTCCTCGTCGGGCCAGCGCGTCGACGATCTCCGGCCCCTGCATCGTGATGTCACCCGCGCCGAGGGTGAGGACGACATCGCCCGACCGGGCCAGTCCCGCCACGGTCTCGGCCACCCGGGAGAAGTCGGGGACGAAGACGACCGGAACGCTCACCTGTTGGGCGATGGTCCGTCCGCTGATCCCGTCCAGGGGCTCTTCGCGCGCGCCGTAGACGTCGAGGACGACCACCTCGTCGGCGAGGTCGAGAGCGCGGGCGAACTCGGTGGCGAAGGCGGCGGTGCGTGAATACAGATGGGGTTGGAACACCGCGATCACCCGTCCCCCGGTCGTGTCGGCCACCAGTTCACGGGCCGCGGTCAGCACGACGGTCACCTCGGTCGGGTGGTGTGCGTAGTCGTCGTAGACGGCGATGTCGCGGACGCGGCCGCGCAGTTCGAACCTGCGGTGCACCCCGGTGAACGTCTCGACGCCGTGGACGACATCGTCGACCGGCCCGCCTGCGGCGACGCCGGCCGCAACGGCCCCGAGGGCGTTGAGGGCCATGTGCACCCCCGGGATCGCCAGGGTCACATCGCGTTCGACGACCGAACCGTCGTCGGTGTCCGGCCCCAGCGGAGGACGCAGGGCGATCCGGGCCCTGCCACCGACACCGTGGACCTGCCAGTCGAGCAGCACGGCGCAGTTCTCGACCATCGGGACGCGGTCGGCGAGGCGGCCGAACCCGTAGCCGAGGACCGCGACCCCGCGTTCGATCAGCCGCGGCGCCGAGCGCTCGGCCAGCGCCACCGCACCCTCGTCGTCGAGGCAGATGACCAGAGTGCCACCGGTGTCGAGGCGGTCGAGGAAGTCGTCGAACACCGCGACGTAGGCCTCGACGGTGCCGAAGTGGTCGAGGTGGTCGGACTCGACGTTGGTCACCACGACGACATCGGGCCGGTATTGCAGCAGTGAGCCGTCGCTCTCGTCGGCCTCGGCGACGAAGATGTCGCCGCTGCCGTGGTGCGCGTTGGTGCCGGACTCGTTGAGCTCACCGCCGACGGCGAAGGACGGGTCGAGCCCGCAGTGCTGCAGGGCCACCACGACCATCGACGTCGTGGAGGTCTTGCCGTGGGTGCCTGCGATCAGGACGGTGCGGTAGTCATCCATCAGGGTGGCGAGGACCGCGGGCCGCAGGATCACCGGGATCCCGCGTCGGTTCGCCTCCACCAGTTCAGGATTGGTCTTCGGGATCGCGGCGTGGGTCGTGACGACGACCGTCGGCCCGCCGGGCAGCAGGTCCAGCGCACCCGGCGAGTGCCCGATCTGGACCCGGGCTCCGCGGGTCCGCAGCGCGAGCACGCCGCGGCTCTCCTTGGCGTCGGACCCCGAGACCTGCGCACCCCGGCTGAGCAGGATGCGGGCCAGACCCGACATGCCGGCCCCGCCGATGCCCACCATGTGCACCCGGGTGAGTGCCTGGGGCAGCGGTGGGACCGACGGCGCGGTCGGGTCGTCGTGTGTCTCGGACACGAGCGTCACCGCTCGTCTCGGAATGCGCGCGCCAACTCCAGGCCCGCGGCGGCGACGGCCGCGGCGGCGTCGGCGTGTCCCACCTGTCGTGCGCCGCGGGACATCTCGGCGAGACGGGCGCTGTCGGCGAGGAGTTCGGGCACCGTCGAGGCGACCCACTCGGAGGTGAGGTCGGCGTCGTCGAGGAGGATCCCGCCACCTGCGGCGACCACGGGGAGGGCGTTGAGGCGCTGTTCGCCGTTGCCGTGGGGCAGCGGGACATACACCGCGGGCAGACCGGTCGCGGAGATCTCCGCGACGGTCATCGCACCGGACCGGCACACGACGAGATCGGCTGCGGCGTAGGCGAGATCCATGCGCTTGAGGTATCCCACCGAGACGTACGGCGGCGCTCCCGGCGGCGACACCGGGGCGATGGCGTTCTTGGGTCCGTGCGCGTGGAGCACCCCGACCCCGGCGGCACCGAGGTCGCCGGCCGCGTTGGCGACGGCCTCGTTGATCGTCCGTGCGCCCTGCGACCCGCCGAACACCAACAGCGTCGGGGCGTCCGGGTCGAGTCCGAAGTAGTGCCGCGCCTGCGCGCGTGTGGCGGCGCGGTCGAGTCCGGTCAGCGAACCGCGGACCGGGATCCCGACCACCTCGGCGTCGAGCCCGGAGCCGTCGACCGCGGCCAGGACACGTTGGGCGAACCGCGCGCCGACCTTGTTGGCGATGCCGGCGCTGGCGTTGGCCTCGTGGATGACCACCGGGACCCGCGACCCGCCTTTCATCCGACCGCGCGCGGCGAGATAGGCGGGCAACGCGACGTACCCGCCGAAGCCGATGACGACGTCGGCACGGACGGCGGCGAGGATCCCGCGCGTCGCACGCACCGAGCGCCGCAGCCGCAGCGGTACCGAGAACAGATCTCGGTTGACCTTGCGGGGCAACGGAACCGGCGGGATGAGTTCGAGGGTGTACCCGCGCTCGGGTACCAGGGTGCGTTCGAGACCGCGCTCGGTGCCCAGTGCCGTGATGCGCGCGGTCGGGTCGAGGACGCGCACGGCGTCGGCGACCGCGAGCGCCGGCTCGATGTGGCCTGCGGTGCCCCCACCGGCGACGACCACCGACACCGGGTCGTCCGCGCTGCGTCGGCGGGTCATCGGCGCGACCTCGACGGCGCACCACGACGTGGCTCGACGCGGTGCGTCTCACGGCGCGCGTCGGACCGCCAGTCGCGGCGAGGGTCGTACTCGGCGGTGGCGAAATCCGGTGGTGTGGTGCGGTATCGGGCACGCGGATGCGATGGGCCGGTGCGCTCTCGGACCCGCCCCGATCGCTGCTGCGGTTGCCGCGGCGGCTCGGGGTGGCCACCGAACCCGAAGTACGAGGCAGGGTTGCCCCGCGGTGCCCGCGAGGTGTCGGCGGCCGGGCGCTTGCGCGGCGCGGCGCGGCCGTCCCCGACGTCGCGCCGGGCACGCCAGGCCTGGACCCGGGTGGGGGCGTAGGTCTCCGGCTGGGGCAGACGCAGGAAGCGACCGATCCGGCCGTCGTCACCGGCGGCCAACGCGGCGACCGCCTCGGGTTCGTGTCGGGCCGCGTTCGCCAGCAGTCCCAACATCACCAGGACGGTGAACGTCGATGTGCCACCGGCCGACAGCAGCGGCAGCTGGATACCTGTGACCGGCAGCAACCCGATCACGTATCCGATGTTGATGAGCGCCTGCGCGCTGATCAGGATGGTGATGGTCGCGGTCATCAGGCGCAGGAACGGGTCGACGGCGCGCAGCGCGATGCGCAGGCCGACGAAGGCCAGCAGGACGAACAGGGCGACGACCAACAGGCCGCCGATCAGTCCGAGTTCCTCTCCGATGATCGCGAAGATGAAGTCGTTGTGCGCATTGGGCAGGTAGTTCCACTTGGCCCGGCTCTGTCCGAGGCCGACGCCCCATGTGCCGCCGTTGGCGAGCGCGAACTGCGCCTGTCGCGCTTGATATCCCGCGCCCTGGGGGTCGTCGATGTTGCCCAGGAAGCTCTGCACCCGCTCGGAGCGGTATCCCTCGACCATCGCGAGCAGCACCGCCAGGCTGATACCGGAGATCACGAAGACCGCGAACACCTTGAGACTCAGACCGGCGAACCAGAGCAGGGTGCCGACGATGATGGCGATCGTGATCGTCGTGCTCAGGTTCGGCTCGAGCATGATCAGTGCGCACACCAGGATCGCGACCGGGATGAGCGGTACCAACAGCTCGCGCAGCGAGGCACGGTCACGGATGCGGGACGACAGCAGGTGCGCTCCCCACACGCACAGGGCGAGCTTCACGAGTTCGGACGGCTGCACCGACAACCCGGCGACGACGAACCAGCGACGGGCACCACCGCTGAGCGTGCCGACGCCCGGGATGAGCACCGCGACCAGCATCAGCGTGGTGATGATGATCGCCGGTGCGGCCAGTTTGCGCATGTAGCGCACCGGCATCCGCAGAGCGACGTAGAACAGGATCGTGCCGAGCACGGCGAAGACCACCTGGGTGGTGAACAGCCCGTACGCCGAGCCGTTCTTGGAGTAGCCCTCCACCGAGGACGCGGAGAGCACCATGATCAGACCGAAGACGGTGAGCAGCACCGTGAGCGTGATGATCAGGTGGAACGAGGCAAGGGGGCGGCGGAGCACGGCGTCGATGACCCCGCGTGGTCCGTCCCACCAGGATCCGGCGCGACGAGGGGCCTGCTTGTCGGCCCCGGCGGTGGCCTCGGGAGCATCCGCGGTCAGGCTCACGACTCGGTCGTCCCGTTGTCGCGACTCGTGGTCGCACCGACGGCCAGCGCGCCGTGGGCGAACGCGTCACCGCGCACTCCGTATCCGCTGAACATGTCGAGCGATGCGGCGGCGGGGGCGAGCAGTATCGCGTCGGGTCGGTCGGCGTCGGCGGCGCCCAGATGCCACGCGATCGCCACGGCAGCGTTCATCACGTTGCCTGCGGTGTCGAGTGTGGGATCGGCCGCGCCCACAGTGAGCGTGCGCAGCGCATCGTTGCTGGTGGACGGACTGTGCGCACTGTCGGCGGCGGCATCGGGCAGAACCGGCGTGGCTATCACCCGGCCATCGTCTCCTGTGAACAGTGTGACTGTTGGGATTGAAGGGGCGTGTCGCGCAATCGCCGCGGCCAACAGATCCCGGTCGGTTCCGAGCAGTACGACCGCGGCGAGCCGATCGGCGGTCTCGACGACGAGGTCGTCGACCGCCGCCCCCTTGAGCAGTCCGCCGGCGATGAGTACCACCCGGCGGTGCGCTCGGATCGACGCGGCGGCGGCGTGCGGGTTGGTCGCCTTGGAGTCGTCGACGAAATCGATGCCGTCGAGCGAGGCCACCACCTCGCCGCGGTGGCGGCCGGGACGGAATCCCGCGAGCCCGCGGGCGACGTCGGCGGCGCCGATGCCCACCGCGCGACACAGTGCCGCCGCGGCGAGGGCGTCGGTCAGCCCGGACGGTCCCACGGGGCGGATGGACGCGGTCGTGCCCACCGCGACACCGGCGCCGTCGGCGCCGGGTGCGAACGCACGATCGACGAGTTCGTCGCCGACCACACCCACCTCGCCGACGGCCGGTTCTCCGAGTCGCACGGCGACCGTGCGCGCGCCGGGGGTCGACGCCGACAACCCGCCGGCGATCGGGTCGTCGGCACCGATGACGGCGATCGGCCCGCGCAGCGCACCGGCCTTCGCCGCGACGTAGGCGTCCATCGAACCGTGCCAGTCCAGATGATCCTCGGCGATGTTGAGGACGACACCGGCGTCCGGGATCACCGACGGCGCCCAGTGGAGCTGGAACGACGACAGTTCGACGGCGAGCACGTCGACCCGCGGGTCGAGGGTGAGCGCGTCGAGCACGGGCAGGCCGATGTTGCCGCACGCCACCACCGAACGCGGCGAGACGGAGACGATGGCCTCGACCATCGACGTCGTGGTGGTCTTGCCGTTGGTGCCGGTGATCACCAACCAGGTGCGTGGGGCTCCGAGCAGGCCGCTGTGGTCGACACGCCAGGCGAGTTCGACCTCGCCCCACACGGGCAGGCCCGCCGACCGCGCGGCGACGACGACGGCGGAATCGGGGCGAAAGCCGGGTGAGACGACGACGAGGTCGAAACGCAGCACCGACTCCCGGGTGACGGTGTCGGTGGAGATGACATCCACACCTGCCTCCGCCAGAACGGGACGGTCGTGGGTGCGACCGTCGCAGACGGTGACGTGCGCCTGGTGCACGGCGAGGAACAGGGCCGCCGAGACGCCCGCGGTACCGGCCCCGGCGACCAGGACGCGCAAGCCGGGCAGAGATGGGAGCTGGTCGGACGCCGGGTCGGCGGCCACGTCAGCCACCGTTGGAGGCCAGGAACTCGCTGTAGAACAGGGACAGACCCAGCGCGCAGGCGATGGCGGTCAGCAACCAGAACCTGATGATGACCGTGGTCTCGGCCCAGCCCCCGAGTTCGAAGTGGTGGTGGAACGGCGCCATCCGGAACACACGGCGTCCGGTGGTCCGGAAGAACGCGATCTGCAGGACCACCGAGACGATCTCGGCGACGAACAGCGCGCCGACGACCACCATGAGCAGTTCGGTGCGAGTGGTGATGGACAGACCGGCGAGCATGCCGCCGAGTGCCAGCGACCCGGTGTCGCCCATGAAGATCTTCGCGGGCGCGGCGTTCCACCACAGGAAGCCGAGGCAGGCACCGCCGCCGGCCACCGCGATGAGGGCGAGGTCGAGCGGGTCGCGGACGTGGTAGCAGCCGGGGCTCACGTCGCCGCCGACCTTGGGTCCGCCCGCGCACGCGTTGCGGTACTGCCAGAACGTGACCAGCACGTAGGACCCCAGGACCATGGCCATCGAGCCGGCGGCGAGTCCGTCGAGTCCATCGGTGAAGTTGACCGCGTTGGACCAGGCCGCGACGACGAGCCAGCAGAAGATGACGAACGCCACCGACCCCAGCGTCACCGCGGGGATGTCGCGGACGTAGGACAGGTTGGCGCTCGCCGGGGCGTCGCCGTTGCCGTTGCGGAAGTTCAGGGCGAGGACTCCGAAGAGCAGCGCCGCGATGAGCTGACCGACCGACTTGGCGGTCTTGTTCAGCCCCAGGTTGCGGCCCTTGCGGATCTTGATGAAGTCGTCGAGGAAGCCGACACCGCCGAGGACCGTCGCCAGCGACAGGACCAGCACACCGGAGGCGCTGGGTCCCTGGCCGCCGTTGAAGGCACCCACGATGTGCGAGGCCCAGTAGCCGGCCCACAGCGCGACGATGATGGCCACGCCACCCATCGACGGTGTGCCGCGCTTGGTCTGATGGCTCTGCGGCCCCTCGACCCGGATCTCCTGGCCGAAGCCCTGCCGGGAGAAGAACTTGATCAGGACCGGCGTGAGCAGGATCGACACCGCCAACGCGACGGCGCCCGCTATCAAGATCTGCGTCACCTGCTCAGTCCCATCCGTCGCCTCGCCTCACGCGTGCCCCTCGCCGCCGATCGGTGTTCTCACCGTTCGGGCGCCGCCGTCAGGGTCGCAGTCCATCGGTCGCTATCCAACAGTGCGTTCGTCACCGCCGACAAATCGCCTGCCCGACCGGCCGCGATGAGCACGACGTCACCGTCGCCGATCTGGGCGTCGAGGATCTCGAGAGCCTCGGCGGCATCGGCGACGAGCAGGGCCTCCTCGCCCCACGACCCCTCCATCACCGCTCCCTGGTGCAGAGCCCGAACCGAACGCGACTCCCCCACGCTGATGACGGTGTCGACCGCGAGGCGGACGGCGAGCCGACCGACCCGGTCGTGGGCCAGTGCCCGGTCGTTCTCGTCGGTCATCTCGGGCGCGTCGAGCTCGGCGAGCACCGCCCAGCTGCGTCCGACACCCCGATCGCGGGTCATCCCGACGAGATCGCGGATCAGTCCGCGGACGGTGTCGTGGTCGATGTCGGTCCCGTCCCGGCCACCGGTGTCGAGGATCCAGATCCCGGTGTCGCTCATCCTGCCCCGTTCCCGCGTGTCGCCAGTGCCTCGGCGAGTACTGCACGATCGTCGAACGGCGTCTTCACCCCGTGGATCTCCTGACCGGTCTCGTGTCCCTTGCCGGCCACCAGGACGACGTCGCCGGTGCGTGCCCAGGCGACGGCGTGGGCGATGGCCGCAGCACGGTCGCCGATCTCGACGATCGGTTCCGATCCGGCCGGTCGGTCGGCCTCGGCGACCTCGGTCGCGCCCGCGACCACCGCGGCCCGGATCGCCGCCGGGTCCTCGTCTCGGGGGTTGTCGTCGGTGATGACGACCAACTCGGCGCCGCGCGCGGCGGCCGCGCCCATGACCGGCCGCTTGCCGGTGTCGCGATTGCCACCGGCGCCGACGACCACCGCGACGCGGCCGGCGGTCTGGGCCCGCAGGGTGGAGATGACGGCGTCGAGTGCGGCCGGCTTGTGGGCGTAGTCGACGACCGCGAGGAAATCCTGACCGGCGTCGACGAGTTCGACACGGCCGGGCACACGGACGTCGCCGATCCCCGCGATCGCATCGGCGACGGACACGCCCGCCGTGTGGGCGACGGCGACGGCGATCAGCGCGTTCGCGACGTTGTAGCGACCGGGCAGTGGGACAGCCATGGTGTGGGTCTCACCCACCGGATCCCGGACGGCGACGATCTGCGAACCGTCATCGCGGGACTCCGACGGGCCGGCGAACCACTGCGCGGC
Source organism: Williamsia sp. (assembly GCF_016462415.1). Lineage (GTDB taxonomy): Bacteria > Actinomycetota > Actinomycetes > Mycobacteriales > Mycobacteriaceae > Williamsia_A. Next base: position 35,990 of record NZ_JAEMTF010000024.1, on the reverse strand, counting down.
GCTCGTGCGGGTGGAGACGGTGACGACGCCCTGGCCCACGATCTCGGCCATCCGCTGACCCCATTCGTCATCGACGCAGACGACCGACCGGTTGGCGTGTTCGGACGACGTGGAGCGGAACAGCAGCGACTTCGCGTCGAAGTAGTCGGCCATCGTCGGGTGGAAGTCGAGATGGTCCTGCGAGAGATTGGTGAACGCGCCGATGGCGAAGTGGCTCCCGCGAACCCGGCCCAGCGCCAGGGCGTGACTCGACACCTCCATCACCACGGTGTCGACACCCTTCTCGAGCATCGCGGCGAAGAGGCCCTGCAGCGCTGGCGCCTCCGGTGTGGTGAGCGAACTCTTCTGCCGCACACCGGCGATCCGCGTCTCGACGGTGCCGATCAGCCCGACCGTGTGGCCGGCGGCCATCAACGCCGCCTCGGTGAGGTAGGCCGATGTCGTCTTGCCGGAGGTGCCGGTGATGCCGATCAGACGCAGGCGCAGTGAGGGATTGGAGTAGACCCGGGCACTGACCGCTCCCAGGACACTGCGCGGGTCGGGGTGCACCAGCACTGCGAGATCCGCACCGGCGGGGACGGCGGAGGACACGATCGCGGCACCGGCAGGGTCGGTGAGGACCGCGACCGCCCCGGCGCCGATCGCGTCGGCGGCGAAGTGTGCGCCGTGTGCGCGCGCGCCGGGCAGGGCTGCGAACAGATCCCCGGGCAGGGCGTCCTGTGCGCGCAGGGTCACGCCGGTGACCCCGAGCTCCCCGGTGGCGGCGCCGATGAGATCGAGTCGGGCGTGACACGACGTCGCGAGGATCTGTACCGGGTGGGGTTCGACGTGCACCGGTCGGGTCGGGTCGGTGTGGCGTGCGGCGGCGGCCATGCTTCCCACACACCTCCTGATCGACTGAGAATCATCCGTTTCGACGGCTCGGCGTCAGCCGCCGAGCCCACCGGTCAACATACTGCGCGTGCCGACACCGTCGTCCACCGCCGCAGGTCGCGATGTCTCGACAGGGCTCCTAGGTGCCCTGCAGGACCAGCTTCGGGGTCGGGGCCGACGACAGCGGGATGCGCTCGCGCTGCAGCATCCACGACGCGATGGTCTCGAACAGCGGCGCCGCGGACTGACCGCCCGTACCGTCGCTGCTGCGTGACGGGTTGTCGAGCATGATCCCGACCACGAACTTCGGGTGATCGGCGGGGGTGATCCCGGCGAAAGTGATGTTGTAGCTCGAGTTGGAATAGCAGCCACAGTTCGGGTTGACCTGCTGCGCGGTGCCGGTCTTGGCGCTCACCTGGTAGCCGGGGATCGCTCCCTTGGAGCCGGTGCCCTGCTGTTCGCCGGTGGGATCGGACTGCACGATGGCGCGGAACATGTCACGGACCGTCGTCGCGGTCTGCGGGCTGACGACGCGGACACCCGCCGGCGCGTCCGGTGCGTCGCTCCCGGAGACCGACTTCAGGATCCGGGGCGGCACACGGAGACCGTCGTTGGCGATGGCCTGGTACATGCTCGTCATCTGCAGCAGCGTCATCGAGAGGCCCTGTCCGATGGGCAGGTTGGCGAAGGTCCCGCCGGACCACTGACTGCGGGCGGGGACGTCGCCCGCACTCTCGGCGGGCAGGTCGACGCCGGTGCGCTGTCCGAGTCCGAAGCGCTGCAGCATGTTCGCGTAGCGGTCCTCACCGATCTGCTTGGCCAGCATGAGGGTTCCCACGTTCGAGGACTTACCGAAGATGCCGGTGGTGGTGTACGGCGCGACCCCGTGCGACCAGGCATCGTTCACCGTGACCCCGGCCAGCGAGATGTTGCCGGGGACCTGGTGGACCTGGTCCGGCGTGGTGATCCCGTACTCGATGGCCGCGGACGCCGCGACCAGCTTGTTGACCGATCCGGGTTCGAACGGTGAGGTGACCGGGAGATCGCCGAGCTGGGCATTCGGCTGCTCGGCAAGGGGTTTGGCGGGGTTGAAGGTGTTGTCGTTGGCCAGGGCCAGCACCTCGCCGGTCTTGGCGTCCAGCACCACCGCGGAGGCGTTCTTCGCGCCGGAACGGTCCTTGGCCAGCTGGACCTGCTGCTGGACGAACCACTGGATGTCGGAGTCGATGGTCAGCGCGACGGTCTTGCCGTTCTGCGCGGGATGCACGTTGCGGGTGCTCCCCGGGATCACTGCGCCGTCGGAGCCGCGATCGTAGGTCTGCGAACCGTCCGCACCGGCCAGGCTGGAGTCCATCGACGACTCGAGACCGATGAGGCCGTTGCCGTCGAAGTCGACGTCGCCGACGATGTTGGCCGCGAGCGGGCCACCCGGGTAGAGACGGATGTCCTGGCGTTCGGCACCGACCTCGGGGAACTCGTCGGTGATCTTGCCCGCCGCCTCGGGACTGACCGATCGCGCGAGGTAGACGAAGGTCTCGTTGCTGGTGAGCTGCGCGAGCACCGAGTCCGCCGAGACGGCTCCACCGAGGGCGTCCTGCACGCCCTGGGCGATCTGCTTGAGTCGGGTCGAGGCATCGGGCGACGAGGCGTTCTTCGCGTGCGCCTCGTCCATCGCCTTGCGTTCCTTGATCGGCTGGAACGTCAACGCCTTGGCCTCGTCGGTGTAGGCGATGGGGTTGCCGTTGCGGTCCTCGATGGCGCCGCGCTTGGCGGGGAGCACCTCGGTGACCGTGCGCTGATCGGCCGCCTCGGCCGACAGCCCGGAGGATTCGACGGTCTGCACCATGAGCAGCTTGCCCGCCACCAACGCGACGGCGACACCGAGGACCACCACACCGAGTCGGGTACGTGTGATGAACTGCGCCACACCGTCACCGCGCGCGGTGACGGTCGCATCGGACCGGATCGGACCAGAGTGTGCGCGGCGCGGATGCCCCGTCGAATCGGAGCGATTGCGGGCACCGGACCGCGTCGAGTTGCGCGCGCTCGACGGCGGGCGGCGGCGGTTCCCCGCGCTCACCGCGTACGTCCCGAGAACAGGCCGGCGGTCGACCGGTGGGTGTCGGTGCTCGTCGTCATGACCTCAATTGTCCACTCTGTAAACGTTTTCGACGCACACCCGGCTCGGCGTGGCGTCGCGGCAGATCATCGCGCCTGCTGTGACGCCGCGGGTTGCGCACCGGGGAGTTGCGGCGCGACAGCCGTGGACCCGGACGCCGCGGCCGGCGCCGACGCCTGTGGCAACACATTGGCCGCGATCGGGCCGGTGGGCTGGGTACCGTCACCGCTGAGGTCGGCACCGGGCGCGGTCTGCGTCGAGGTGTTCCGCGCCGAATTGTCACCGGCGGTCGAGCCCGGCTGCGGGACAACGGTGTTCCCGGTCGACCCCCCGCTCAATGACGGCGCGGGTGACCCGGTCGCCGCGGTGATCTCCCCCACCACGCGACTCCGGCCGTCCGGACCGACGACCAGGCGGGCCACGTCCTTGGCGGGGATCATCCCCTGTTTCGTTGCCTTCTCGGCGATCTCGGGTGCAGAGTTGCCGGCCTCGAATTCCTTCTTGAGCGCGTCTCGACGATCAGAGAGATCCTGGTTGTTCTGCTTGGCGACGGACAACTCGTAGGAGTCCTGGGCCGCGGTCGTCGACAACCACAACGTCAATCCGAGTCCGACCGAAAAGATGCCGATCACCAGGACGACGAAGGGCACCCGCCGGACCATGTCGCCGGGCGAGCGGCTGACTCGCTGCAGGAAGTTCTCGTCGTGGCGCCGTCGGCCCGCGATGGTCGCGGTCGACCGCTGGGTCGCGCGCTTGCGCCTGCGGTCGATGGCGCGCTGCGCCGCCGGCGACCGGTTCTCGCGCGGGCGGTCGGCGACGCCGGTTCGGTCGGCGCGTCGACGACGGTTCGTCGCCGCGGCCTCGTCGAGGTCGTCGACCGGCCCCTCGTCACCGATCGTGACACTGCCGTCGGTGACGGTCATCGCTTCTCCCTGCTGATCTCGATGCGTTCGACGGCGCGCAGGCGGACCGGCGCCGACCGCGGATTGGACTCGATCTCGTCGGCGTCGGCCTGCTCTGCACCCCGTGTGAGCGCCGCGAACTCCGGCGCGGTGCCGGGTAGGTCGAACGGGAGTCCGGGCGGCGAGCTCGACGAGATGCGTTCGGTGAACTCGCGTTTGACGATGCGGTCCTCGAGCGACTGGTAGCTCATCACCACGAGCCGCCCACCGACCGCGAGTGCGTCCAACGCCGCGGGTACCGCACGTCGCAGCGAGTCCATCTCGCCGTTGACCTCGATCCGCAACGCCTGGAACGTGCGCTTGGCCGGGTGTCCTCCGGTGCGTCGGGTCGCCGCCGGGATGGCGCGGTACAGGAGTTCGACGAGCCGTGCACTGGTGTCGAACGGGCGATCCTCGCGTTCACGCAACACGGCGGACGCGATCTTGCCCGCGAACCGTTCCTCGCCGTACTCGGAGAGGACCCTGGCCAGTTCGCCATGGCCGTAGGTGTTGAGGACGTCGGCGGCGGTGAGGGGATCGTCGGCGTTCATGCGCATGTCGAGCGGCGCGTCGACGGAGTAGGCGAACCCACGCTCGGCCTGGTCGAGCTGCATCGAGGACACCCCCAGGTCCAACAGCCCCGCCTGGTAGGTGTCGTGCCCGGTCTCGACCAACACCTCTGCGATCTCGTCGTATCGGTTGCGTGCGAACGTGATCCGGTCGGAGAACTGCGACAACCGCTCCGACGCCGAGGCGATGGCGTTGTGATCGCGGTCGATCGCGACGACGTGGACGCCCGGGAACGTGGAGAGGACGAGCTCGCTGTGTCCGCCGGCGCCGAGGGTGCCGTCGACGAAGACCGCGCCGCTGCCGTCCGGGGACTCCGCGGTGAGCGCCGGGCTGATCAGATCGAGCATGCGTGCGGCCATCACGGGCACGTGACCGTGCTCGCCCGATCGTCTGGCCACGGAACGCCTCTCCGCCTGCGACGGGATGTTCCGTCGGTGGTGCTGTGGTGCCGACCCCGGTCGCCGGCAGCACGGGATGTGCCCGTGCTGTCGGCGGGGCCGGTGGGTTCGAGCGGTGAGTCCGGGTCTCTGCCCGGCGACGCACCTGGCGCGGGGGAAGTGCGCCAGGGTCGTCATGATGCACCTGGCACTGGGGAAGTGCGCCAGGGTCATCTCGGGCAGAGGCCTCGACTCGCCGTCCGACATCGTGCTAACCGGCTGGGGTCGGGGGTACCGCGTCCGTCACAGGATTGCTCCGAGTGCGGGGTTGTCGGCACGAGAGAAGCTCTCCTCGTGCTGGTTGTCGTACTGCTCCCAGGCGTCGGCGTCCCAGATCTCCACGTGATCGATGTTGCCGATCACCACGCAGTTCTTGGTCAGCCCGGCATACTCCCGGTGCTTGCCCGACAACGTGATCCGACCCTGCGCGTCCGGGGTCATCTCCTCGGTGCTCGACGCCAAGCCGCGCTGGAACATGCGCGCCTTCTCGTCGACCTTGGATGCAGCGGCGGCGCGCTGCGCGAGGCCCGTGAAATCGACGGGGAGGTAGATCGCGAGGCAGCGGTCCTGACCACGAGTCACCATCATCCCTTCCGCCAACTGATCTCGGATCTTCGCGGGAAGCGTGAGCCGTCCCTTGTCATCCAACTTGTGCGTGTAGGTGCCGAGAAACATGTCGACACCTCCTGCCGGGCGGAGGAGCGAGTCCGGCACTCCCTTCCTCCGGGCACCACACTACCCCACTTCCCCCCACTTTCCACCCCCATATCGGGTTCCACACCTACAGCCGACACATATCAGCAGTTCAGGGGGCATAAACAGCGTGGGGGGAAATTGTCCGCACGCAGGTCATCACACGATCCCCACCTGGGGTTATGCGACGCCACATCGCCCCGCCGGGCACGGATCGGCCCAGCGGGGTACGTGGTGGAGAGAAGTGGGGAATTCAGGGACGGGCCGTAGACGACAGCAGCCGCGCATCTGTGTCGATGCGCGGCTGCTGTGGTGGCGTGTGTGGAGCGGTGCTACTCCTGCTCGAAGCGACGGTTGAAACGTTCTTCCATCCGCTCACTGAACTTGCGCGACGGTCCGCCGCGCGCTCGTCGCCCACCCGAGGACTGCGACGTGGGTCCCGCGGACTCCGGCGCCGACGACGACCCGACACCCCAGAGGGCGAACAGGCCGGCGGCGAACATCACCAGGAAGCCGACGAGACTCAGGATCGGGAACCCGCCGACGGTGATGTCGACGACCAGACCTCCGATGAGGAGGACCAGGCCGATGACGAAAACGACTGCCGCCTGCAGACGACGGCGAGCCGTCGATCCGCCCATGCGGCGACGACGAACGTTCGACGCGAACTTGGGATCTTCGGCGTACAGCGCGTTCTCGATCTGTTCGAGCATTCGCTGCTCGTGCTCCGAGAGTGGCACCGCCCCTCCTTCAGCACTAGGTCCGTGGCCGGACGACTCGAGCGGTTGTCCGGAACCATGTGTCCGGGCAGCCCTGGCCCGCGTTACGGGCCGTTGACTCGATGATACGAGGTGATCGACAACTCGACCACTATTACCCGCCCCGAGTTCGGAAACGACCTCGACCGGGTGACCGTCGAGACCCGTCGGCGAGCCCGCGGCACTCACGCCGACCGTGCCGGGCTGTGTGCGGGAGAGGTCGGACCGGGGCGGCCCTGTTCGTACGCGAGGACCTGCGCCTCGACGTCATCCAGGAAATCCTGCAGGCGCGCCCGTGTCTCGCGCACCCGCAGCGCGTCGACCTCACGGACGATGCCGACCTCGATGTCGGCCCGCAGACGGGACAGACCGGCGAAGTAGGTGGCCCAGGTGGTCATGGACGGGATCGCCCGCGGCAGCCGGGCCCAGGCGTTCGCGGTCCCGCGACGAGGCCCGAGCGAGGACTCGCCGATCGCCAACGCAGCCCCGGCCGCGCGCAGCGCGGAGACGTACAGCTCCCGGAGCTGATCGGCGGGGCCCGGCGCGTCTGCAGCCAGGGTCGCGAGCGAATCGGCCTTCTCGAGGAGGTCACGTGCGCGGGTCACCACACGTGGATCCGGCGTCGTCCGCTGCGGTGCAGCCATGTCGATCACCCCTTCGATGTGCGTTCACTCTGTTCCAACACGAGCCGGGTCCGTTCTGCATCCGATCCGCGGCGTCAGATCGGTCACGTCCGTGTCGATCCGTTGTCTGCAGGTCTACTCGGCACCACCGACACAACCGGTGTACGACGACGATGTGGACATCGGACCGACCCGGCGGCAAACGCTTCCCTCGTTCACCGCCGAGCCGACCTCGGTCGTCGGGTAACGATTGACTCGTCGCGGAGGTTGAGTATTCGAACACCCGTTCGACATATTCAATATAGCCATCCCCCGCACAGGTCTCAAGAGGAGGCGATGAACTCGTGTCCGTCCGCTTGGTGGACCTCACGGCCGACGATGTCCATCGTTGGCTGGGGCCTGCGCTCGACGTGTACGTCGCGGCGATGAACTATCCCCGCGGCACCCAGACGCACCGCACGCCGCTGTGGCGGGACCACATGAACCGTCCCGGGTGGCAGGCCGTGGGGGCCGTGGAGACCACCGTGTCCACGCCGGTGAGCCCGGCGGGCACCTTCGTCGGCGATCCCCCGACGCTCGCGGGGTCGACCACCGAGACCCTGATCGGCATCGCCTACGGCTACCGCGGCGCCGAAGATCAGTGGTGGAACCAGCAGCTGCGTGCGGGACTCCGTCAGGGCGGGTACACACGAACACAGATCGACGACATCACGCGCAACTATTTCGAGCTCACGGAATTGCACGTGCACCCGTCGATGCAGGGCACCGGAACCGGCCAGCGGATGCTGACCCGACTACTGGCCGACCGCCCGGAGGACAGCGTGTTGCTGTCCACCCCGGAGGTGCCCGGCGACGACAACCGCGCCTGGCGTCTGTACCGACGGCTCGGCTTCGGGGACATGCTGCGCCATTTCGGTTTCACCGGCGACCCGCGCCCGTTCGCGGTGCTCGGCCGTCGCCTGCCCATGAACTGACGCCCCCGGTGACGAGGGCGACCGACACGGCCATCCACCGAGGGGCCGCGGACAGGAGCAATGGACCGATGCGCGACACGATCGTCATCGGCGCGGGACACAACGGTCTCGTAGCCGCCGGGTACCTCGTCCGGGCGGGACGCGACGTCCTGGTGTTGGAACGGGATTCGATCCCGGGTGGGGCGGTGTCCACCGTCGAGCGGTTCCCCGGGTACCGCGTCGACCGCGGCTCCTCGGCCCACATCATGATCCGACACACGCCGATCATCGACGACCTCGATCTGCACGCCCACGGACTGCGTTACATCGACTGCGACCCGTGGGCGTTCGCGCCCGCCGCCGACGGTCGTGAGGCCATCGTCTTCCACAGCAGCCTCGACGCCACCTGCGCGTCGATCGAGGCCTCCTGCGGGGCGTCCGACGCCGACGCCTACCGCCGGTTCGTCGGCGTGTGGGGCCCGCGGTCGGCGTCGGTGATGACGATGTTCGGTTCACATCCGACCGCCGGCTCGTTCGCCCGCGCCTTCTGGGGCATGCCGACGCGTGACGGGGTGTCGGGTCGAGCGGCCGGGATGAACCTGTCCCAGGAGTTCCTCCGCTCCGGCGACGCCCTGTTGGACAGCTGGTTCGACTCCGAACGACTCAAGGCGGCGCTGGCGTGGTTCGGCGCCCAGTCCGGGCCGCCGATGAGCGAACCGGGCACGGCCCCGATGGTGGGCATCGCCGCACTGATGCACACCCTGGGCCCGGGACGCGCGATCGGCGGCAGCGGCGCGCTCACCGATGCGTTGGTCAGCCGACTGCGCAGCGGCGGCGGCGAACTCGCCCTCGAGCAGCCCGTCACGGCGATGACCTGGTCGGGAGATCACTGGCAGGTCACCACCGGTGACGGCACGGTCCATCGGGCGCGTTCGGTCGTCTCCGCGTGTCACATCGTCACCACGCTGGACGCGTTGTCGGCGGGCGGGTACGACGCCGACACCGTCGGTCGCTGGCGGTCCCGCATCGAGATCGGACCGGGCATCGGAAGCGCGATCCGGGTGGCGACGACGGCGCTGCCCGCCTACACCGGACTGCCCGAGGGGCTACCCGCGCACGGCGTCCACTCCGGCCTCGGACTGTTGGTGTCCGACCGCGCGCATCTCGCGGCCGCGTACGGCGACGCGCGGGCAGGCGAGGCGCCGCGCCGGCCGGCACTGGTCGCGATGAGCTACTCGGCGATCGATCCCACCCTGGCCCCCGCCGACCGTCATCTGGTCACGCTGTGGGCCCAGTGGTATCCCCGGCATCTCTCCGGCGGCCGCAGTTGGGCGGAGATCGCCGATCGGGCCACCGACGACATCGTCGCCGAGATGGATCGGCACGCACCGGGTTTCGGGCAGCAGATCGAGCACGTGTACACCCAGACGCCTGATCGGATCGAGGACGAGCTCGGCCTCGTCGGCGGCAACGTGATGCACGTCGAGATGTCGCTGGACCAGATGTTCATGTTCCGACCACACCCGGATCTGGGCGGCCACCGGGTGCCCGGTGTCCCCCACCTGTTCCTCGCGGGGGCGTCCACCCATCCCGGCGGCGGGGTGAGCGGCATCAGCGGCGCGCTGGCGGCCGACCTGGTGATCCGCGACGCCGACGGTGTCGCCGGCGGGGTACGTCGGACCGTGGCGGCGGTGACCGCACCCTTGCGTCGCCGGATGCCGGGCTCGCGGTGACCGGCGACACCGCCACCGTCGCGACCCGGACCGCGCGGTCCGCGTCGATCCACACCCTGGCCGTCACCGGACTCGCGGTGACGATCGGCGCCCAGATCGTCTACCCCCTTGTGCACGGCTCGACGCGGGACGCGACGACGATGGTGGTCCTGTGTGCCGGCGTCATCGCCATGGCCGCCGATGCCGTCGGCCGACGGGGTGCACTGCGCGGGGCCCTGGTCATCCTCGCGATCGCCGTACTCGCGTTCGCCTTCGAGGTCGTCGGCACACGGACCGGGATCCCGTTCGGGGACTACACCTACACCCAGGGTCGGATCGGGCCGTCCATCGCGACGGTGCCGATCCTGATCTCGGCGGCCTGGTTCGTCGGCGCCTACAGCGTGTGGCGGGTGTCGGTGTTCGTGCTGCCGCATCGGCCCGTCCTGCGGATGCTCGCCGCGATCGTCGCCCTGGTGGGGTGGGATCTGTACCTCGATCCGCAGATGGTCGCCGCCGGACTGTGGCGATGGGGCGTCGACGACGCGGGGTTGCCGGGTATCGAGCAGATCCCGCTCACCAACTACGCGGGATGGGCGCTGCTGGGGCTCGTGGTGTTCGGCGTGCTGTCGCTGATCGACGCCCCCGACCGCACCGGTGTCCCCCGACCGCACGACACGACCGCGCGTGTGCCCGTGGTCCCGCTGACGTGGTTCGCCTGGACGTGGCTCGGATCCGCGGTCGCTCAGGTCTTCTTCCTCGAGGACGGCACCCTGCGGTCCGGGATCCCCTACGCCCTCGTCGCGATGGCCGTGCTCGGGGTGCCCGCACTCGCCACGGCCACCGGATGTCGCCGTTGACGGCACCGGCCTGGCACGATGTGCGTGTGCTGGGAATGAGATCGGCGTCGCAGAAGCGCTCACCATCGACACACCGTGGGCTGCGGGTCGTGCTCGCGGCGCTGATCGCGGCTCTGTGCACGGTGGCGCTGAGCTCATGTATGGACCGCTCCCCCTACGTCGGCGACCGGCTCTGGGGCGATCTGGTCGTGGCGGAGAAGTCGACCGGGCAGGGGCAGTCGACCAAGGGCCCGCAGATCGAGGTCCCGCAGTCCATGGCCGGCAGTGTCGTCGCCGCGGCCTACGACGAGAACGGCATGGTCGGTACCCGCGTCACCTACACCGCCCTGCCCGTCGGCCAGTTCAATCAGCTCGGCGACCTGCTGCTCGAGGCCTACCCGAACTCCGCGGTGAGCCTGCAGCTCACCACCAAGCGCAGCGGCGACGTGGTCCGGTTCCGCGGCAACGCCGACCTCGCGAGCCTCACCCCGGGACAAGACCTGCTGGAGCTGACGGTGCAGTTCGCAGGCGGCATCAGCGCGACCAACGGAACCCAGTCGTCCGACGACACCGTGACCTGGAAACCGGAGGCGGGCAAGGTCAGTGACCTGACCGCGGAGGCGACCTACGCCGATCCGGGGACCGCCGCGTTCGGTGACTGGACCTGGGTGCTGGCCGGGCTGACGCTGGCCGTCGTCCTGGTCGTCGGCGGTATCGCCTACCTCGCCCGCGACACCTCACCCCGCCCCGGGGCACCGGCCCGGCGAAGCTGACGCCCGTGACGGTGGGGACCGTCCTCACCCGGTTCTCGCTCGGGCTCAGTGCCCTCAACGCGTTCATGGCCCTGGTCAACACGCGACGTTTCCGCGGGCTGCCCGCCGCCTCCGCTGCGATCTCCGGACAACTCGTGGTGTGCGTTCCCGCCCGCGACGAGGGCCCCCGGATCGGCGACCTGATCGCCGATCTGCGCGCGCAACGCGGCGTGCCCGACCTCCGGGTGATCGTCTACGACGACGGTTCGACCGACGACACCGCCGAGCGCGCACGCGCGGCCATCGACGACGACGACCGCATCACGCTCGTGTCCGGCGCGGCGACACCACCGCCGCCGGGGTGGACGGGCAAGGCGTGGGCCCTGCACCGGCTCACCGAGACCCTGCCACCCACCGAGACCCACCTGTGCTTCGTCGACGCCGACGTCCGCCTCGGCCCGGACGCGCTGGCCCGGGCGGTGCACGCGTTCGCCGCGCTGGACGACGCGGGCACCCGGCGCTCGCCGGGACTGCTGTCGGTGTGGCCGCAACAGCTCTCCGGTTCGGCGGCGGAGGCCCTCGTCCAGCCGCTGCTGTCCTGGTCGTGGTTCGCGCTGTTGCCCCTGATGATCACCGAACGCCACCTGCGTCCGTCCACCGCCGTCGCCAACGGGCAGTTCCTGCTGACCACACGCTCACGTCACTCCCGGGTCGGCGGACACCGTGCGGTGGCCGGCAGTCTCACCGACGATCTGGACCTCGCGCGCGCCTACCGGCAGGCCGGGTTCACCACGCACGTCCGTGCGGGACACGACGACATTTGCTGCCGGATGTACGGCGGTGCAGGCGAACTGCGATCCGGATATCGACGGTGGTTGGCCACCGAGGTCGGCGGGACCGCAGGCGCGCTCGTGGTCGCCGGCCTCGCCCTGGTCGGGTACGTCTGGCCGGTGGCCGCGCTGGCCACCGGATCCCGGCGGCCGGGCGCAGCGGCCCTGGCCTTGGCCGCGGGGTCGCGCCTGGCCGCGCGGGGACACGAGGCCGGGCGGATCACCCGTACCGATGTGATGTCCGCTGTGGGCCATCCCGCGGCGACGACCATCACCGCCGCAGTGCTCGTCGACTCCGCTCGGCTCACCCGCTCGGGTGCTCTGCGCTGGAAGGGACGTCCGGTCGGTCGATCAGGGGACGAGGACGTCCATCCCGAGACGCTGTAGCACCTCGGTGGTCGCACGGGCGAAGTTCAGGCTGCAGAAGTGCAGACCGGGCACGCCCTCGGCGATGAGGCGTTCGGACATCTCGGTGGCCAGGTCGATACCGACCGCGCGAACGGCCTCCCGGTTGCGGTCCTCGTCGTCACCCGCGGCCCGCGACAGGCGCTCGTCGACGTCGGCGGGCAGCGTCGAGTTGGACAGCTCGAGCATCCGGCGCACCGACGCCAGCGAGGTGATCGGCATGATGCCCGGGATGATCGGCTTGGCGCCCTGCTCGGGGTCGGCCGCGACCACCCGATCCCGCAGACGCAGGTAGTCGTCCACGTCGAAGAACATCTGGGTGATCGAGTACTCCGCACCCGCCCGCAGTTTCGCGACCAGGTACTTGGTGTCGTCCTCCAGGGTGGGCGCGCGGTGATGCCCCTCGGGGAACGACGCGACCCCGACCTGGAAGTCGCCGAGCTCGTCGACGAAACGCACGAGTTCCTCTGCGTAGGCGACGCCGTCGGGATGCTTGACCCACTCGCCCAACGGGTTCCCCGGCGGATCGCCGCGCAGCGCGAGGATGTTGGTGATGCCCTGGTCGGCGTACGAGCCGATCAGCGCACGCAGTTCGGTGAGGCTGTGGTTGACCGCGGTGAGATGCGCGACGGTCAGCAGTGTGGTGTCGCGGGCCAGCTGCCCGGCGATCCGGACGGTGCGGTCACGCGTACCGCCACCGGCGCCGTAGGTCATCGACACGAACGCCGGACGCAGCTGTTCGAAGATCCGTACCGCACGCCAGAGTCGCTCCTCGCCGGCCTCGTCCTTGGGCGGGAAGAACTCGACCGAGAACGGCACGGGACCGCTGTGTGGCTGCGACAACTGCGAGACGACAGAGGGTGGTCCAGACGGTGTGATCACCACGCCAGCATACGGACACCCTGTGACCGGGTGCGCGGCGTCTCGTACGCCGATCGAACGATCGGGGTGGGCGCCCTGCCCACACCGGACCGACGCCGACCATCGGTAGGGTTTGAAGAATGCCCCGCTCCCATCCGCAGCATGTGGAGATCGCGTGACCCCGACCTCGGAGATCACCTCGTCGTCGGCGGTTCGTGTGCCGGACAGCGTGCAGGGGGTCCCGTCCGCCGCCGAGACCGTCCTTCGCCAGATGTTCGACGCCCACCGGGCGACGACCGCGGAGATCTCACCGGTCATCGCGACGCTGGTCGACCAGCTCGCCGCCTTCACGCTCAACGGCGGCAAACGTGTCCGACCGACGTTCGCGTGGTCGGGTTATCGCTGCGCGGGCGGTGACACCGACGGGGCGCCGGCACTCCAGGCGCTGACCGTGTGCGCCTCGCTCGAGCTGATCCAGGCCTGCGCGCTGATCCACGACGACATCATCGACCGCTCGGACACCCGCCGCGGTCGGCCCACGGTGCATCGGGCCCTGGAGGCCGCACATGTCGATCAGACGTGGACCGGTGATGCCGGCCACTACGGGGTGTCGACCGCCATACTCCTCGGCGATCTCGCGTTGAGCTGGGCCGACGATGTGGTCGCGAGCCCGAACCTGCCCGCCGGGATCCGTGATCGGGTGCAGCCGATCTGGGCCGCCATGCGCACCGAGGTCCTCGCCGGGCAGTTGCTCGACGTGGTCGGTGAGGCATCCGGTGACGAATCGGTCGAGGCCGCCTTCCGCGTCATGCGCTACAAGACCGCCGGCTACACCGTCGCCCGACCGCTGCAGTTGGGGGCGGCGCTCGCCGGTGCCGACGAGACCGTCTCCGACGAGCTCGGTGCCGTCGGTGACGGTCTGGGGATCGCATTCCAGCTGCGCGACGACCTCCTCGGCGTGTTCGGCGACCCGGCGCAGACCGGGAAACCGTCCGGCGACGACCTCGTCGCGGGCAAACGCACCGCCCTGCTCGCACTCGGACTGCAGGCCGCCGACGCCGACGACCCGGCAGCAGCCGCGGAACTCCGCGCGATGATCGGACGACCACTGACCGACGACGAACTCGACCGCGCGCGGTTCATCCTGCGCGACGTCGGAGCCGAGCGCTCCGTCGAGGATCACATCGACCGGCTCGTCGCCGAGTCGTTCGAGGCCCTCGACGCGGCCGCGGTCGACCCGTCCGCTCGTGCCGAACTCGTCACCGTCGCCACCGCCATCGCCGGACGCCAACGATGAGCCGCCGCAGCGCGAATCGCGCCGGCGTCCGTCAGGTCGCCGGCCCCACCGACCACGTCGTGGTCATCGGGGCGGGGTTGTCGGGGCTGGCCGCCGCGCTGTACCTGCGCGGCGAGGGCCACCAGGTCACCGTGATCGAGGCGCAGCGGACGCCGGGTGGTCGGGTTCGCACGGAGTCGTTGGGCGGGCATCTGTTCGACACCGGCGCGTCGGTGCTGACCATGCCGTCGTTGATCGAGGCGCCGATGTCCGCGGTCGGTATCTCCGCCGCCAGCACCCGCGCGCTGCTCGACCTGAGCCCACTGGACCCGACCTATCACCTGCGGTACGCCGACGGCACCGACTTCGCCGTCGATCGGGACACCGACGCACTCGCGTCCTCCATCGGATCGGTGTTCGGGTCGGCCCAGGAACAGGGATATCGCCGGCTGCGTACGTGGCTCGAGCACCTCTACGACGTCGAGTTCGACGACTTCATCGACCGGAACTTCGACCGTCTCACCGACTTCGTCGACAACTCCGAGATGCGCACCCGGGTCGGTCAACTCGTGCGGATGGGCGCCGTTCGTCACCTCACGCCCGCGATCGGTCGCTTCATCAGCGACACCCGGCTGCAGCGCGCGTTCACCTTTCAGGCGCTCTACGCCGGAGTGCCCCCGAGTCGCGCGCTGGCCATCTACGCGGTCATCTCGCAGATGGACATCGGTATGGGGGTCTGGTACCCCCGCGGCGGGATGGGTCGCATCGGCGCCGTGATGGCACAGGCGTTCACCGCTGCGGGCGGCACCATCCTGTACGGCCACCCCGCGCGGCGGATCGAGTTCGACCGATCCGCGCCCGGCCTGCCCCGTGCGGTCGCCGTCCAGACCGACACCTGCGAGATCAACTGCGACGCGGTCATCGTGACCACCGACACCCCGGTCACCGCCGCACTCCTCGCAGACGTGCCCGCCACGCGGTCGCGCCGCAGGACCCGACACTCCCCCAGCGCGGTGGTGACACACCTGACCGTGCCCGCCGAGGTCGGTGCCGCATGGCCGGGCGGACATCACACCATCGACTTCGGCGAGGCGTGGGAGGAGACGTTCCGGGAACTGACCGCCCGGTCCGGGCGGTTGATGAGTGATCCTTCTCTGCTGCTCAACCGCCCGGGTCTGACCGACCCGGACCACTTCATCGTCGACGGCCGCGAATCGGTGACGGTCCTCGCGCCGTGCCCCAACCTCGACAGCGCCGATCTGCCCTGGGATGCGCTCGCCCGGCCCTACGTCGCCGAGGTGCTGTCGGTCCTCGAGAGTCGGGGTTACCGCGGCATCGCCGAGACCGCGAGGATCGAGCGGATCGACCACCCCGGGGTGTGGGCGGCGTCGGGCATGTCGGCCGGCACCCCGTTCGCGGCCGCGCACACCCTGTCCCAGACCGGGCCGCTGCGCGCCACGAACCTGTGGCCGGGGGCGGCCAACGTGGTGTTCGCGGGCAGTTCGACCGTTCCCGGCGTCGGCATACCGCCGGTGTTGGTCTCCGGCCGTCTCGCGGCCGAACGCATCACCGGGTGAGTGCCGCATGAGGTGTCCGGGTGACGTCGGGCACTAGGATCGCCACCATGGAGGTCGGTGTCGAGAGCGCGGTCCCGCGCACCCGTCGCGCGAGCGTCGCGGCATTCCTCACGACCCCGGTCGGGCGGGCCGCACGCCTGGGCTTCGTCGGATCGCTGTTGGTCACCCTCGGCAGTTTCGGCGTCGGCGACATCCCCAGGGCAAACCCCTGGTTGCAGGATGCGTCGATGGCCTGGGTCACCTACGGCCACGGGAAGTCGTTGTCGGCGTTGCTGTTCTGGATCGGTGTCGCGCTGATGGTCGTGGCCTGGGTCCGTCTCGGTCGCGTCGTGCTCGCCGAGCGCACCGATGCCCCCGACACCGGGGACGCGTCGATGTCGGGCGTCGGCGAACTGCGCTGGGCCGCCGCCGCGTGGGCGGCGCCCCTGATGGTCGCGGTCCCGGTCTACAGCCGCGACGTGTACGCATACCTCGCACAGGGAGCGCTGCTGCGCGATGGACTGAACCCCTACGTCGACGGACCGGCCTCACAGCCCGGCCCGTTGCTCGACAGCATGGCGCAGGTCTGGGCGACCACCACCGCGCCGTACGGCCCGTTCTTCGTCGCCATCACCCGCGGCGTCACCGAGATCACCGGCGATCACACGATTCCCGGCGTCCTGCTGATGCGGCTGGTGATGCTGCCCGGGTGGGCGCTGGCGATCTGGGCTGTTCCGCGGCTCGCGGCGCACGTCGGACGGGACCCGCGCGTCGCCGCGTGGCTGGTCGTGTTCAACCCGATGCTCGTCATCCATCTCGTCGCCGGTCCACACGTCGAGATGCTGATGGCGGGTGTGCTGGTCGCGGGGGTGGTACTGGCGCTACGCGGACGCCACGTGAGCGGACTGCTGGTGTTGGGCGTCGCCGTGTCGATCAAGGTGACCGCGGGTGTCGCCATCCCGTTCGTCGTCTGGATCTGGTTGGCGCACATCCGGGCTCGACGTGAGGTCCGCCCCGGTGATGTCGTGCGCGTCTTCGCGGTGACCGTGGCGACGACGG
The DNA here is from genome assembly GCF_016462415.1 of Williamsia sp. Lineage (GTDB taxonomy): Bacteria > Actinomycetota > Actinomycetes > Mycobacteriales > Mycobacteriaceae > Williamsia_A. Next base: position 18,736 of record NZ_JAEMTF010000024.1, on the reverse strand, counting down.
TCGCGGTGTTCGGTGTCGTCACCCTGCTCATCGGCCACGGGTTCGGGTGGCTCAACGGTCTGGGGTACGCCGACCGGATCATCAACTGGCTGACCCTGCCCACCGCGATCGCGCATCTCATCACCTATGTCGTGGCACCGTTCACGGCCATCCCGCTGGCGCCGGTGCTGTCGGTGAGCAGGACCGTGGGCTCGGTGGTGTTGGCCGTGACGTTGGTGTGGACGTGGTGGCGTTTTCGAGGCGATGAACGCAGCGCTGTCGTCGGGATGGCCGTGGCCATGTTCGCGGTGCTGCTCCTCGAACCGTCCACGCTGCCCTGGTATTACAGCTGGGCACTGGTGTTCGCCGGGGCTGCCGCCATCGCCCGCCGGTGGTTCGCACTCATCGTCGGCGCGTGCGTGTTCATGCTGATCGTGTTCCAACCCGACGACTCGATCCTGCTGTACGAGCCCACCGATCTCGTGCTCGCCGCGGTTGTCGCCGCCCTGGCCGGGTGGTCGCTCTGCCGCGAGGACCCGCTGCGGCTGCGGCGTGTGCTGGGACGCGCTCGATGACGCCCGAGGTCGGCTCCGCCCTGGAGCGCGGATATCGGGCGGCGCGTGAATCCACCGCGCTACACGGCCGTACGTACTATCTCGGGACCCGACTGTTGCCTCCGGAGCGCCGGCGCGCCGTGCACGCGCTCTACGGATTCGCGCGCATGGTCGACGACGTGGTCGATGTCCCCGGCAACCCCGATCCGGTCGGCACCGTCGACGACATGGACCGGCAGCTGCTGCGCGCCCTCGAGGTCGCCGACGGGCCGCGAAAGTCGATACCGGCCGACGGCATCAACGGCGTCGACGACCAGATCCTCGCCGTGGCCGACGCGATCGTCGGATTCGACATCCCGCGGGACTACTTCTCCGCGTTCATGACGTCGATGCGGATGGATCTGCCCGGTAGTCCGTTGTTCCGCAGCCGATATCGCACCTTCGACGAACTCGACGAGTACATGTACGGCTCGGCCGCGGTCATCGGTCTGCAGATGTTGCCGATCCTGGGGACCACCGACCCCGTCGCGGCGGTCGCGCCGGCCCGCGCGCTGGGCGAGGCGTTCCAGCTGACCAACTTCATCCGCGATGTCGGCGAGGACCTCGACCGCGACCGGATCTATCTGCCCACCGACGAACTGGCATCGTTCGGGGTCGACGAGGACATGCTGCGCGAGGCTCGCCGCACCGGTGTCAGTCCCCCGGAACTCGTTCGGGCGCTGGCGCATTGCATCGCCGTCACGCGGTCACGCTACCGCGACGCCGAGCCGGGTGTGGCGCTGATCGCGCCCCGCAGCCGACCGGCCATCCGCGCCGCGTTCGACCTCTACCGCGACATCCTCGACGAAGTCGAGGCGGTCGACCATCAGATCCTGGGTCGTCGCGTGTCGGTCGGCGGCCGACGTCGCGCCCGGCGCGCGATGTCAGCGGTCATCAGGAGACGATGACCGTCATCCGGGCAGCATGGTGGGGCCTCACACTGCTCGCCGCATACCTCGCCTGGTCGGCCGTCGACTCCACGGTGTCGTCGGTCTCGCTGTCGTGCCGGAAAACCGGTGTCTACGACGACCCACCGTCGACGGTCCGGTGCGACGACTCGTTGATCTCGCTGGTCGGGGTGTGGCCGTTGCTGTCGATCACTCTGGCCGTCGTGGCACCGACGGTGTTCGCGGCGGTGCTGATGCGGCCGTGGGTGTCATGGTCGGTGGTGGTGGTCCCGTTCGTGGTGTCCGCCGTCGGCGTCACCCACTGGTCAGGACTGTGGGGGGAGCTGCTGGTCGCGATTCCCCTCGGCGTGGTCGCCCTGATCATCGCGCTCGTGCAGCAGTTCGTCCGCCGAGCCGCCTCGTCCCGGACGATGGCCGCGGCCCCGGCCTAGAAGGCGAGCGCCTGCGCGCGCCGGATCATCTCGCGCGCGGAGTGACCGTGCAGGGCGTGGGCCGGGCACTCGCCGATGTCGTCCTGTTCGGTGAACAGCCACCGCATCGCGGCGTTGCGGCTGAACCCGCCGTCGATCAGCACCGCGATCAGTCCGACGAGGTGCTTGGTGACCTCGGATCCGTCGAGGAAGGTCGCGGGCACCATCGGCACACCGGACCGGTTGACGGCGAGCAACTGGTGCTCGGCGATCATCGTGCGGATCCGCCCGGCGGACAGGTGGAGACGCTTCGACACCTCCGACACATCGAGAACGGGTTCGTCGGCGGGCAGGAAGTCATCGGACATCGGCAGGGAAACCACAGCGATGACACTACCGAGCACGGTGTGTTACGCAACGGGTCGGATCCGGTTGTCGGAGGTGGCAGGCCGCACTCGCTACCCTGACAACCATGAATGCCGTCCGCGATGTGTTGCTCGGTGCGCGCCTGGAGCGGCGCTACCGCATCGACGCGCTCATCGCCCGTGGCGGCATGTCGAGCGTGTACCTCGGCATGGACCTGCGCCTCGACCGTCCCGTCGCGGTCAAGGTGATGGACCCGCGGTACAGCGCCGACCAGGAGTTCCTGTCCCGCTTCGAGTTCGAGGCGCGGTCGGTGGCACGGCTCAAGGACCCCGGCCTGGTTCCCGTCTACGACCAGGGCGTCGACGGCGACTACGCCTTCCTCGTGATGGAACTCGTCGAGGGCGGGACGCTGCGCGAGTTGCTGCGCGAGCGCGGTCCGATGCCGCCGCATGCCGCCGCAGCGGTGGCCATCCCGGTTCTCGGCGGACTCGGTGCCGCCCACGCCCACGGCCTCGTCCACCGGGACGTGAAGCCGGAGAACGTACTGATCTCGGAGAACGGTGAGGTCAAGGTCGTCGACTTCGGTCTGGTCCGTGCGATCGCGGCCGCAGGGATCACCTCGAACAGCGTCATCCTCGGCACGGCCGCCTACCTGTCGCCCGAACAGGTCGAGTCGGCCGACGCCGACGCCCGCAGCGACATCTACTCGATGGGCATCCTGATCTTCGAGATGCTCACCGGAACAACCCCGTTCACCGGCGACACCGCGCTCGGTCTCGCCTACGTCCGACTCCACCGCGACGTGCCGCCCCCGAGCCGCCTCATCCCGGGCGTTCCCCGTGAGTTCGACGAGTTGGTCCTCACCGCGACCGCTCGCCGTCCCGACGCGCGCTACGCCGACGGTGACGACATGCTCGACGCGCTCGTCGACATCGTCGCCGACCTCGGTCTGCCCCCGTTCACCGTTCCTGCGCCGACGCGGTCGGCCGAGCGCGAGACGGTCATCGCCTACCGCAACGGCCGCGCGCCGGTCGCACCACCGCCTGCTCCCCTGCCCCCGACCCCGCGCAACGCCACCCGCATGATGGACGCCGATCCGGACCCGGTGGGACCACCGCGAACCGCGACGCGGTTCGAGCACCGCGACGACGTCCGGGACGACGACTTCCCAGAGGACGATTTCGCGGGCGACGACTTCCCAGACGAGGCGCGGCCGCGGCCGGCGCTGCTCGCCATGTCACGGGATTTCGACGAGATCCGCAGCCGCTCCCGGCGCCGGGCCCAGGTGTTCACCCTGCTCGTGTTCATCCTCGGGATCGCCCTGGCCGCAGGCGGTTGGTGGCTGGGCTCGTCCATCGCCTGACCCACCACCGCAGGTCTCGTCCACAGAGAACACCGGTCAGCCCTCATCCGGGCGACAGGTCCGGATGGATCGCCAGACGTGACGGTTGTGGACGACGACCGTCACTCAGCCGCGGAGCATCTCCGCGACGAGGAACGCCAGTTCCAGCGACTGCTGGGTGTTCAGACGGGGATCGCATGCCGTCTCGTATCGACCCGGGAGGTCGAGGTCCGAGATGTCCTGCGCGCCACCGAGACATTCGGTGACGTCCTCGCCGGTGAGCTCGATGTGGACGCCACCGGGATGCGAACCGAGTGCGCGGTGCACCTCGAAGAAGCCCTGGACCTCGTCGACGATGCGGTCAAAGTGCCGAGTCTTGAAGCCGGTGGACGCCTCATGGGTGTTGCCGTGCATCGGATCGCACTGCCAGATCACCTTGTGACCGGTCGCCTCCACCGCGGACACGATGGGCGGCAGGACATCGCGCACCTTGCCGTTGCCCATCCGGGCGACGAGTGTCAGACGGCCGTCGACCTTGTTCGGGTCCAGCTTGTGCACGTACTCGACGGCCTGCTCCGGCGTCGTGGTCGGTCCGATCTTGACCCCGATGGGGTTGTTGATCAGCTCCGCGAGGGCGATGTGCGCACCGTCGAGCTGGCGGGTCCGCTCACCGATCCACAGGAAGTGGGCCGAGAGGTCGTAGAGCACCTTCTCGCCGTCGGGATCGGCCGGGTTGTCCGCGAGCCGCAGCAGACCACGCTCGTAGTCGAGCACGAGCGCCTCGTGCGAGGCGTAGATGTTGGCCGACGACAGGTTGGAGTCGTTGACGCCGCAGGCGTCCATGAAGCGCAGTGCGCGGTCGATCTCGCCGGCGAGCGCCTCGTACCGCGCACCGGCCGGGGAGGTACGCACGAACTCGCGGTTCCAGTCGTGCACCTTGTGCAGGTCGGCCAACCCGGCGCCGGTCAGGGCGCGCACCAGGTTCATCGCCGCGCTCGCGTTGGCGTAGGCACGGACCAGTCGTGACGGGTCGTGTGCGCGGACGGCCTCGTCGGGCGGGAAGCCGTTGACCATGTCGCCGCGGTAGGACTGCAGCCCGAGCGCGTCGGTGTTCGACGACCGCGGCTTGGCGTACTGCCCCGCGATGCGCGCGACCTTGACGACCGGCATGCTCGCGCCGTAGGTCAGCACCACCGCCATCTGCAGCAGGGTGCGGATGTTGCCCTTGATGTGCGGTTCGGTGTTGTCGACGAACGTCTCGGCGCAGTCGCCGCCCTGGAGCAGGAATGCCTCCCCGCGGGCCACCTGCGCGAGCTGCTCGGACAGGTGCTCGACCTCGGCGGGCATACAGATCGGCGGGACACTCTCGAGCACGGTCCGCATCGCCCGCGCCTTGTCCTCGGGCCACGACGGCTGCTGCAGCGCGGGGCGCGCGAGGGCGTCGGCGAAGCGTCCGGCCAACTCGCCGGGCAACGGCGGCAACTCGGGGAGTTCGTCAATCGGTACGTCTACGGTCCAGTTCACCACCGCAACAGCCTAGTGCCTGCCCTGATCCCGGTCCGATTCGCGGGCGGCGCCTCACCTCGTGGCGGCCGTCATCGACTGCCATCGCACCAGGTTGTGCCGGGCGTCGACCAGCGCGTCGTGGGCGTCGGCGGGCGGCGCGGGCAGTTCCGGGCGACCGAGGGCCTCCCAGTGCTGCTTGAGTTCACGGGTGAACCGCGGGATGGGACGCGGTAGCGCCGTCATCGAGCCCCACAGCTGGCAGAGCACCACATGGTCGTACGCGCCGATCCACGCCCACAACTCGATCTCGCCATCACCGGCGGTGAGAAAGTTCAGCAGATCGTCACGTATCTGTCGCCTGGACCGCCAGGCTTTCGACGACGGCGACGGCAATTGTGGCAGGACATGAGATCTCACCCAGCCCCCAGCACGTGCGGGGTCGAACTCCGAGGACACCGCGTAGAACTCCCGACCGTCCTCGGCGACCACCCCTATCGACACCAGTTCGATGGTCTGACCGTCCTCGATGAACTCGGAATCGTAGAAGTAGCGCACACTCAGACCCTATGCGTTCAGGTGGATCGATGACCGCCCTCACCGACCGCGTCGAGAGGGCCGACGCGGGGTTGGCCGCGTGGCGTCCCTCGCGACGTCTGATGGGCCTCATCCTCGTCGCGTTCACGCTGACCGCGATCGGCCACACGATCGGTCTGCCGTTCACCCGGACGTTCCCGGCATTCGACCGGATCGACATCGACGTCTACCGCATGGGCGCGCAGGTGTGGCGCAACGGCGGTTCGCTCTACGCGTCGGGGTCGATGCCGTTCACCACCGACGGCATCTGGCTGCCGTTCACCTATCCGCCGTTCGCGGCGTTGATGTTCCTCCCGTTCAGCACGGTCCCGCTGGCGATCGCCGGTGTCGCCATCACGTTGTCGACAGTCGTCCTGACCGTGGTCATCGCGCGGCTCGTCCTGGTCCGACTCTCCGTCGGCACCCCCGACAACCGCCTCTGGATCGCGCTCGTGGTCGCCACCGGCGCGCTGTGGCTCAACCCGTTCTGGATGACCCTGGGCTATGGACAGGTCAACGTGGTGCTGATGGCGTTGGTCGCGATCGACCTGTTGCTCCTTCCCCGCGATTCACCGTGGCGCGGCGTGCTCATCGGCGTCGCAGCGGCGATCAAGTTGACCCCGATGGCGTTCGTGCTGATCCTGCTGGTCCGTGGCGAGTGGCGCGCGGCCCTGCGGGCGGTCGGCGCGTTCGTCGGGCTCGCCGCCGTCGCGACGGTGTGGGCCCCGGCCGACTCGGTCCGCTACTGGACGCACACCGTGTTCCACACCGATCGGATCGGCGATCTGTCCGGCGGGAACAACCAGAGCGTCAACGGCTTCCTCGTCCGACTCTTCGGCGGGTCGGGGCACACCGAGCACTTGCTGTGGGCGGCGGCCGTCGTGGCGCTGACGGTGCTCGCGGTCGTCGCGATCCGACGCTGCGCGCCGCTCGGCGGCGACGTCCTCCCGGTGACGGTGACGGCGGTGTGGGCGCTCCTGGTCTCGCCCACCTCGTGGGCCCATCACTGGGTGTGGTCACTACCGGCCGTGCTGGCGCTGGCGGTCGTGGCGGTGCGCTCCCCCGACCGGACGGTGCGCCGGTGCTACGGCACCCTCGCGGTGACCGGCGTGTTGGCGTTCGCGGTCGGACCGTTCCAGTTCCTGCCCCGACGCCCGGCGGTCTGGGACGCGCTCGACGCCGTGGCGGGGAACGCCTACTGCCTGTGGGGCCTGGCGGTCCTCGTCACCATCACCGTGGTGGGTCGCGACACCGTCAGGCGGCGGGCTCGGCCCGGGTCGACCCGGGTTCGACGACCGGCTCCGCGGTCCCCTCTGCAGCCTTCTTGAGGCTGGCGGCGTAGAGGTCGACGTACTTCTGGCCGCTCAGGCGCATGAGCTCGTACATGATCTCGTCGGTCACCGCTCGCTCGATGAAACGGTTTCCGTTCATGCCCTCGTAGCGGGAGAAGTCCAGCGGCTTGCCGATCCGGACGGTGATCTTCGTGGGGCGCGGGAACGTGGTCCCCGGCGGGTTGAGCTTGTCGGTGTTGATCATCGCCACCGGGATGACCGGCACGCCGGTCTCCATCGCGATCCGGGCCAGGCCCGTCTTGCCCTTGAACAACCGACCGTCGGGCGAGCGCGTGCCCTCCGGGTACATCCCCATCAGCTCGCCCGACTCGAGCTTGCGACGGGCGGATATCAGGGCGTTCTCGGCCGCATCCGCACCAGATCGGTCGATCGGGATCTGTCCCACGGCGGTGAAGAACCACTTCTGGAACCGACCCTTGAGACCGGTTCCGGTGAAGTACTCGCTCTTGGCGAGGAAGTAGATACGACGCGGACTCGCCATCGGCAGATAGAAGCTGTCGACGACGGCGAGGTGGTTGCTGGCCAGGATGGCCGGGCCGTTCTCGGGGAGGTTCTCCAGGCCCTCGACGCGGGGCCGACCGACCAGGTTCAGGATCGGGCCCAACAGAACGTACTTGAACAGCCAGTACCACATAGCCCAGCAACTCCGATCGACCCGATGTGCCAACGCATTTCTCGTGTGACTCTACCCACCGGCGGTCGGCGCGGGCACCCTGCGCAGATCACTGCGCGCAATGTCGGCCGCGCCGATCATGCCGGCCGCCTCGCCGAGCTGCGTTCCACGGATCCGCGCGAGCCGCCGGTGTCCGGATCCGGTGAGCATCGCGCCGTAGTGATCGCGCGCCTCGTCGAGGAACAGACCGCTCGACGCGCCGACGCCGCCGGCCAACACGATCAGGTCGGGATCGAAGATGTCACCGATCATGGCCAGCCCCTGACCGAGCCACCGCGCGAACTCGGCGACCGCGGCCACTCCGACCGGGTCACCGTCGCCTGCCGCCGCGGCGACGCGCCGCCCGGTCAGCGAACCGGGGTCCTCGGCGGTCTCACGCGCCAGCTGGCTCGACCGGTAGGTGCCGTCGGCGACCAGTTCGACCACGCTGTCCACGAGAGCGGTGCCGCTGCAATACCGCTCCCAACAGCCGAACTTGCCGCACGAGCACACGCGTCCACCGGGGACGACGCACAGGTGACCCAGTTCCGGCGCCACGCCGTGGCTACCGCGGTACAACTTCCCCTCGAGCAGGAGTCCGGCCCCGATGCCGGTACCGATGGCCAACACGAGGGTGTTGTGGCCGCCGCCCGCCGCCCCGAAACGGCGCTCGGCCACCGCGGCCGCGTTGGCGTCGTGTTCGAGCGAGACCGGCAGCCCGATCCGCGCACTCATCTCCGCGCCCGCCGCGACCTCACGCCAGGGCAGGTGCGGGGAGAACCGGATCACCGACCGGTCCGGCGTCAGGAATCCCGCCACCGCAAGGCCGACCGCCTCGACCGACCATCGCGAACGGAGTTCGGCGACCAGTCGGTCCAGGCACTTCTCCAGTGCCTGCGCGGTGGGCGGGGTCTGCGCCCGCACCTTGTCGAGGATCTCGCCGCGGGCGTCGACCACCGCGGCACGGATGCTCGTGCCGCCGATGTCGATCCCGATCGTGTGGGAGTTGTTCACAACTGCGGCTCGCCCATCTCCACCTCGACCGCGATGGGTTGGAATCCGGTGGCCGGGCGGGTCGGATGCCCCGGGGCCGTACGAGCGCGCGCACCCATCGCCTCGTCGAGCGCAGCCGAGATGGCCTCGAGCACCGCGATGATCGCCGCGATCAGGTTGTTGACGAACTCACCGATCTCGGTGATCACCGTGTCGACGGTCGCGCGGATGGCGGGTCCGAGGTCACCGGAGCCACCCTCACGCGGATCGCGGTCGCTGATCACGGTGGTGGCGAACTGTTCGACCCGCTCGAGGAGTCCGAGGACGAGCGTGCGCACCGGATCCGGGTCGGAGGTGGTGCCCCCGGCACTGTCGGACATCATCACTCCCCTCCCGATCGCTGTCGTCATCTCGTCGTGCCTGCTCACAGGCGTCTCGACTCCGGCGCTCGACGGCGCCCTACTCCCCGCCGACCTCGGGCTCGTGGCGGGGCCAGACCCGCGGATCGGGCTGGAATCGGATGTTCAGCATCCCATCCTCCCATCGCGCGTCCCGCACCGAGCACCGGCGCAGCACCGAGGGCAACGGGACACGGTGCCGGAAGCCGCTGAGGGTCACCAGCAGATCGTCCCCGGAACGTCCCAGTGCGAGGGTGCGCGGATCCGGCAGCGGCTGTCGCCACCGGAGGCGATACACCGCGGACAACCCCGAGCCGGAGACCAGGTCCACCTCGGCGGCGCGCGAACCCACCGGCGGGCCGGGCGCATCGGTGACGTCGAC
>NZ_JAEMTF010000024.1:0-9182 GCF_016462415.1 Williamsia sp. | reverse complement strand
GGCACGACCAGGTGCGCGTGCACGCATGTCGGGTCGACGAGCAGACCGATGATGTCCTCGCAGTCGGCGACGAGGGCGTCGATGACGGCCGCCGCCCCGGTCAGCTTCGGGTTCTCCGACGCACCCGCGAGACGACGGTGCCGTGGCCAGATCTTCTCGAGATAGCCGGCGACGAGTTCGGCGACCCCGAGAAAGCCCACCGCGTCGATACCGCCCGAGCAGTCGACGATCACCCGTTCCCAGGCACCGGAGACGGCCTCGTCGCGGATCCGCCGCCAGGCCAGCAGTTGTTCGATCCCGGGCAGCCCGGTCAGCTCGTCGGGGTCGATCTCGCTGACCCCTGCGGCTGCGGCACCGCCGGCCAGCGCCATCGGCCCACGCAGCACCGCCCACACATCGCCGAGCAGGGCGAGGGTGTCGATCTCGAGCAGGTTCACCCGCTGCGACACCGGGATCGCCTGTCCCGGAGTGGAATACACTCCGAAAACGCGTGCCGCCTGACGGAAACGATCGAGGGTGACGAGCAGGGTGCGACCGTCGGATCCACCGTCCGCCGAGCGCGGCGGGGCGACGGCGGCCGCAGCGGCGACCGTCGAGACGCCGGCCCCCCCTGGGCCGATCACGAGATGGATGGGCGCGAGATCGATCAGCCTTCGACCCTCTTCTTGAGTTCTTTGAGCGCGGCATCGGTGATGGCCTTCTCGGCGCGGCGCTTGAGCGCGCCGATGATCGGGATCGCCAGGTCCACCATGAGTTCGTAGGTGACCTTGGTCGACCCGGACGCCTGCTGCACCAGCGAGTAGCGGCCGTGTTGGGCGGTCTGCAGGTCACTGCTGACCAGATCCCACTCGACCGCGTTGCCGTCGGGGGTCCACACGTAGGACAGCTCGTAGGTGTCACGCAGCACGCCGGCGTCGAGGGTGAACCGCACCTGACGCGCCCGCCCGCCGTCGCCGGGATCGACGATCTCCACCTTGTTCGCCGCCGACACCCACTCCGGGTAGCGGTCGAAGTCCGCGATCACCGACATGATCGCGTCCGCATCGGCGTTGATGACGATGGACTGTTCGGTTCTGTCTGCCATCGGACCTCAGTTCCTCCCCGCAGCCGGGTCGCCGATCGAACGGCCGGCCTCGAGACGATTCTTGACCTCGGTCGACATGACCCGCCCGGCCACCCTGCGATCGTGGTTCAGGTGCGCCAACCGGTCGCCGAGTGCGCGACCGCCGCTGGGCAGTATCTCATCGGGTTCGGCGTGCACGAAGTAGTGCAGGACGAAACCGTCGAGGACCGACTCACACCACACCTCCATGGTGCCGACCACGCCCCCGGCGACCGTCCACCGGAATCCCTGCTCGGCGCGGTCCTCGACCACCGAGAGCGTCAGGTCGGGCCACCAGCGGCGCCAGTGCGCCCGATCGCCGAGGACCTCACGCACGGCGTGGGGTGACGCGGCGACGAAGGTCTCGTCCGCGACCTGAATGCTGCTCACCGCACTAGCTTCACACACCGACCGTTCGCCTCGTACACGCTCCCGCGGTCGCCGGCGTCGCCGACCTCACCCCGACGACGCCCCGCCGAGGCTTACGCTTGCGCTCAGGGCCGATCGCGGCCTGTCTCCCATCGCAACCATGGAGGTCGGCATGCGCGAACACAGCGTGCCCGCGTCATTCGAGATCAGCCCGGACGACCACTGCGGGAACATCATCGTCGACATCGCCGAGAAGGAACCCGAGAAGGTGGTGTTCCGGATCGCCGACGGTTCCGAATGGAAACCGCTGGTCGCCAGGGATCTGACCACCCGGATCGACGCCGTGGCCAAAGGACTTGTCGCACAGGGCGTGGCGCCTGGCGATCGCGTCGCCCTCCTGTCGTCGACCCGGCCGGAGTGGTCCATCATCGACTTCGCCATCTGGTCCGCGGGCGCGGTGACGGTGCCCATCTACGACTCGTCATCGGGCGGGCAGATCGACTGGATCCTGCAGGACTCCGAGGCGACCGCCCTGATCATCGAGAACGACGCGCACCGATCCATCGTGGAGGATCTCGAGCACGGCCTGTCCTCGGTGCGCCGCATCTATCAGATCGACGGACCCGCGGGTTCCGACGGCGCGATCGCCGAACTCACCGAGCAGGGCGCCGATGTCGACCCCGGCGAGATCACCGCGCGCCGCTCCGGCGTCACCTCGGCGGATCCGGCCACCCTGATCTACACCTCGGGGACGACCGGTCGACCCAAGGGCTGCATGTTGACCCACGCGAACCTGCTCAGCGAGACCGCCGCGGTTCTGCAGTCCGACCTGCGCGAGCTGCTCCAGCCCGGATCACGCACCCTCATGTTCTTGCCGATGGCCCACGTGTTGGCACGCGCCATCACGATCGTCGCCATCCAGAGCGGTACCGAGGTGGGCTTCACGAGCGACATCCCGAAGCTGGTGGCGCATCTCGGGGAGTTCGGTCCCGACTTCATCCTGTCCGTACCCCGCGTGTTCGAGAAGGTCTACAACACCGCACGCCAGAACGCAGGCGGCGGGCCACGCGAGAAGCTGTTCGACGCCGCGGCCGACACCGCCGTCGAATACAGCCGCGCACTCGACACCGGCGGCCCGGGACTTCTCCTGCGGGCGCGGCACGCCGCGTTCGACCGTCTCGTCTACTCCAAGCTGCGCGACGCACTCGGCGGACGGTGCCGCCTGGCCATCTCGGGCGGTGCGCCACTGGGGGAACGTCTGGGGCACTTCTATCGCGGCATGGGTGTGCCGATCTGCGAGGGCTACGGCCTCACCGAGACCACCGCGGCGTTCTCGGTCAACACCCCCGACGCGCAGCGCATCGGAACGGTGGGCAAGCCGTTGGGCGGCAACACCGTACGGATCGCCGACGACGGCGAGGTCATGCTGTCCGGCGGGGTCGTCTTCGACGGGTACTGGCGCAACCAGGAGGCCACCGACGAGGCGCTGACCGACGGATGGTTCCACACCGGCGACCTCGGCAGCATCGACGACGACGGCTACATCACGATCACCGGACGCAAGAAGGAACTGATCGTCACCGCAGGCGGCAAGAACGTCTCCCCCGCAGGCATCGAGGACGCGATGCGCTCGGAACCGCTGGTCTCGCAGGCGATGCTGGTGGGCGACGGACGGCCGTTCATCGGGGCACTCGTCACCATCGACCCGGACGAGTTCTCGACGTGGAAGACCGGTGCGGGCAAGTCGGATTCGGCGACGGTCGCCGATCTCGTCGACGATCCCGACCTGCGTGAGGTGATCTCGACGGCGGTGGAGGTCGCCAACCGGACCGTGTCCCACGCCGAGGGCGTGAAGAAGTTCCGCATCCTGCCCGACGACTTCACCGAGGAATCCGGCGAGATGACCCCGACGATGAAGATGAAGCGGTCGGTGATCGCCGACAAGTTCTCCGACGAGATCGAGGCGCTGTACGGCCGCTGAGTTCGCTCGGCGCTACAGCAGGGTCGCGAGCCGGCGGGCCATGGACTGCCACTGCCAGTTCTCGACGACCCACTCGCGCCCGGCTGCACCCATGGCCGCGGCGCGGGCGGGGTCGGCGAGGATGCCGGCGATGGTGCCGGCGACCTCGCCGACATCACGACCGTCCACGACCTCACCGGTCACCCCTCGGCGCACGGTCTCCGGCGCGCCACCGGAAGTGCCTGCCACGACCGGTATCCCGCTGGCCGACGCCTCCAGGTAGACGATGCCGAAGCCCTCGACGTCCAGCCCACGTCCACGGGTGCGGGCGGGCATGGCGAAGACGTCGGCGGCCGCGTGATAGGCCGGTACGTCGTGCACGTCGACCGACCCGGTCAGGATGACGTGATCGGCGACGCCACCGTGGCGCGCGCGTCGTTGCAGGTCCTCGCGGTACGGTCCGCCGCCGACGATGAGCAACCGGGCACCGGGAACGCGCTCCCGGATCGCAGGCAGGGCGTCGATGAGCACGTCCTGCCCCTTGCGGGGCACCAGTCGCGACAAGCACAGGATCACCGGCGCATCACCGAGACCGTGCCGCTCACGGATCCGGGTGCGGGAGTCGGGGTTCGGAGCGAAGCGCACCGTGTCCACGCCGGGCGGCACGTGCTCGAGGGCGGCGTCGGCGCCGAAGGCAGCGGCGAACCGTCCGCGCGTGTAGGTGCTGACGAACGTCACGACATCGGCGTGGGTGCCGATGTGCCGCAGCGTCTGACGGGCCGCGGGCAGCATGGACCACCCCACCTCGTGGCCGTGGGTGCTGGCCACGATTCGCCGCGCCCCCGCCGCCCGCACCGCGGGGGCGAGCACCGCCAGCGGCGCGGCCGCGCCGAACCAGACGGTGTCGATGGCGTGTGAGCGCACGAGCGCTGCGGCCCGGCGTGCGACGAACGGGGTCGGGAGCATCAGTCCGGTGCGGTGGCGGACGACCTCATACGGTTGCGCGCTGTCGAACGCTGCGTCGCCACGCCACCGGGGCGCGTAGACGGTGATCCGATCGGCGGGCAGCCGGTCGACGAGGTTCTGCAGGTATGACTGGATACCGCCGGGTCGCGGCGGAAAATCGTTGGTGACCAACAACGTCCGGTGCATCACCCGTTCACGGTAGGCGAGCCTGCTCGGTCAACCACGTCCGCCATCCCGCGAGCACGGTCGCGCCGGGCGCACCGAGTTGGGCCTGCATCGCCGCGGCCTGAGCGTCCGCCGTGCTGGGGCCGGTGGCCAGCGCGAGATAGAGGGAGCGAAGCTTGGCGTCCCCGTACTTCCCTGCCACGTAGGCGGCGAACGACCAGGCGCTCTGGTAGGCGATCGGCGCCTGGGGACCGGAGACGGTGAAGGCGGCGTCGGTGGGCAGGGCCGCGGGGGCGTCGCCGGCGGCGACCTGTGCCGCGAGGTCGGGAGCAGCGTCCGAGAGGCGCCGGTAGGTGCCCTTGCGACCCACGTACTCCGCGACTCCCTCGGTGACCCACTTGGCCGAGGTGGGTGCGGTCTTGGTGCGAGCCGCGACGTGGGTCATCTCATGCCGCAGCACGACATCGAGAGCGGGGCCGGCCAGTCCGGTCACCGAACCGGGTGTGAACACGATCCGCTGCCCCTCGGTGAAACCGTCGACCGCATCGGCGGACGCCGAGACCGTCGCGGCCGCGGCGGCGCTCGAGTCGGCCCCCTCGCTTCCCGACAGGGCGGCGAACGCCGGCGTCGAGTCCGTCGCGATCAGCACAGCTCGACGGGGCCACTGGGTGCCCCAGAAGGCGGTCACCGCAGCTACCGCGCCGGGCAACGACGACGTCAGACGGGCGGCGAGTGCGGTGCTGCCGGGGTAGCCGAGTACGACCGACTCGCCGCCCGCGGTGGCGGCACGCGTGGCCCGAACGCCCGGGAAGTCCCAGAACTGGGGGGTGGGCGCCGCTTCGCCCTGGATCGGCCCGGCATCTCCGACGACCTTCCACGTGTCGTCATAGCGGGCCAGGACCAGTGGTCGGACGACGTTGACCGGGGGTTCGTTCACACCGGCGAGTGCGTACTGCAACCCGACCGGGGCGATCCACGAGTCGGAACTGCCCTCGTCATCGAGACGCGCCTGGAGGTCGGAGGGCACGAGGACCTCACCGAGTGCCGTGGTCCGATCGATCCGGTACCGGAAGGTGGCCATACCGGCGGCGTGCACGTTGGTGGTCTGCCGCGCCAGAGACGCCCGGAACTGCGGCGTGGCCGCGGGATCGATCAGGGCGTCGACCGCGGCGGTGTCGCCTGCACGCTGAGCCGCGGTGAGCCGGTCGAGGGTGGCGAGAACCGAGGACTCTCGCTGGTCCTCATAGACATTGGCCTGCGATGTGGGCGCGGCCTCCGGCTCCGACGACGACCCGCAGCCCGCGAGGGCCAGCGAGGCGGCGACGACAGCGAGGGCGATGAGACGTGTGGAGAACCGTCGGGCCGGGCGCGACGACCGGGGGGACCCGGATCGCACGGTCAGTATCGCCGGGCGGAGTTGAAGGGGCCCGCGTCGTCGACCGGGACCACCTTGACCGGGACACCGAACGTCGACGCGTGCACGACATAACCGTCGCCGACGTACATGCCGACGTGACTGGCATCGCCGTAGTAGATGACCAGGTCGCCCGGCTTCATGTCCTGACGTGCGACCGGGGTGCCGCCGGCGAGCTGCGCCTCACTGGATCGGGGCAACACCTTGCCGGCCTGCCGGTAGGCCCAGACCATGAGCCCGGAGCAGTCGAACTGGCCCGGACCGGTCGCGCCCCACACGTAGGGGTCGCCGATGCGGGTGAGTGCCGCCGTCACCGCGACGGCTTCGGCCGCGGTGCCCCGGGCCACGAGCTTCGGGTCGAAATCGATCTCGGGTCCGCGCAGGGCGGCCAGCTGCTTGCCGGTCAGCGACTCGTAGACGGCCTTGACCTGGGCGATCTGCAGCTGCAGGTCGCTCTGCTTGGACTGGAGGTCGGCGCGGCGCTTGTCGACGGCGGCGACCGCATCGGCCGCCTTACGGCCCGCGGCCGTGGCCGCGTCCCGCGCCTTCGTCGCCGCCGAGCTGGCCGTGCGATACGCCTTCAGGTCCCGGACGGTCTGCCGGGAGACCATCTCGAGGCCGGACATCTGATCGAGCAGCGACTGCGGCGAGTCGGAGACGAGGACAGCGTAGAGCCGGTTGACCCGGGCGCCGCGGTAACTGGCGCGGGCCAGCCCGTCGACCCGCCCCTGGAGTTCGTCGAGTCGCGCGGACAATCCGTCGAGGGTCTTGGTCGCGGCTGCCACCCCGGCCTTGGACTCCGACACCGCCCGTTGTCCGGCGGCGAGCTGGATCTCCGCGTTGTGCATGGCCTCGGCGGACTTCTCGGCTTCGCGGCCGAGTGAGTTGTACCGCGTCAGCAGCTGATCGGGACTGCGCGGTGACGGATCGGCACCCGCGGATGACCCGAACCCGAGCGCGATGACGAGTGCCGTCAGCACCACCGTCGTGAGCAGTCGCATGACCACCGCCGCTCGATTCACACGCACCTGCTCCATCCCCACTTCCGCAACACCCGATCCCACATCATCGACGAGCCATCACCACCTGGAGTGACCGACGCTTCTCGACATCCGAGTACCGCCGCCCGCGGCGCGTGAACTCCCCCCTCGCCCACGGAAGGATATGACGTGGCGAGGCGTGATCTCGTCGTTTCCGACGATCTCGGGTCGGAGGTCTCCGTTCATACGTGGCCGAGGTGTCAGTAGCGACGGGCACCGTAGAACGACATGGAATCCAGGCTGGCCTTCTGGACCGGGACACCCTCGGTGGAGGAGTGCACGATCTTGTTGTTGCCGATGTAGATACCCGCGTGCGATCCGCCGAGGAAGATGACCACGTCGCCGGGACGCAGGTCCTTCTTGGCGACCGGGGTGCCGCCGCCGAGCTGGCCGTAGCTGTCGCGGGGAATGGTCTTGCCGGCCTGCTTGTAGGCCCAGTAGACGAGTCCGGAGCAGTCGAAGGCGGTCGGGCCCGCGGCGCCGTACACGTACGGCGAACCGATCCGGGTCAGCGCAGCCGATGCGGCGCGCTTCCCGGTTGCGCCCACGTTGCCGAACAGGTTCGGCGACGTCTGCGGCCCCTTGGGCTTGGGCTTCGACTTGAACTGCGGCGGTACCTGCTTCTCGGTGATGCCGGGGACCTCGAAGGTGCCGATGCCAGGGACGGTGACCGGTGCTGCGAGTGCGGGACCGGCTCCCATGGCCACGGTGCCCAGTGCGATCGAACCGGTGACCACGGCGTTGCGTGCGGTCTTCAACCCGGTATTCGGCTGTTCCAAACGGTGTTTCGCCACGAAGCGAGTTCTCCTCTAGTTCTTCCTCAGCCGCCTACCGAGTTAGCTGTCGGATTCGGGCCGGAAGAGTGGCCCTACCCGCGTACACAGGCACGTGCTGCGCACGGGGGATTCACCCCGATCGGACGTGGTCCGAAGTGATGGTTCCCCGGTTCGTCCCGCAGGACGATTGAGCGGCGACCAGACGATCCGCTCCGTTTGAAGCGGGTTACTCCGTAAGGTCTCGGAAAGGTTACGAAACGTCCCCCTCATCTGTCCACCGGGACACATCTTCGGTGCGTCGTGGGTCAAACCCTCAACTCGCGCGGAGCCTGCGCACGTTCGTGTGACCCTCGACTCCCTGACCACCGTGTTCCCGGACGATGGGCAGTTCGTGCGCGGATGCGTCCACCATCCCGGCCGCGATGAAGGTGTCGATGGCGAGGTGGAGGCGATCGGCCTCCCGTGCCGCGGACGCGTCGATCCCGATCGGGCCGTCGGCACCGTTTCTGGTGGTAGGAGCCGCGAAGAACACCGTCATCATGCATCCGTCGCAGGCACGGGGACGGCCGGGGCAGGTCGCGCAGTCGAGCTGCATTGTGATCTCCATCTCATTTACGAAGTCGGTGGAATTTGTCGGCCCGGCGACCCGGTCCGGGCCATCGAGGCTCTCGTGGGCGACGGTAACGACACCCACCGACAACGTTCACCGGCATCGATCCGCGCTTCGTCATGCCGGCCTCGACACCGCCGCCGTCGGCCCGTCGAACTAATGTTCGCCTCATGGGTCTCCCTGATCACCTTGACCTCGATGTTCACAGCAGCACCAGTGGTCCCACCGGCACCAATCGACCAGCGCAGATCGCCGACGGCGACGATCCGGCGGTCCTCGGGACACAGCTGTCGTTCGACACGATCGGCGATGCGGGCTTCGATCCCCCGCTGTTCGAGACGACGTTCGTCGTCGTCGACCTCGAGACCACCGGCGGCAGCGCCGCCACCGACCGCATCACCGAGATCGGGGCGGTGAAGGTCCGTGGTGGGGAGATCCTCGGGGAACTGGCGACACTGGTCGACCCGGGACGGGCGATACCGCAGCACATCGTCGCCCTCACCGGCATCACCGAGGCGATGGTCTACCGCGCGCCGCGGATCGACGAGGTGCTGCCCGCGTTCCTGGAGTTCGCACACGGCTGCGTCCTCGTCGCGCACAACGCAGGTTTCGACATGTCCTTCCTGCGGGCGGCCGCCGCCGAGCTCGGCCACCCCTGGACGTTCCGTCGGGTGCTGTGCACGGTGAAACTGGCCCGCCGGGTGCTCCCCCGCGACGAGGCGCCGACGGTGAAGCTGTCCGCTCTGGCCCGGCACTTCGCCGTCGCCACCACCCCCACCC
>NZ_JAEMTF010000110.1 GCF_016462415.1 Williamsia sp. | reverse complement strand
CCAGCCCCTTCGTGGCGTCACCGGCTTTCGACATCGCCGACTGCGCCGCCGACGCCGGGTTGCTGGCTTGACCGGATTGGGCAGCAGCGTTTTTAGCAGCGCCAGCCGGATCGCCGGAGCCCTGGCGCGACAGTGTCTGCGCCGCATCGCTACCGGTCCGATTGCCCGCGGGGCCTGGGCCACTTCCCCCGCCCCCACCGCCGGCGCCGCCTCTTCCAGCGCCAGCGCCGGCCGCGCTAGTCCCGGTAGAGCCACTGCCTCCGCCATTGGCCGGGCGCGAGAACCCCATCGGCATGATGGTGCCAATCGGGCTTCCGGGATCGGGAAGATTCAGCAAACTCGTCGAGGTCTTCGTGGCTCCGGGGTTATAGGTATTATCAATGATCATGCGGCCTTGTTGGTCTAAGGCGTTGACAACCTCCTGATGGCGCTGCACCGCTGAAGGATTAACGCCCGAGGCCATGACGACGGTGTTATATGTGTGGTTCTCGGTTTCTAGCCGTGACTTTAGTCCGTTGAAACCGGTTTGCGTTCCTATGACCGCAGCGACCCAACCGGCGACTACATTGGCGTTGACGAAAGCGTTCCTGCCCGTGCTGGTGGCTATGTCGGCTACGCTTCTAGATCCTGCGCGTACTCCGTCGGCGGCCGTGCCTGTCCAGGTCCCGTTTGCCAAAACTCCCGAAATGCCGGCGTCAAGGGCCGCTGCGGTCGCGGCGATGTCTCGAGCCACTGACATCCAGTTGGTTACGAGAGCGTTCAGTGACACGGGGTTTGCGGGTTGGCTATTTCCAAAACCCCATTCCACCACTCCACCACCCGGCGAGTTCTCGGCGCTTGCCTCACATGGGAAGCGGCCTAGGAACGCATCCTTGCCAATAGGGTCGGATGGGCGACAGTCGGAGGCGCCGGTCGCGGGCTGACCTATTGGGGGGTAACCCCCTGCTTTGTCGGAAGTTGATTTCAGCGAGTTGGAGACCTCCTCGTCTTGAGTCTGAATTCGTTGGCCTGCAGCTCTGACGGCGTCGCCGAGGTCTCTGGCATTGTCCCTGAGGCCTCTCACGGAGTTGATGCAAGACTCTCCGAGTGCTTGAAGGCTTCGTTGTATATTGCCCGCCGAATCAAAATTTCCAGCAGACCCTGTGTTGATTAGCGACTGGGCGTTCTTCCAAATCGTTTCAAATGACGCAGCAGAGGAATTGCAATGCTGAGCGATCGCACGGGCGGTATCTGGACTAAACCTGAGGGATGAGTCGCTTTTTATGGCATCAATCGATGGGGTCCCACCTGGACTGCTCATGACTACTTCTCCGTAGGTCGCATCTCTGAGGGGGTAGACGGCAAGAACGGGGCGACCATCCGTGCAACCTCCGGCGCCTTCTGGCAGGCGTCAGCTACGTAGCCCTTGCTTACAAAAATCGAAACAACTGCGCTTCCGTAGAAAGTCCCCCAGACGATGTTGCAGACTTTCTCTTCGTCCGTATCGTCGATTGAGTTCTTGTAAACCGTTCCAGTCACGTTCTTCCATACAGGCACGTCTTCTGCAATCTTGTTAATGCTGGCGGTGCTTGTTGCGTCCGAAAAACTAGTGGCCTGGACTGTCACCGTTATTCCTAACTGCTCATAATTCGGCCCTGTCGCGCTACCCATATTGCAGATTTGTAGCAGAGTGTGCTGCCCACCGAATCCGGTTTGTTTATCGACCATTCCGAGTTTTTCGCGGGTGAGCGAATCCGGCAGGAACGGGCAGACGTACGGAATCAGCTTGATGTAGGGATTCGCGTCGTTGCTGTAGGTGGTTACGACTCCGGTCATGTCCTTGGTGGAGTTGATGTCCTCGATTGAGTCGGGGACAGTGCCCTCCGGCGTGGGAAGCGCGTCCGGGTTCGACGATGAGGATGCGGCTTGCGGGGCCGGTCCGTCGGCCGAGGGAGAACATCCGACGACCGCGACAAGTGCCGCGGCGAGAACCGCACTCGCGACGGCGGTGGTCCGTCGGGTCGGGCCGTGTACTGACGTTCTCAATCCAGGTCCCCTTATTCTGTACGGCTGTCCGCTACATGATGCCAGCATCGGAACGATGCGTCTCATGCTGATTCTCTCTTCTCGTCGTGCCGACTGCGCACCGTGTTGAGGACCTTGTTGACAAGCCGAGCCAATGCGTCGGCGTCCACCCCCAGGGCGGTCGCGGGCTCATCCATGATGAGCGCGTAACGCCCATCGTCGTCGATGTCTGCGACATGGATGTCCGCAGAATCCGGACTGTGCGTGTCGGCGAGTGACCCAACCCGCAGCGTGATCACGGCACCCATCGATGGCGCCAAGTGCGCGAACGCAGCTGCTGCCGAGGTTTTCGATGCGCTCGAAGCGATCGATCGCAAGACGACGTCGGCAACCGGTTGGGAGTTGGTAGGCACGTTGTTGTCGACCGGCAGCCGACCCGCCGGTGGTGATTGCGGTAGTACACCCACGATGGCGTCACTCCACCCGGTCGCGTCGTATCTGGTGATGTCGACATCGCCGCCGATGGTCAGGTCATCGGTCGACTTCTGTACGGCTAGAAACGCGGGTTCGGGCCGACCGCGCCATGCGCCGTGGGCCCGGAAGTGGTCGAGGCGGGTTCCATGAGCGCGCGCACCGATCACATCAACGCTGAACCTGGGCGCGGCAAACGACGCGAAAGCAGCTTCCTTCATTTGCGAAGTCGTGGCCTGCAACTCAGACCTGATCTGCTTCTCGACCTTGCGTCGATCGTCGGCATCGTCGAACGTCTCGCCGCCCCCGAAGGCGAAGGTGCGCGGGTAGGGCGTGCGATCAGCCTGCATCTCCCACAACAATCGGAACTCATGCGTGCTCAGCGTCCACGCGTCCGCCGACATCAGTAGTCGATCCCTTCGCGCAATTGATCGCGATCGCCGTTGCGTCGTCGCAGCAGCATCCACGCGGCCAAGGCGAGCAGGACCGCGCCGGCACTGACGCCCAGGGCGACGTAGCGGGGGACCGAACTGGGCTGCGCCGGATTCACCTGTGGGCGCACCGGTTCGGCGGCGTAGACGTCGCGGGTGTCGCCGGTTCTGGGGTCGGCGGGTGTGGCACCGGCGGGCGTGACGTCTGGGGTGGTGGTCGTCAGCGCGGCCACCGGGTCGATCAGGCCGTAACCGACCGCGCCGTCGCGACCGTCGGCGGGGTGGTGGGCCGTGCGGGTGATCCGGTCGATCACCTGCCGTGCGGTCAGCCGCGGGAAGCGTGCTCGGATCAGAGCGGCCAACCCGGAGACGTACGGCGTGGCGAAGCTGGTGCCAGTGAGGGGACTGGAGCCGTTGTCGGCCTTGAACGCGTCGATGATCGGCGGGTTCGCGGCGATGTTCAGCGACACCAGATCCGTTCCCGGTGCGGCGACCGTGACCCACGGCCCGGCCAGCGAATACGGCGACGGGCGGCCGTCGTCCTCGACCGAGCCCACGGCGATCACGTACGGGGAGAAGTACGCCGGCGACGACTTCGTCACCACGCTCGCCCACGGGTCGACGTCGATACCGCCCAACGCGGCCGGGTTCTGGGTGCCGCACCCTTCGTTGCCCTGCCCGACGTTGTTCGCCGCTGCGACCACGACGACGTTGCGGTCGTAGGCGTACTTGACGGCCGCACCCAGGGCGCGGTCTCGAAGGTCCGCGCCTGCCGGTCGGCACGCGCCCTCGGAGATGTTGATGACCGTGGCGCGCTGGTTCACCGCGCGCACCACCGCCCGGGCCAGGGTGGCCACGTCGCCGTAGCCGTCCGACTTGATCGACGTGCCGTCAGGCGCCTGGCGTGCGTCGGCCGGTTCGTAGGCCCGTGACGTCTGGCGGATCGCGATGATCGAGGCGTCCGGTGCGATGCCGGCGAATCCGTCGTTGGTGGACTGCTTGGCCGCGATCAGGCCGGCGACCGCGGTGCCATGACCGTCGCAGTCCTGCGTGCCGTCACCGGAGGACACGTAATCGCCGCCGCCACTCACCGACAGCCGAGGATGCCGGAAGACGCCGGTGTCGATCACGGCGACGCGTTGGCCGGCGCCACGCGAGAACTCCCACGCCTTCTCGATGCCGAGCAGGTCGAACGATGCGGGCGGCGAGATGTAATCGCCCCTCGAGGACACGGTCTCGATACAGTCCGCGACCGCCCTCTTGGTGGGGACCGCCGGACCCACCGGGCCCTCGGACGGGACCGGTCCGGAGATCTGCGGCGGTGAGATCGTGCGGCTGATGCCCGGCATTGCGACGGCCGTCATGGGTACCGCGGAGGTGGCGCCGACCCCGATCACGGCGACCAGGCCGACCCGGGTGACCAACGCGAGTCGGCCACGCCCGAGCGACGACCGATGCGACGGCCGCGCTGTCATATCCCGCGGGCGAGTGAGAACAGGCCGATGACCCAGGCCGCGATGGGCACGGTCGCGGCGATCACCAGGTACTCGAGGATCTCGCCGATACGTCGCAGCACGGGGGAGAACTCCATGTTCGGTGTGATGACACCGAAGTAGAAGGCGGCCGCGGCCAGCAGCAGCAAAACCCCGACCGCGAGAACGACCCAGACACCACCGGCGAAGAACTGTGCGCCGATCACGCCGAGCAGGGCGCTCGCGCCGAGCCCGATCATTCCGACGGCCTGCACGAGGTCGGAGTGCGAGCGTCCGCGCAGGATCGTGGCCAGTGCGATCAACGCGCCCAACAGGGCGGCCTTCCAGGCGAAATCGGGGGTCGGTACAGCCGTCAGCACCGCGCACACCGTGGCGACGGCGGCTGCGCCGAGCATCAGCCCCGACATGTGGGCGTTGGCGGCCTTGGCTCGAAGTTCGAGCGCCGCGGTCTCCGGCAGCGCGACGGCACCGATGGCAGCGACACCGGGGTTCACGTTCTGCTGGTTGGGCGGGTCGATGTCGTCGAGGGATGCTCCCGCCGACGGCACCGTCGGGACCGGCAGGCGCACCAACAGGATCGTCAGACGCGGCGCGATCAGGGCGACCAGCAACGCGATGACGCCGAGCACGGCCGCGGTGTGCTGCACCGGCGCGGTGAACAGGAGCTGCCCAACGGCGCCGATGGCGACCAGCGTGGAGACGGTGATCAGCGCCAGGTGGGTGAACGGTTCACCCGAGGTCACCCGCAGTGCGACGACGGCCACCAGGATCGAGACACCGGCGCCGAGAAGGACGTTGGCCGCGTGATCGGCGGCCGACAGGATCGCCACGCAGGCCACGAACACCGACAGACACGTCGCGACGGAGAGTGCGGCGCCGACGACCCGGTCACCGCCG
Organism: Williamsia sp.; assembly: GCF_016462415.1. Lineage (GTDB taxonomy): Bacteria > Actinomycetota > Actinomycetes > Mycobacteriales > Mycobacteriaceae > Williamsia_A. Next base: position 9,572 of record NZ_JAEMTF010000110.1, on the reverse strand, counting down.
TTGTTGCGTGCGACGAGGTCGGCGACGAAGAACACCACCGTGGCGACGAAGGCGAGAGCGCCGATGTCGTAACGGTGCTCCGACCACGATGCGATCAACGCGAGCGTGCCGGTGACGGCGATCATCCCCAGGAACGCGATGACTCCCACCCAGCGGGCCGCGGCCGGCGACCACGACTGGAACTCGCGACGGGTGATGCCCGCGACCGCGTCGATGACGTCGTCGTAGACGGTCGGTAGTTCGGTGGTGGCCTCGGAACGCAGCACGAGCAGATCGCCGTCGACGATGCCGGACTCGATCAGGGTCCGCGTCTCGTCGAGGACCTTCTGGCCCACCTTGCCCAGGGTCCAGTGCAGCGAGAGATCGTCGGGAACGCGCTCGGGCTCACCGAACTGATTGCGCATCAACAGCCCGGCCAGCTCGGGGATCAGTGACGCGACGGGAACGTCGGCAGGCAGTGCGACATCGACCTGGGTGCGACCGGAGAGCACCGACACCCGACATAGTTCCGGATCGACGCGCGCGGGTGATGCGGACTGGCCGGGGCCCGCGAACGCGGTCGGCGCGGCGAACGGGTTGGCGGCAACCACCGATCCCTGTCCCGAAGACATGGATCCAGGCTGGTGTGTCGTCATCTGTATCCAGTGCCTCCCAGTCAACTGTCGAAACGTACGATAGCCGACGCAACGACCAACGGCTTGGGGGAGGTCAGATGACGACTGAGGGTTTCGTACGCCGCGCACGGCCCCCACGCCCGCGTCTGCCCGGTGGCGAGATGTCCATCCAGCCACCGCCCGAGATCCCTCGCAATGTTCCCGCAGGAATTGTCTCCCGGCTGCTGCCGGTGGTCATGATCGTGGCGATGGTCGGCATGATGGGGCTGTTCTTCACCGCGGGGTCGGCGGCGCTGCGCAACCCGGTCACCCTGCTGTTCCCGATGATGATGGTGATGTCGATGGTCGGCATGTTCGCCAGCGGGGGCCGCGGCGGCGGGCCGAAGGCGGCCGAGCTGAACGAGGAACGCAAGGACTACCTGCGTTACCTGGGCCGTATCCGCAAGGACGTCGACGACACCGCCCAGTCCCAGCTCAAAGCCCTTGCCTGGTCGCATCCGTCGCCCGGCTCGCTGTTGCCCGCGGTCGGGTCACGTCGGATGTGGGAGCGCCGCACCGACGACGCCGACTTCTGCCACGTCCGCCTCGGCATCGGCGCGCAGCGTCTCGCGACCCGACTCGCCCGGCCCGAGACGGGCCCCCTCGAAGACCTCGAACCGGTGTCGGTCATGGCGCTGCGCCGGTTCATCCGGATGCACGCGGTGGTCCGCGGTCTGCCGACGGCGGTGTCGCTGCGGGCGTTCCCGGCCATCTCGATCGAGGGCACCGTCACGTCGGTGAATTCACTCGCCCGGTCGATGGTGCTGCAGCTGTGCGCATTCCACGGCCCCGACCTCGTACGAGTGGCGATCGTCTGCTCCGACCCGGAGAACGCCGAATGGTCCTGGGCCAAGTGGCTGCCGCACGTCGCGCATCCGGAACGTCGTGACGGTGCCGGCCCGGCACGGATGCTCTACCAGTCGCTGCGCGAGTTCGAGGAGGACCACGATCCCGAGCTGACCGAACGACCGCGGTTCTCCCGCAACGCCTCTCCCGTCGACGGCCGGATCCAGTGGATGGTGATCCTGGCCGGCGGATTCGTCGCCGGTGACGAACGCAGCATCAACGACGGCGGACTCGACTCGGTGACCGTCATCGGCCTCGGCGAGACCCCGTTGATGCTCGCGGCACGACGCGGAACCCAGCTCGTGGTGGATGGGACGACGCTGGGCGCGCGGTCGGCGTTCGGAGTCGAGAACTTCGCAGTTCCCGACGAGATGCCTGTTGCGACCGCCGAGGCCATTGCCCGTCGCATGGCGCGATACTCGCTGGCGACCGCCGCGCAGCTCATCAACCTCGACGCCGACACCGGTCCGCGTGATCCCGGATTGATGCGACTGATCGGTGTCGCCGACGCATCGGCGATCGACCCCGACCGCGTCTGGCGGCCGCGAACCCCGCGGGACCGTCTACGGGTTCCCGTCGGCGTTACCGAGAGCGGTCAGCCGCTGGAGATCGACATCAAGGAGGCGGCCGAGCACGGGATGGGCCCGCACGGGTTGTGCATCGGCGCCACCGGCTCGGGTAAGTCGGAGTTCCTCCGCACGTTGGTGTTGTCGATGGTGACCACCCACGCGCCGGAGTCGTTGAACCTCATCCTCGTCGACTTCAAGGGTGGCGCGACGTTCCTCGGACTCGACGAGCTGCCGCACGTGGCCGCGGTCATCACCAACCTCGAGGACGAGCTGGCGATGGTCGACCGCATGCGTGACGCCCTGGCCGGCGAGATGAACCGGCGACAGGAACTGTTGCGCTCCGCAGGCAACTTCGCCAACGTGGCCGACTACGAGAAGGCGCGACTCAACGGTGCGCCGCTCGATCCGCTGCCCGCACTGTTCATCGTGGTCGACGAGTTCTCCGAACTGCTGTCTCAGAAACCGGATTTCGCCGAGCTGTTCGTCATGATCGGCCGACTGGGCCGATCGCTGCAGATGCACCTGCTGCTGGCCTCGCAGCGGCTCGAGGAGGGCAAGCTGCGGGGTCTGGACTCGCACCTGTCCTACCGGATCGGTCTGAAAACGTTCTCGGCCAGCGAATCCCGCGCTGTGCTCGGCGTGCCCGACGCCTACCACCTGCCGGCCGTCCCGGGGTCGGCGTATCTCAAGTGCGACTCGTCGGAACCCGTGCGGTTCAACGCGTCGTACGTGTCGGGTCCGTACCTCGCGACGCGCAGCGCCGTCCGACGCGGCGACTCCCGGGCGCGATCGGGGCCCAGCGTGCCGATCCGCGTCTTCACCGCCGCTCACGTACCCGAGATGCGGACCCCCGCTCCGGCGGTCATCGAACAACCGGTCGCCGACGCGGACAACGCCGGTCCGATCCTGCGCGAGGGCAGGACGGTCACCGAGCTCGACATGGTGGTGTCGCAGCTGGTGGGCCACGGCCGCCCCGCCCACGAGGTGTGGCTGCCGCCGTTGGAGGACTCGCCGCCGGTCACGAGGTTGCTGCGCGCACGGGATTGGCGTTCGGCCGCGTCGGACAGCCTGGCCGGTCTCCGGTTCCCGGTCGGCATCGTCGACCGCCCCTACGATCAGCGTCGCGACGTCCTGCAGCTCGATTTGTCGGGCGCGCAGGGGCACGCTGCGGTCGTCGGCGGACCGCAGTCGGGCAAGTCCACGGCCCTGCGCACGTTGATCCTGTCCGCGGCGATCACGCACACCCCCGAGCAAGTTCAGTTCTACTGCCTCGACTTCGGTGGTGGCACGCTCACCGGTCTGGCCGGTCTGCCGCACGTCGGTTCGGTCGCAACGCGTCTCGAAGAGGATCGGGTGCGACGCACGGTCGCCGAGGTCATTTCCGTGCTCCGCCAGCGTGAGGCGCGGTTCCGTGATCTCGGGATCGACTCCATGGCCGAGTTCCGGCGTCGTCGCGCCGCCGGTGACGAGCGACTCGACGCCGACGGTTTCGGTGATCTGTTCCTGGTCATCGACGGATGGGCGACCATCCGTTCGGAGTTCGAGGTGCTCGAGGATGCGATCAGTGCGATTGCCGCGCAGGGCCTCTCGTTCGGTGTGCATCTCATCATCGCGGCGTCGAGGTGGATGGAGATCCGTCCGGTCGTCAAGGATCTGCTGGGCACCCGGATCGAACTGCGACTCGGCGATTCCGCGGACTCCGAGATCGATCGCAAGATCGCCGCGACGGTTCCGCTCGGGCGGCCGGGACGTGGCCTGAGCCCGGACCGGCTGCACATGCTGATCGGGCTCCCACGCCTGGACAACTCGACGGCCACCGACGACATGTCGACGGCGGTGTCCTCCGCGGTCGCGCAGGTTGCGGAGTTCTATCCGGGCCGTGTCGCATCGGATGTGCGCATGCTCCCGGACCGGGTCGACCGCGAGAGCGTCGTCGCCCGCGCCGAGGCGCTGGTACCGCGCAGTCCGATGCGGGTCACCATCGGCATCGATGAGGCCGAACTCGCTCCGGTGACCATCGATTTCGCCGCTCAGCCGCACCTCCTGGTGTTCGCCGACGTCGAGAGCGGCAAGACGACATTGCTGCGCACCATCATTCGAGGACTGGTGGCGAACGGCCGGCCGGTGGAGACCAAGGTGCTGATGGTCGACTACCGCCGCACTCTGTTGGGCGAGGTGGAGGGCAACCACCTCGCGGCGTACGCGACCACCGCGCAACAGGCAGAGCCGTACGTGGCAGAACTCGCCGAACTGCTGCAGAAACGTCTGCCGGGACCAGACGTCACCCCGGCGCAGCTTCGAGATCGGTCGTGGTGGGAGGGCCCCGAGGTCTACCTAGTGGTCGACGACTACGACATGGTCGCCGTCGGCTCCGGGAACCCGTTGCTGCCCGTGGTGGACCTGCTGCCGCAGGCCCGCGACATCGGCCTGCACCTGATCCTGGCTCGACGCAGCGGTGGTGCGGCGCGGTCGATGTACGACCCGGTCATCAGTCGACTCAAGGATCTCTCGGTGGACGGCCTCGCGATGAGTGCCTCCAAGGACGAGGGCATCCTGCTCGGTACTACCAAGAGCGCGCCGCGTCCCCCTGGTCGAGGCGTACTCGTCCAGCGCAGTGGCGAGCGGCTGATCCAGGTTGCCTGGTCGGAGCCGCAGGACTGACAGCTCGGTAGTTCAGGCGGTGTTGCCCGGCCGCGAGGCGAGGTGGGCCTTATGCCGGTCGATTATGTCTCGAAGCACGTCCGGCGGGATGGTGCCGCCGTTTTCGTCGAGCCACTCGTCTATCTGCTCGTCGAGGGTCTGATAGAGACCGCGGTCATTGATCTCCTGTTGTCGTTCCGCGGGGGTGAGAATGGCGTGCCTGAGGTGGGTGGGAACGCTGACCGAAGGAGCGCGTGCGGTTTCGGTGGGCTGTCCACGACGACCGGCGATCTCAGCTTTCAGAGCGTCGATTTCGCCAGGTTTCGACGGACGGGTCAGCGCCCGAGCAATATTGGGTGGGAGGTCGCTCAGGCGCACCGGGCGAGACCATTCGGTTGGTTCGCTCATGAGCTCGGACTCGGGTTTGTCGAGCTGGCTGACGCCGACGGCCACCCGGGACTCGACACGCGGCCCACGTTTCTCTCCAAGCCCATCGCGGCGCATTCCCGGCCCTGCGACGACGAGTCTCGTGGCAGCCGTTCGTAGTCCGTCAGAAGCCACCCTCCGAAGACGTCAGTGGACGGCCGATTCGCATCCCCTGGTGGTGAAGCGAGGGGCAGGCTTCCGATCTTTTTGTAACGCAGGTTCAACCTGTCGATTTCGATGTTGGAAGGGCTTCCGGAATAGGTTCGCTTGGTCATTGCCGCGGAGCAGATTATTGCCTCTGCCACGCCACCGTTGTTGTTCGTTACCGTCATGACAGCGTAAGCGCGCGTCAGCAAAGGTCGGATCTGACTCGGCGGAGCGTACGGAATACTGTTCACGTAGGCAATTTTAGAATGTGACGAAAATCCAGGGTAAGCGAATTGTTGGTCTGAGGTGTACACCACGTTCGCGTACGACTCGAGAGCGGCGCGCAAGAACGTGCCCTCTGGTGAAGAAAGGGCAACGGCAGGCGTGGTCACCCAGAAGGTCTTCACGGTTTCTGGCCCGATCTGGCTTGAGCTGGACCGACTCGGTTCGCTGACGGGGCCCTCGGATTGCGTGCACGCGGAGAGGAATGCCATTCCTGAAATGAGCCCGGAAAAAACAACCGTGGCTTTTCGCCTCATCGCCATGAACACTTACCTCGGCCTCGGGTGTAGATAGTTGGTCTGCAGACCCTGGTTGAAACACTCGTGGCCATGCCGATATGACGGCAGGCGGCTTGACGCCGGACCTGTTTCATCCGGGGCGGCTCAACGGGGTTCCGTTGACGACGATGGTGGTAACTCTGGCGACGTAGGCCAGCCTGGCGACGCTGGGTCATTCTTGTGCTGCTCGTAGAACGCCGGTTGGCATGTCAGCGGTGGCGTCGCTGGATGATTGTCGACCAACTTGATGTCTCGAATTCTCCAATCGCCGAACATATTCGAACTGGGGCGATCCGCTGAACCCACCTGATTTCGGGGCGGTGGCGTACCCGTTGTGGCGATCTCAATTCGAGAGACGAATTGAAACAGGTTCTGAGGGCGATCAGTTTTGGCTTGCACACGTCCAACCATGCATACGGTAAACGCGAGGCCACTCGCCAGTACCTGACGTTCTGTAGGCGTAAAGATCACTGCCCCGGCAAACTGGTTGTCGTAGGGGTCGCCTGGCGTGTGAGAGTTTTCGTAGTACTGGTCACTTGCCGCGATAAAACCGGGATACTGTGCTTCACGGGCGACGGTCGATATCAATATTTCGTCCGACTCAAGCGCGGCGCGAACAATGGATCCCTCGGCGCTTTCTGGGCGGAGCGCCTCGGTCGAGATCCATTTATGGGAGACGCGGTAAGAGTTGGCTATCGAAGTCGGCGATGGGTCAGGTTCCTTTGGCATTTTATCTCCGCAAGACGCGGTGAGAAACATAACTACTATTGTTGCAAAAAGAACCAACCGCCGTGACGCGGCCGCGCGTGAAAAGGTCATGGCCGTGGAATTTTCTTTGGATCAACTTTTGCGTCACCGCTGCCGTCGTCAAACTCTTGGGCGTAGGACTTGTAGGCATTGATATTATCGATAATTTGCTTGAAGTCAGAGCTGCCTGAAGTAACCTTATCCCAGTCTAGTTCTTTCTTTTCGCCAAAAAAGTTCTCGAAGACTTCTCGTTGCTGCGGGTGGTCCTGAATATAGCCCTCTGCGAAACTAAACTGACGTGCTAGGGAATCGCCGCGACCATCGGTGGCAAGCTTCTGCAGAGCCGCAGTATACGAATCCGCCTGGTCCGCGCCGGGTATCGGAGTTTCACCGAGCAAATCGAGCTTTGCGCCGGGAGCGAGGAGGCCAACCGCCGGGCCGGCGCCTGGGATCATGCCCAGTGCGGCGGCGCCGGTGTCGTACACGGTGCCGAGTTCGTTCGAGCGGGTGGCCTGCCCGTAGTCGTCATTAGCCTTCAGGGCCGAGATCTGCTCGTTCAGGCCGTCGTGCATCACGTCGTTCAACGTGCCGGAGAAGTGTCCGAGACCTGCGGACATGCTCGGGTCTCGACCGGCCTCCTGGGCTGCGTACTCGATCCAGTTGGACGCATTGTGGTTGATGGTGGCCGCTGACTGCGGATCACCGTCAAGAACGCCGAACATCGCTGACATTTCTCCCTTTGATCCGAAGGGTGTTACTCCGTGTGCAACCGTGGCATCCGCGGGAATTCCTCCGAGCCCGCCCAGATAGGGCGACAGGTCTCCCGCAAGACTTCGTACAAGCTCTGGGTTGACCTTGCCGAGGGTCGTGTAGTCGTCGGACAATCCGCCGCCGGTCGAATCCCTCATGTGGTTGAGGTCAGAGGCGTTCGAACTCAGGTGGTGGGCGAGTCCGGTGGCCGTCTCCCCCGCCAACTGCCCTTCGTGTCCTGGGGCGGAGACGCTAGCTGGATCCTTGAGCCAATCGAAAACGTTTCGGGCCCCGTGTTCATCTGACGACCACTGATGCTGCAACAGGCCATTCAGGTGGTCGTTTGCGTTGTATGCGCCGTCCCCACTGATTGTGGCTTTCATGCTGTCGCTGCCTGTGACGAAGTCGTGTACCGCTTGGTGGTCACCCGAAGCATTGTTCAGCATTGCGTCAAGCGTCCTTCGGACCTCGACGTCCTCGTTCGAGATCTTTGAGTCAGTCGAGAACATCTGCGCGTCCGAACCCGGAGTCAATTTTCCTGCAACTTCTGACGCCTGTTTCAGTAGACCGCGGTCGACATCGGATCCATGGCGAAGGTCTTGGTCGCCGGATCCGAGGTTGTTGGTGAGCGCTCGCCAGTCGTCGAATCGCTTGAGTTCGACCGTCGGGACGACAGCGTCGGACTTCCCCTCTTTGTTCGGTATCGTGGTAGTGCCGGACCCCGTAGGGGATCGTGTAAGGAGTGTCTGAACATTGTCGGGAAGTTGAGTCATCCCGCCGCGGTCACCGTTCGAAGTTGAAAGTCCAGGATTACCGAGGATCCTTAGCGTGTCGGCGACATCGCCTTGCACAGCCTTGTACTGATCTGGTTTGAGGTCGCCGCCGACATCGTCGTAGTTGCTGACTTTGTCGGGTAACTGGGCCGCAACGCCTTTCAGGTAGTCGAACTTCTCCTGCGAGATGCCGCCCTTACCGGTCTGATCGAGAGAGTCTCGTGTCGACTGGTCAAGATCCGCGGCGGCGTGCAGGCGCTCGGCGGCATCCTTCTTCTGTTCATCGCTAGGGCTGCTACCGTCGGAATTCTTGCCGGATAGCGTCGCCATGTCCTGGGTAGCGCGTGCTGCGGACAGGTCTGCGCTGGCGGGCGCGAGCTGCCCGATGGTCTGCAGGTGAGAGTTGATCGACGAAGCGGTCTTCTGATCGACCTGGGTCAACTCGGTCGCATGCCCCCTCAGGCGCCTGGTTTCATTCGCTGCTTCCTGTGCCCGTTGCTTCTGCAACCTCTCCACCTGGGCGTGCGCGACAGCGTCGTCATCTTTGTCGGCTTCGAGATATGCGCGCTCGTAGTTGTGTAGATCGCGAACCGCCCAGTCGTCGGACACCGCGAAATTGTCACTTTCGAGTGCTGTTGCGTCGCGGACGAGGAGCTTGCACAGGTTGTCCATTGTGTCTGCGTCCGAACGCAGGTCCGTGCCCAATGCGCGAAGGTCGGCGGAGACTTTTCGATGTTCGCGGCGCTCTTGTTCGGCCTTGTGCTGTGCCGCGTTTTTGGCGGCCCCCGTCCACGGCGCATCGGAAAAAGTAGATGTGAGCGTATCGGCATTCTGGTCGATGGAGGTCGCCTGAGTGTCCAGAGAGCCAGCCGACGTTCGCATTGCCGAGAAGTTCGCGCCCGACACGACTGATCGCCCGAGCACTCAACGACCTCGGTCGGGTGTGTTGAGGTCGCCGGCGGCGTCGATGGCACGTGCCGCTTCGACATCCTTGGTCTCGTACCGACTTGCCACCGTGTTCACCAATTCGCCGAGGACATAAAAGCGACCGGCGAGGGTGTGCCCCGCGTCGGCCGTAGCAGCAGGGATACGTGACAGTGGTCCGTTGGTCGCAAAGCCCGCGAGGTTCGCGCCCATGACTGTGTTCGGCACCAAATTCTCCACACCGGAACCACTCGTCACTGCCTTGTCGGTGGAATCTCCGAGTTGGATCAGCTTCTTCGATGATGCACGCAGTCCGTTGATGTCGGCATGCAATTTTCCGTCGTCGGCCATCGTGTTCCTCCGGTCGTTTACGTGAGTAACGGATCGTAACCAAAAATCGGATGTTCCGATCGGTTGGACGTCACCGTCGTCGAATCGGTTCCATCGAATCTCTCAGCGGTCGGTCGGCAACCGATCAGCGCAGGCGAGCACCCAGGTTCATCGACACCATGATGTTGTCGATGGCGGTCTGCATGT
>NZ_JAEMTF010000023.1:28045-51558 GCF_016462415.1 Williamsia sp. | reverse complement strand
CCCGCACCGTCGTCGGCGACGACTCGCGCACAACGACCCGGATGCCACGGCACGTGTTCGGCGGCGACCATGCTCACCTCGACCCCCGAGGCGCGACCGATCACCCGGGCGGCGTCGAAGGCGTCGGACGCATCGACCGGTCGGCCGGCACCCCAGGGACCGGCGGGCTCACGGGCACCGGCGAGCACCACCGCGGCGCGCAACGGTTGGCGCGGAAGCGATCCCATCAGTTCGGCGATCTCGTCGGGGGACGGTCGGCGCGTGACGTCGACAGTGGCAACCGGGTGGACGGTGTCGTCGGCGATGACGACCTGTCCGATCGTGTACAGCGCCACGTCGCGCTGTCCGCGTGTGATGTTGCGGACCGTCATCTCGACGAGCCCGGGAAGCAGCGTGGTGTTGAGTTCGGCGCGCGAGGACTCCAGCGGGTTGAGCACCCGCACCGTCGCGCGACGTGGGTCGTCGGCGGGGATGTCCCACAGGTCGAGCACGTCGGCGGGCATGAACGGGAACGGCAACACCTCGACGAACCCTGACATCGCCAGGGCGCGCCCGACACTGCGGCGGCGGATCTGCTCTCGCGTGAGTCCGGTGCCCGCCGGGGCGCTCGGCGGGATGGCCGGGATGTTCTCCAGCCCCTCCAGTCGCAGCACCTCTTCGACCAGGTCGGCCGACTGACGCAGATCCGATCGCCACGACGGCGGGACGACCTCCAGGACGCCGTCGGGCCCCTCGCTCACCGTGGCGCCGACCTGCTCGAGACGCCGCACGGTCGTCCCGGATGCGTACGTGACCCCCGCGACGCGGTCGGGGAGGTCGGGCGCGATGGACACGGTCACCGACGCGACCGGCAACGCGGTGTCGGTGTAGCCGGGATCGGCCACTCCCCCGGCGATCTCGGTGATCAGGTCGGCGGCGCGCGACAGCGCGAGCGCGGTGATCTCCGGGTCGACCGTGCGCTCGAAGCGTTTGCCCGCCTCGCTGGACAGGCGGTGGCGCCGACCGGTCCGGAACGCCGCCACCGGGTCGAAATTCGCCGCCTCCAGGATGACATCGACGGTCGCCGAGGAGATCTCGCTCTCGGCACCGCCCATGACGCCGGCCAGCGCGATCGGTCCACGATCGTCGGCGATGACGACATCGTCCGGATCGAGGGCACGCTCGACCCCGTCGAGGGTGGTCAGCTTCTCCCCCGTGGTCGCACGCCGGACCACGATCATGCCGGTCACGTGCGCGGCATCGAACGCGTGCAGCGGTTGGCCGAGTTCGAGCATCACGTAGTTGGTCACGTCGACGGCCGCCGAGATCGGTCGGACGCCGGCGACCAGCAGTCGCTTCTGAATCCACCACGGTGACACCGCCGTCGGGTCGACACCACGGATCACCTGGGCGCAGTAGCGCGTGGCGCCGGACGCGGGATCGATGCGCACCGGCCACGCGTCGTCCGACGGCCGGCGGGTCATGGCAGCCTGCGCATCCGGGCCCGCGGGATCGGCATACGGCAGCTCGAAGCTGGCCGCGAGCTCACGGGCCAACCCGCGCACGGAGAAGGCGTACCCGCGGTCGGGTGTGACGTTCACGTCGATCGCGGTGTCGGTCAGCCCAAGCGCCTCGAGCGCATCGGTGCCGGGCTCTGCGGTTCCCGGGGCCAACACCAGGATCCCGGAGTGGTCGGTGCCGATGCCGAGCTCGGACACCGAGCAGATCATGCCGTCGGAGGTGTGGCCGTAGGTCTTTCGGGCCGCGATGGCGAAGTCCCCGGGCAGGACGCTGCCGGGCAGAGCGGCGACGATCAGATCGCCGTCGGCGAAGTTGCGAGCGCCACAGACGATGCCCCGCGGGGTGTCCTCCCCGACGTCGACCTGACAGAACCGGATCGGTTTCTTGAACTCGGTGAGCTCGGTGATCTCGACGACCCGCCCGACGACCAGCGGGCCGGTGATGGTCGGGAAATCCTCGACGTCCTCGATCTCGAACCCGACCCGCACGAAGCCGGCGTCGATCTCGGCGGTCGACGCCGCGAAATCGGCGGCCCCGCGCTGCAGGGATTCGGTCAACCAGGACTGGGGAACGCGCACTGTGGCTCAACTACTTTCGAGATAGGAGTCGGGAGACGGCCGGGGCCGAGGTCAGATGGCCGGGCCGAAGGGCAGGGTGAACCGGACGTCGCCCTCGACCATGTCGCGCATGTCGGGCAGATCGTTGCGGAACTGCAGGGTGCGCTCCAGGCCCATGCCGAAGGCATACCCCGAATAGACCTCCGGGTCGATCCCGGCCGCTCGCAACACATTCGGATTCACCATGCCGCAGCCACCCCATTCGACCCATCCGGCGCCGCCCTTCTTCGCGGGGAACCACACGTCGACCTCGGCGGACGGCTCGGTGAACGGGAAGAAGTTCGGGCGCATACGGGTGGTGGTGTCGGGCCCGAAGATGGCCTTGGCCAGGATCTCGAGGGTGCCGCGCAGGTTGGCCATCGTCAGCCCCTTGTCCACGGCGAGGCCCTCCACCTGGTGGAACACCGGGGTGTGGGTGGAGTCCAGTTCGTCGGTGCGGAACGTCCGACCCGGGCACGCCACATAGATCGGCAGTTCGCGCGTCAGCATCGACCGCACCTGGACGGGCGAGGTGTGCGTGCGCAACACCTGACGGGATCCCTCCGGGGCGATGTAGAAAGTGTCCTGCATCGACCGGGCGGGATGGTCCGGGAGGAAGTTGAGCGCGTCGAAGTTGAACTGCTCGGTCTCGACCTCGGGCCCCTCGGCGATCTCCCACCCCATCGCGATGAAGACGTCGGCCACCTGCTCGCCGATGACCGTGATCGGGTGCCGCGCGCCGACCGGCCGCCGCGCACTCGGCAGCGTCACGTCGATCGCCTCCTCGGCGAGGACGGCGGCGTCGCGTTCGGCGGTGAGCACGACGACACGGTCGTCGTAGGCCTGCTGGGCGCGGGTACGCACCACGTTGACCCGCTTGCCCGCTTCGGCTCGCTCGTTCTTCGGCAGTTCTCCGAGCGCGCGCCGCGCGAGGGCGATCGCGGATCGGTCGCCGAGGTGGTCGGTCTTCGCCTGCGCGAGCTGCGCCAGATCGCCCGCGGCGGCGAACGCAGCGACGGCCGCATCGGCCGCGGCGTCCAGTGCGTGCTCGGTGGCCTCTGACGTATCGCTGCTCACGAGAACCCAACTCCTCTTCTTCTCGATGGTGATCGAGTTGATCTGACACTCGTCTGCTGCAGACGAGCGTATCGGATGCGTCCAGGCCTTTGACGCGCCGGCCATCGGGCAACGCCGCAGGTCACGCGCACGTCGCCGCCCGTTCAGCGGTGGGTGGCGCGAGCGCTCGAATACAGGCAGACGGCGGCCGCGGCGGCGATGTTCAGGCTCTCGGCGCGACCGTGGATCGGTATCGACACCCGGTGGTCGGCGGCTGCGAGCAGGTCCGGGGACAACCCGTGCGCCTCGTTGCCGAACAACCAGGCCGCCCGACCGGACAACACCGCGTCGGCCGTGTCGAGCGACATCTCGCCGTCGGCGGCGGTCGCCAGCACGGTGAATCCCGCGGCCCGGAGCGCGTCGAGGACCGCTTTCGGATCCCGTTCGCGCGCGACCGGGATGTGGAACACGCTGCCCGCGCTCGCCCGGACGGCCTTGCCGTTGTGCGGGTCCACCGTGGACGTGCCGACGAGGACGACACCGGCACAGCCCATCGCGTCGGCGGTACGGATCAGGGTGCCGGCGTTGCCGGGGTCGGAGATGTCGACTCCGACCGCGACGGTGGCGGCCGGCCCGGCTGCACCGACGATGTCGCGCACCGACGCCTCGAGCAGGTCACAGACCGCGAACACGCCAGGGCTGGTGGACGTGTCCGCGAGTTTGGCCGCCGCACGCGTGGTGACGACCAGGACGTCGACGCCGGCGGTGCGCGCGAGGTCGAGCAGCGGCGCGTGCCGGTACTCCTCGTCGTCGCGGACGAGGACCGTCCGCGCCACGCCGGTGTCGAGCGCCGACCGGACCGCGTTGGCGCCCTCGATCAGGAACTCGCCACGGGCCCGCCGCTCACTCGAACGGTGCAGCTTGGCAAACGAGACGACCCGCGTGGAGCGCTCGGTGAGGGCGGTGTCCACTGCGGGTCGTGTCGTCGGGATTCGAGATGCGTCGGTGATCGACGGATCGTCGATCAGACCGCGGGTGCGTTGACGTCGTCGGGCAACGACTTCTTCGCGATCGCGACCAGGCCGGCGAAGGCCTCGGGGTCGCTCACGGCGATCTCGGCGAGGATCTTGCGATCCACCTCGAGCTCGGCGATCTTCAGCCCCTGGATGAAGCGGTTGTACGTGATGTCGTTCGCCCGGGCCGCGGCGTTGATCCGGGAGATCCAGAGCTTGCGGAACTCACCCTTGCGAGCGCGGCGATCGCGGTACGCGTAGTTCAGCGAGTGGAGCTGCTGCTCCTTGGCCTTGCGATAGAGCCGCGAGCGCTGCCCGCGGTAGCCCTTGGATGCCTCCAGGACCGAACGACGCTTCTTCTGGGCGTTCACTGCCCGTTTCACGCGTGCCACGTGGATTACCTCTAACTGTGTCGAGACCGCGCTGCGCAATCAGGTGAAACGAATGCGCGATCAGGTGGAACGATCGGGTGAGCGCTGGCTCAGATGTTCAGGAGCCGCTTGATGCGCGGGGCATCGACGTCGGCGACCACGGCGGTTCCGTCGAGACGACGGGTCCGCTTGGTGGGCTTGTGCTCCATCAGGTGGCGACGGTTCGCCTTCTGACGGACGATCTTGCCGCTGCCGGTCACCTTGAATCGCTTCGCGGTTCCCTTGTGCGTCTTTGCCTTCGGCATTAGTGCTTCCTCCGTGCTCGATGCTGCCGCGCCCATGCCCACAGGCATGCACGCGCATGTTCTGGTGACGACCCGGGTTTCCCGGGCCATCGACGACCGGTGACTACTCGGCCGGCGCGGAGTCCGCGGCGGGTGCCGGCGGTCCCGGCTGCCGTGCCTCGGCCACCTTCGCCCGGGTCTTGGCTCCCTTGTGCGGGGCCAGGACCATCGTCATGTTGCGGCCGTCCTGCTTGGCCGATGTCTCGACGAAACCGTATTCACCCACGTCTGCGCCGAGGCGCTGCAGCAGGCGGTAACCGAGTTCGGGTCGCGACTGCTCGCGTCCGCGGAACATGATGGTCACCTTGACCTTGGATCCGGCTTCCAGGAAGCGGATCACGTGGCCCTTCTTGGTCTCGTAGTCGTGGTCGTCGATCTTCGGTCGGAGCTTCTGCTCCTTGATGACCGTCATCTGCTGATTACGACGAGATTCGCGCAGCTTCTGGGCCGCCTCGTACTTGAACTTGCCGTAATCCATGATCTTGCACACCGGCGGACGGGCGTTGGGCGCCACTTCCACCAGGTCAAGATCGGCCTCGATGGCCAATCGCAAAGCGTCTTCAACACGCACGATGCCCACCTGCTCCGAATTCGGACCGACGAGTCGGACCTCGGGGACGCGGATGCGCTCGTTGATGCGGGTCTCTGTGCTGATGGGGCCTCCTCGTTAATACCAATGGGTGCCGCGGCTCACGCCACGGTTCGCGCCTCGTCCGATCCGGTGAGGGACCGACGATGACCGATGCACGAGGAGAAACACCCTGGTCAGCAGAAAGGGCCCTCGCGATGGGAATCATCGACGGGGCCCGCTACTGACCGGTCGACACGCGACAGGTGCGATCACCTGCGTGCATGCCACCTCCAACGGGAGGCACCCGACCGGTATTCCTCGGCAGAGGAACCTCGATCGAGCGACCGGACCGCGCAACTTCCCGGCGTGGCCGGGTGTCGAGCGGTGGGAGCGGAACTCCACTTGCAAACCCCAGCTCTCACCGAGGCGGTCTGACATGGAAGTCTAACAGTCATGACGGAAAATCCACATTCGGCAGATCCGGGCGTCGACGCGGACCTACCGGTTCGCGATCTCGCCGATGTCCCCGCCGTCGAGGTCATCACGAAGTCCATCGTGATGATCATGAGCTCGGCCGCCGAGAAACTGGGCCTCGCCGAGGACGGGGCGGCCGTCGATCTCGACGAGGCGCGCCGTCTGATCACCGCGCTGGCCGGGCTGGTGACCGCGTCACTTCCCGACCTCGGTCTGCACGCCGCGCCGATCCGCGACGGACTCAAGAGCCTGCAGCTCGCCTTCCGTGAGGCCAGCAGCATCCCCGACGCGCCCGGTACCGGCCCCGGCGAGAAGCTCACCGGACCGGTGCACTGACGCGTCTCAGCCGACCGGGGTCCTGGCCTTCGCCGTAGACCCGTTGCGGCTCCCCGTCGCCGTGGTGACCGCTGCCTTCTTGGCCGGCGCCTTCTTGGCCGCCGCCTTGCGCGCGCCGGTCTTGCGCGATGCCCGCGCGGTCGTCGGGCTGACGATCTCCTTGAGAAAGCCGCCGGTGTGGCTCTCGGCGACCGCCGCGATGTCCTCCGGCGTTCCCTCGGCCACGACCCGGCCGCCGCCGGAACCGCCCTCGGGGCCCATGTCGATGACCCAGTCGGCGGTCTTGATGACGTCGAGGTTGTGTTCGATCACGATGACCGAGTTGCCCTTGTCCACCAGGCCGTTGATGACGAGCAGCAGCTTGCGGATGTCCTCGAAGTGCAGGCCCGTGGTCGGCTCGTCGAGCACGTACACGGTGCGCCCGGTCGACCGCTTCTGCAGCTCGGCGGACAGCTTCACGCGCTGCGCCTCACCGCCGGACAGCGTCGGCGCCGGCTGACCGAGACGGACGTAGCCGAGTCCGACCTCGACGAGCGTCTTGAGGTAGCGGTGGATCGAGGTGACCGGCTCGAAGAAGTCGGCCGCCTCGTCGATCGGCATGTCGAGCACCTCGGAGATGGTCTTGCCCTTGTAGTGCACCTCGAGGGTCTCGCGGTTGTAGCGGGCGCCGTGACAGACCTCGCACGGGACGTAGACGTCCGGCAGGAAGTTCATCTCGATCTTGATCGTGCCCTCACCGGTGCACGCCTCGCAGCGACCGCCCTTCACGTTGAAGCTGAAGCGACCGGGCTGGTAGCCGCGGACCTTGGCCTCGGTGGTGGCCGCGAACAGCGTGCGGATCTTGTCGAAGACACCGGTGTAGGTGGCCGGGTTCGACCGCGGGGTGCGACCGATCGGCGACTGGTCGACCTGCACCAGCTTGTCGAGGTGGTCGAGGCCGGTGATGCGGGTGTGTCGCCCGGGTACCTGTCGCGCACCGTTGAGCTTGTTCGCCATCGTGGTCGCGAGGATGTCGTTGACCAGCGTCGACTTACCCGATCCGGACACCCCGGTGACCGCGGTGAGAACACCGAGCGGGAACGACACGTCGATGCCCTGCAGGTTGTGTTCACGAGCGCCGACGACGGTGAGCTGGCGTTTGCGGTCGATCGGTCGGCGGATCTCCGGGATCGGCAGGCTCTCCCGACCGGACAGGTATGCGCCGGTCAGCGACTCCTCGTTGGCCAGCAGACCCTCGTAGCTGCCGCTGTGCACGACCTTGCCGCCGTGCTCACCCGCACGCGGACCGATGTCGACGATCCAGTCGGCGGAGCGGATGGTGTCCTCGTCGTGCTCGACGACGATCAGGGTGTTGCCCAGGTTCCGCAACCGCGTCAGCGTGTCGATCAGACGGCGGTTGTCGCGTTGGTGCAGCCCGATGGACGGCTCGTCGAGGACGTAGAGGACCCCGGCCAGTCCCGACCCGATCTGGGTGGCCAACCGGATGCGCTGCGCCTCCCCGCCGGACAGCGAACCGGCCGCACGGGACAGCGACAGGTACTCCAGGCCGACGTCGAGCAGGAAGGTGATCCGCGCCTGGACCTCCTTCAACACGCGGCCGGCGATGGCCGCCTCGCGGGCCCCGAGCGTCAGGTCGGACAGGTAGTCGGCGCACTCGGCCACCGACAGCGCGCAGACCTCGGCGATCGACTTCTCACCGAACCGCGGGTGGTCGAGTGTGACCGCGAGGATCTCCGGTCGCAGCCGCGCACCGGAGCAGACGGGGCACGGGATGTCGCGCATGTAGCCCTCGTAGCGGTCCTTCATCTGCTCGGAGTCGGTCTGCTCCATGCGCCGGTGCAGGAACGACATCACGCCCTCGAACTCGGTGTAGTACGAGCGGGTGCGGCCGTAGCGGTTGCGGAACTTCACGTGGACCTGGTGGTCGCTGCCGTTGAGGATGGCGCGACGGATCTTGACCGGCAGCCGGTTCCACGGGGTGTCGACGGAGAACCCCATCTGGTCGGCCAGACCGGAGAGCAGACGCAGGAAGTAGTCGGCGTTGTGCCCGGTCGACCACGGCGCGATGGCGCCGTCGGCCAGCGACAGGTCGGGGTCGGGCACCACGAGGTCCTCGTCGACCTCCTTGCGGATGCCGAGACCGTCACAGTCGGGGCAGGCGCCGTAGGGCGAGTTGAAGGAGAACGAGCGCGGCTCGAGGTCGTCGATGGCGATCGGGTGCCCGTTCGGGCACGCCATCCGCTCGGAGAAACGACGCTCCCGTTCGGGGTCGTTCTCCTCGAGGTCGACGAAGTCGAGGACGATGACGCCGTCGGCCAGACGCAGGGCGGTCTCCACCGAGTCGGTCAGGCGCTGCTTGGCGGTGTGTTTGACCGCGAGACGGTCGACCACGACCTCGATGTCGTGCTTCTCCTGCTTCTTCAGGGTGGGCGGCGTGGCCAACGAATGCACCACCCCGTCGACCCGAGCACGCGAGAAGCCCTGGGTCTGCAGAGAGGCGAACAGGTCGACGAACTCACCCTTGCGGGTGCGGACGACCGGGGCGAGGACCTGGAACCGGATGCCCTCCTCCATCGCGAGCACCTGGTCCACGATCTGCTGCGGGGTCTGCTTGGCGATGGCCGACCCACATTCGGGGCAGTGCGCCTTGCCCGCGCGGGCGTAGAGCAGACGGAGGTAGTCGTAGACCTCGGTGATCGTGCCCACGGTCGAGCGCGGGTTGCGGTTGGTGGACTTCTGGTCGATCGACACCGCGGGCGAGAGGCCCTCGATGAAGTCGACGTCGGGCTTGTCCATCTGGCCGAGGAACTGACGCGCGTAGGCCGACAGCGACTCGACGTAGCGGCGCTGGCCCTCGGCGAAGATCGTGTCGAAGGCGAGGCTCGACTTGCCCGAACCGGACAGGCCGGTGAAGACGATCAGACTGTCCCGTGGCAGGTCCACGTCGATTCCACGCAGGTTGTGTTCCCGAGCACCTCGCACGATCAGGCGGTCTGCCACAGTTGTCCTCACTCCGCGTCGGTGACGACGCGATGGTTGACGGTTGGTGTCGGTGATCTCGCCGGCTGAGGCGGTCACGACGGGTGGGTGGTGTCGGGCCCGGTCGCTGCGACGGACTCGGCAGCAGACGGACTCGACCGCGCACCACGGGTTACCTCCATCGTAAGTGCGCCCACCGACAGTGTGATTCCGAGGCAGTGGGTGGGCGTCGGCCGGCCGGTAGCGTTGGGTCCATGAGCGCAGCCGAGATCACCGTGTCCGACACCTACACCGGCGACCTGTCCGACACCGACGGTGCGCAGCGCCGATCGGTGCCGGGCGCGACGATCGCCAAGCTGTCGGTGGGTCCGATGGACAACAACGTCTACGTGGTGACCTGCACCGGCACGGGTGACCAACTCCTCATCGACGCCGCCAACGACGCCGACGACATCCTCGGCCTCGTCGACGCCCTCCCCGGGACGCCGAGACTGATCTTCACCACCCATCAGCACTTCGATCACTGGCAGGCCCTCGCCGCGGTGAAGGAGTCGACGGGGGTCCCGACCGC
Organism: Williamsia sp.; assembly: GCF_016462415.1. Classification (GTDB taxonomy): domain Bacteria; phylum Actinomycetota; class Actinomycetes; order Mycobacteriales; family Mycobacteriaceae; genus Williamsia_A. Next base: position 41,747 of record NZ_JAEMTF010000023.1, on the reverse strand, counting down.
AGCGGGCCGCATCGACGCCCCGGAGATCCCGGTGACCACCGACCGCCTCGTCGACGACGGCGACACCATCGAGATCGGTTCGCTGCGGTTCTCGGCCATCCATCTCGTCGGCCACACGCCCGGGTCGATCGCGCTGGCGATGTCCGACGGCGAGCGGACGCACCTGTTCACCGGCGACAGCCTGTTCCCCGGAGGAGTCGGCAAGACCTGGCAACCGGGCGACTTCGAGACCCTGCTCGACGACGTCAGCACCAAGCTCTTCGACCGTTTCGACGACGACACGATCGTCTATCCCGGTCACGGTCTGGACACGACCATCGGGACCGAACGCCCCCAGCTGGGCGAATGGCGCGAACGCGGTTGGTGATCGACGCCGCGCCGTCCACACCCGCGGGGGTCAGCCGGTAGCCTCGGAACGGCCCTGTGACACACCGTCGTCGTCCCCGACGACGGCAGGGTCAATGACCCGAGGAGGCCATCAGTGTTGATCCGCCGAATTGCCCGCCCGATGCTCGCGAGCGTGTTCGTCGCATCGGGCATCAATGCTTTGCGAAACCCCGAGCAGCTTGCCGAAACCGCGCAGCCGTTCGTCAAGAAGGCACAAGAGGTCCTGCCCGACGAGGTCGTCGAACCCATCCCGTCCGACACCGTCACGTTGGTCCGGATCAACGGGGCGATCCAGCTCGGTGGCGGCGTCCTGCTCGCCACCGGCAAGTTCCCGCGCGTCGCCGCTCTGGGTCTCGCCGGCTCCATCGTCCCGACAACACTTGCCGGGCATGACTTCTGGACCAAGACCGACCCGCAGGAACGCCAGTACCACCAGACACAGTTCCTCAAGAACCTGAGCCTGCTCGGCGGTCTGCTCATCACCGCGGTCGACACCGAGGGCAAGCCCTCGCTGGCGTGGCGGTCCCGCAAGGCGGCCGAACACGCCTCCGACGCCGTCAGTGCGGCACTGCCGTTCGGCAGCGACAGCAACAGCGACACCTTCGAGCACCTGCGCTCGGCCGCGGCCGAGCGCGCGAGCCAGGTCGCCGAGATCGCCAAGGATCGCGGACCGGTCGTCCTCGAGGCCGCACGGGAGCGGGCCACCCCGCTCGCCGAGGCCGCCGTGGAGCGCGGATCGAAGCTGGCCGAGGTCGCCAAGGACAAGGCGACCCCGTACGCCGAGGCCGCTGCCGAGCGTGGATCCGAGCTGGGCGAGAAGGCCGCGAAGGTCGCTCGCAAGCGCGCCGAGAAGGCAGGCAAGGTCGCCCGCAAGGAGGGCAACAAGGCCGCCAAGAAGGCACGCAAGCGTGGGTCGGAGATCGCCGATCTCGCCGCCAAGCGGGGCTCGGAGATCGCCGACACCGCGCGCGAGCGTGGACTCGAGCTCGCCGAGACCGCACGCGAGCGCGGCGCCGACTACGCCGACACCGCGGCCGATCGCGGATCCAAGCTGGCCGACAAGGCCTCCAAGCGCGGGTCCGTCTTCGCCGACGAGGCGCAGAAGCGTGGCGCGGAGTTCCTCGAGCAGGCCCGCGAGCGGAGCCTCGAGTTCGCCGACACCGCCCGTGACCGCGCGCCTGAGCTCGCCGATGTCGCCCGCACCCGCGCGGCGGACTGGGCGTCGACGGCCGAGGCCCGGGGCCAGAAGCTCTCGAAGCGTGCGCAGAAGCGCGCCCAGAAGGCAGCGGTCAAGCAGGCCGTGCAGGCTGCGATCAGCAACGTCAAGTAGTCCCACGCCGGTCCGTGGCGGGCGTCGAGCACGCCCGCCACGGACTGTCGTATCCCCCACGGAAGGCTCCTGATCCACCCATGACCCGGACGCGGGAGACCGCACCCCTGCCCGACCGGGACGACACCGGTCGCGACGATGAGTCCGATTCCCCCATCTCGGCCGAGCAATCCCATCTCGACGTCATCTACGCACGTCTCGACCGCATGCGACGGTCGACCACCAACCGCCTGCAGACCGCGCTGCGCGAGTCCGGCGGAACCCCACAGGCCCGCTCCGAACGTGAGTCGTACGAGCGCATGTACCACGACGACCTCACGAAATACGATGCGGCCGAACACAATCTCTACTTCGGACGTCTCGATCTCGAGGACGGTGAAACCCGCACGATCGGGCGCATCGGCATCCTCGACGACGACGAGAACGACTCCACCCTGCTACTCGACTGGCGAGCACCGCTGTCGCGGCCGTTCTACCTCGCCACGCCCGCCGCGCCGGATTCGGTGGCGGTGCGGCGTCACATCCGGACGCGCAACCGTCGGGTGACCGCGGTCAACGACGAGCGTCTCGACTCCGGTGACATCGACGCGGTCTCGCGGGGCGACGTCGTCAACGAGGCCGCGCTGATCGGTGCGTTGAACGCTGCACGCACCGGCGAGATGGTCGACATCGTCGAGACCATCCAGCGCGAGCAGGACCTCATCATCCGGTCCACACACCGCGGCGTGACCGTTGTCCAGGGCGGACCGGGTACCGGGAAGACCGCCGTGGCCCTGCACCGTGCCGCCTATCTGCTCTACACGCACCGCGACACCCTCTCGCGCAGCGGCGTGCTGATCATCGGCCCGAACGACGACTTCCTTCGCTACATCGGACAGGTGCTCCCCTCGCTCGGTGAGACCGGTGTCCTGTTGTCCACGGTCGGCGCGCTCTACCCGGGTGTCGTCGCCACCCGGGTCGACGACCGGACCGCGGCGGCGGTCAAGGGCGACCTGCGGATGATCGAGGTCCTGAAGAACGCCGTGCGCGAGACGCAGTCGCTCCCATCGGAGACGGTCACCGTCCGTTTCGACGGCTACCCCCTGGAGATCGGTCGCGATCTGGTCCGGCGGGCACGCGGGCGCGGCCGGTCCAGTCGCCGCGCACACAACCAGGCCCGCCCGCTGTTCCTGCGCGCAGCACTCGACGAACTCGCACAGCAGCACGCGCGACGGATCGGGTCGAGCACGATCGACGGATCGCAGCTGCTCAGCGCCGGCGATGTCGCCGACATCCGTGACGAGATGGAATCCGACACCGACATCCTGACGGCCCTGGCCCGTTTCTGGCCCCAGCTCACCCCGGACCGGTTGCTGCACGACTTCCTCTCCGACACCGCCCGCATCCGTGCCGTGACGCGTGGCTGGAGCGGCACCGACCGGGACGCACTGCACCGCAGCGCCGGGGCGCGCGGCGGATTCAGCGAGAGCGACGTCCCGCTGCTCGACGAGTTGGCCGAGATCATCGGTTACGACACCGCCGACGACGAGCGCTCCGAACAGGCCCGCTGGCGCAAGCAGTTGGCCGACGCGCAGGACGCGCTCGACATCCTGACCGGTTCGGCCCCACAGGACCTCGAGGACGAGCTCGATCCCGAGATCCTGATGGCCTACGACCTCATCGATGCCGAACAGCTGGCCGCTCGACAGACGCAGCGGCACAGTCAGACGACCGCCGAACGGGCCCAGGGCGATCGCACCTGGACGTTCGGACATGTGATCGTCGACGAGGCGCAGGAGATCTCGGCGATGGGATGGCGGATGATCATGCGCCGCATCCCCAATCGCTGGATGACGATCATCGGCGACACCGCCCAGACCGGCGACCCCGCGGGCACGACGTCGTGGGCATCGGTCCTCGAGCCGTACGTCGCCCGACGCTGGCAACAGCACGACCTCACGGTCAACTACCGGACCCCTGCCGAGATCATGTCGGTCGCGGCCGCCGTATTGGCACAGATCGATCCGGATCGATCCGCCCCCACGTCGATCCGCCACTCGGAGGTACCGCCCCGCGCCGTGCGCGTCCCTGCCGACCGGTTGGCGGAGGCAGCGGTGTCCGCGGCAACCGGGGACGGGCAGGGTGCGGTCGACGACGGCGTCACCGCGATCATCGCCCCGGACGCCGATGTCGCCGCCGTGGCCGCCCGAGCGGAGGAGTTCGACAGGGCCGGGGGCGGCGTGCGGGTGCTCACCGTGACGCAGTGCAAGGGGCTCGAGTTCGATCGGACCGTGGTCGTGGAGCCGGCATCGATCGTCGAGCAGTCACCCCGCGGACTCAACGACCTCTACGTCGCCCTGACGCGGGCGACGCAGCGCCTGACCGTGGTGCATTCGGCAGACCTGCCGAACGCACTCGCCGCGCTCGGCTGAGAGCCGAACGCGGCGAGAGTGTCGTGCGGGGTGCCCCGCGAGAGGTCAGACCGTGTGGACGATCAGGACGTCGCAGGCGGACTTGCGGGCGACATCGGCGGGGACCGATCCCAGCAACCGACCGGCGATCGAGTTGAGCCCCTTGTTGCCGACGACCAACAGATCGGCCTTGGTGTCGCCGACGAGCTGGAGCAGCGCGTCGACAGGCGCGCCCTTGATGGGTCGCGTCGTCACGTTGGCGGTGTTCGCGCCGGCGCGGGTGGCGCGTTCCCGTGCGGTGCGCAGGATCTCGTCGGTGGGAGCCGTCCCGTGCACCTGGTAGGCCTCATCCTTGAGGACGTCGGACACCGAGTTCACGTCGCGACCCTCGTGCGGGAAGAACGCGCAGGCGATGACCAGCTTGGCGGTGTCCCCAGCGATGGCGCCGGCACGTTCGACCGCCTTGAGTGACGACTCCGAACCGTCCGTTCCGACGACAACTGTCTGGTACGCGCTCATCCATTCCTCCGTTTGTGTCGACGACTTCGTCGTCATGTTTCGGTGACCTCGTACCGCCGTGGGATCTCACGACGGCGCCGTCACCCGAGTTTCTCAGACAACGCTGTGGCGACGATCAACTGCGATGAACGACACCGTGTGTCACGGGGTCACACCGTAGCCGGACAGCCGCCACTGAACTGGGACAATAGTTGCACAAATGCGTTCTTGTCCGTCGATCGTGGGTATCGCCACACCGGGTGTCACCGGATGCCGGCGGCGTCCATCCCGCGAAGTTCCTTCTTCAGGTCGGAGATCTCGTCGCGCAGACGCCCCGCCAACTCGAACTGGAGGTCGCGCGCCGCGTTCATCATCTGTGCGCTCAGCGCGGCGATGAGATCGGCCAGTTCGGCCCGCGGCATCGCCGACACATCGCGTTTCTCGATGACGCCGGCACTGAACGTCTTGCCGCCCTCCCCCGGCGCGCGACGCCCGCGGCTCGCGTTTCGACCGGATCCGCCGATCTCCACCTGCTCCTCGGCCTCCTTGTAGACCTGGTCGAGGATGTCGGCGATCTTCTTGCGCAGCGGCTTCGGGTCGACGCCGGCGGCCTTGTTGTAAGCGACCTGCTTCTCCCGGCGACGGTCGGTCTCGTCGATCGCATTGCGCATGGAGTCGGTGATCTTGTCGGCGTACATGTGCACCTCGCCGGACACGTTGCGGGCTGCGCGGCCGATCGTCTGGATGAGGCTGGTGGTGCTCCGCAGGAACCCCTCCTTGTCCGCGTCCAGGATCGCGACCAGTGACACCTCCGGCAGGTCGAGACCCTCGCGGAGGAGGTTGATGCCGACCAGGACGTCGTAGTCGCCGGTCCGCAGCTGGCGCAGCAGCTCGACGCGGCGCAGGGTGTCGACCTCGGAGTGCAGGTACCGGACGCGGATTCCCAGCTCGAGCAGGTAGTCGGTCAGGTCCTCGGACATCTTCTTGGTCAGCGTGGTGACCAGCACACGCTCGTCGCGCTCGCTGCGCAGCTTGATCTCGTGGACGAGATCGTCGATCTGGCCCTTGGTGGGCTTGACGACCACCTGCGGGTCGACGAGGCCGGTCGGACGGATGACCTGTTCCACGAACTCGCCGTTGGACTGACCGAGTTCGTACGGGCCCGGCGTTGCCGACAGATAAACGGTCTGTCCGACGCGGTCGACGAACTCGTCCCAGGTCAGCGGTCGGTTGTCGACCGCGGACGGCAGTCGGAAGCCGAAGTCGACCAGGTTGCGCTTGCGCGACATGTCGCCCTCGTACATGCCGCCGATCTGCGGCACGGTCACATGGGACTCGTCGATGACCATGAGGAAGTCGTCCGGGAAGTAGTCGATCAGCGTCGCCGGGGCGGTGCCCGGCCCGCGGCCGTCGATGTGCCGCGAGTAGTTCTCGATGCCCGAGCAGAACCCGACCTGTCGCATCATCTCCAGGTCGTAGGAGGTCCGCATCCGCAACCGCTGGGCCTCGAGGAGCTTGCCCTTGCCCTCGAGCTCGGCCAGCCGTGCCTCGAGTTCCTCCTCGATGCTGGTCATGGCGCGTTCCATGCGCTCGGGCCCCGCGACGTAGTGCGTGGCCGGGAAGATCCGCAGCGTGTCGACCTGACGGATGATGTCACCGGTGAGCGGGTGCAGGTAGTACAGCGCCTCGACCTCGTCACCGAAGAACTCGATGCGGACCGCCAGCTCCTCGTAGGACGGGATGATCTCGACCGTGTCCCCCCGGACGCGGAAGCTGCCGCGGACGAAGCTCATGTCGTTGCGGGTGTACTGCACGTCGACCAGCAACCGCAGCAGCGCGTCCCGATCGACCTCCTGACCGACGTCGAGGTGCACCGAGCGGTCGAGATAGGACTGCGGGGTGCCGAGGCCGTAGATGCACGACACCGACGCCACCACCACCACGTCGCGGCGCGACAGCAGGCTCGACGTGGCCGAGTGCCGCAGTCGCTCGACGTCGTCGTTGATCGACGAGTCCTTCTCGATGTAGGTGTCGGTCTGCGCGATGTACGCCTCGGGTTGGTAGTAGTCGTAGTAGGAGACGAAGTACTCGACCGCGTTGTTGGGCAGCATGTCCCGGAGTTCGTTGGCGAGCTGGGCGGCCAGCGTCTTGTTCGGCGCCATGACCAGGGTGGGGCGCTGCACCTTCTCGATCAGCCACGCGGTGGTGGCCGATTTACCGGTACCGGTGGCGCCGAGGAGGACGATGTCGCGCTCGCCCGCCTGCAGCCGCCGTTCGAGGTCGGCGATCGCCGTCGGCTGGTCGCCCGCCGGGGTGTGTTCGCTGACCACCTCGAACTTCGACTCCGAGCGTTCGATCTCGCCCACGGGCCGGTGCTCGGAGTGGGCGACGATGGGGTGTTCTGCCGCAAAAGCCATGTACCCAGAGTAGGCGCGGGGTACGACAGAGCTCAGACGAAGCCCGACCGCACTAGAGTCCTCGCCATGGCGGCGTCGGATCCACCCCCACCTCATCCGCCCAAACGCGAGGTCTTCGACGTGCGGGCGATGACCAACACCGACAACAAGGGGTTCATCCGACCGGTCGAGACCTACACCGAGACCGGGTTCGGCCTGTACATGTCGCGGACGGCGGACCATCCGCGGTTCCACCACCTCGAGTCGTGGTTGCTGCCGGGGTTGGGGCTACGGGTCAGCATCTTCCATTTCGTGGCGGGCCACCGCACCGGTCAGCGCCTCTACCTCGACGTGGGCGAGTTCTCCGGTCCTGACGCGCTCGGGTGCTGGCACGCCGAGGACTGGTATCTCGACCTGATCGACGTCCCCGGCCGACCACTCGAGCTCGTCGACGTCGACGAGCTCCTCGAGGCCCACCACGCCGGCCTGCTCACCGCCGACGCGTCGGTGCGCGCGGTGGCGATCGCCACCCGCACGTTGGTGGGTGCGGCCGAGCACGGGCACGACGTGGCGGCCTGGCTGGCGTCCGCAGGGGCACCACTGACCTGGGAGTCCGGCCGCTGATCGGGCGGGTCAGCGCACGGCGACCATCAGCGACGCCGGCCCCCGGACGTTGATGCGACCGTGCCGGAGACCACTGGGTTTCGACGTGGCGCAGCCCGAGGCGATCCCCACCGACGTCGACTGCGGGAGGCCCAACCCAACTCACCGGCCCCTCGCACGGCGGTCCGCATTGCCCGATCGATCGACCCTGTCGCCACGGATCGGTACGGCCGTACAGCTACGGTGTCGAGTCGTGACCCGATGAGTCGTCGATCACGACGCGAACGGTCGCGGGTCGACCCGGGTCGGCGGAGGCGAACGTCGTCTCCTCCGCGGCGACGCCGGGGAAACCGCCTGCGACCAGTGCGGCGGCGAGCGCATCGCTGGCGGCGAGGTCCCGTGCGGTGATCTGGAGGTCGATGACGTCCGGTGCGTCGCGATCCGGTACCGCGGTGGGACCGACGTGCTCGACCGCGACCGCGTGCTCTGCACCCAGCACCCGGAGGCGGTCGCGAAGCCGCCGTCCCTGACGGGCCCACGCGGGGTCGGCGGGCACGGTGTGCTGGTCGTCGCGATCAGCGGGGGTGGCTGCCCGCACGTTCGCCTCGTACGGCACCAGGCGTTCGTCCCACACACGAGCGGCACGGGCAGCGAGATCGTCAGCCGTGCCGCTGTTGTCGAGCCAGACGTCGGCGACCTCTCGACGCTGCTCCACGGTCGCCTGCGATCGGATCCGTGCGCGGGCGTCGTCGGCGTCCATGCCACGTTGCCCGGTGAGACGTTCGATACGCAGCTCTTCGTCGGCGTGCACGATGATCACGAGATTGAAGAACGGGGCCATGCCCCCTTCGACGAGCAGTGGCACATCCTGCACGACGATCGCGTCGTCGGGGGCGGCACCGAGCAGTTCCCAGGTGCGGGCACCCACGCGCGGATGGGTGATGGCGTTGAGTCGCTGACGCTGTTCCTCGTCGACGAAGGCCTTGGCGGCGAGCGCGGCGCGGTCCAGGCTGCCGTCGTCGGCAAGGATGTCGTCGCCGAACGCCTCCACGAGCTCCGCGAGCCCGTCGGTCCCGGGCGCGACCACCTCACGCGCGATCTTGTCCGCGTCTATGAGGTAGGCGCCGCGCTCGACGAAGGTACGTGCGACAGTCGATTTACCGGCGCCGATTCCGCCGGACAGGCCAACTCTGATCACGCCGACAAGTGTGGCAGACGCCTGACGACCTACTTCGGGAAGACGCCCAGCAGATAGGACAGCTGCGTCACGAGCGGATTCAGGTCGAGCTTGTCGGGATCCTTCTTCGGCTTGCCATCCCACGGCTGGGTGGTGGTGGGATCGGCGTACTTCGCGTTCTGTGCGCCGCGCACCACCGTCGGGTTGCCCTGCGCGACAGCGCACTTCGCCCGGGTGTTGAACGGGAAGTCGTCGTAGTTCAGATCGAAATCGGGGTTCTTCTTCTTGATCGCGGCGATCTCGGCCCGGGTGCTCTCGTATCCGACGGTGCACGACGGCGAGTTGTTCGTCTCCAACACCACACCGAAGTGGATCGTGCCGTCGCCCGGCGTGGTCGAGTAGCTTCCGGCCGACAGCACCGAGAGGTTCGCCAGCGAGGGCGAGATCAGCGGGAAGGTGCCCTTGATGTTCCGTACGTCGGTGGCCAGGTTGCGCACGACGGTCGTGGCGTCGCCTCCACTGCGCGACAGCAGCGCCGAGATCTGCGTCGCCGACGCGGTACCGGTGGTCAACAACCGACGGATCGACGGATCGCTGCTCGCGAGCTGAGTCGTGATCAGCCCCAGGTTCTTCGACCAGTCCAAGATGGCGTCGGACTGATCGGCCTGGGTGCCCAGAACGGTGTCGGCATTGCGGATCAGCGAGATCGTCGCCGGCAGATTGTCGTTGCCCGTCTTCGCCAGGTTCGACAGCGAATCGACGAGGGCCTTCAGGTTCTCCCCGTTGCCGTTGAACGCTTTACCCAGCTCGGTGACCACGGTGTTCAGATCGTCGATCGGCACCGAGTCCGACAACCCGATCGCACTCGACAGCACGTCCTGGACCGGGGTCGGGATCGACGTGTCGGCGATGACCGACCCGTTCTTCAGATACGGGCCGCCCACACTCGAGGGGCGCAGGTCGACGAACTGCTCACCGATCGCCGAGCGGTTGGCCACCACCGCCTGCGCGGTGGCCGGCACCTTCGGCCCGCCGGAGTCGAGGTCGAGGTCGACACGGACACCGTCGGGGCGTAGCGACAATGCGGTCACCCGACCGACCGCGACGCCCTGGTAGGTGACCTCGGCGTTGGTGAAGATGCCGCCCGAGTCCTTGAAATCGGCGTGCACGGTGTACGAACCCACACCCACCAGGGTGTCGAGACGGGCGTAGCGGACTCCCACCACCGACAACGCGGCCAAGGCCACGACGACCAACGCCACGAGCTGCCAGATCTGCAGCCGGCTCACCATGTTCACCGCGAACGCTCCCTCTCGGATGGCCGACGTCCCGAACGCCACCCGCGGACGCGAACGCGCCGCTCAGAACACTGCCATACACGCGAAAACAGTTGCAATGCAAAATGGTTCATTCATCGGCGTCGCGGCAGTCGCCTTCACCACGTCGATGCACGACTATGACCGTGGTCACCATCGGCTGGTTCGAAGGCCCTCGCACACAGCAAACCGCGGGCCCCTCCCGAATGGGAGAGGCCCGCGGCGTGTGCTCAGAGTTCAGCGAACTCGGCGATCAGCGATCAGGCGTTGCCGGACAGCTTCTCGCGCAGCGCGGCGAGCTGCTCGTCACTGGCCAGCGATCCACCGCGCGGAGCGGAGGCCGCACCCTCGGCGGCAGGCGCCGATCCGGACTCGCTCGACGACGACGACTCCGAGGAGTAGTCGGTCGGTGCGTTGGCGGCCTCGACCGCGGCAGCAGCGAACTTCTCGATCTGTGCGGTGTGCATCTTGTGGCGACGCTCGGCCTCGGCGTACCGCGACTCCCACGCCTCCCGCTGCTTCTCGAAACCTTCGAGCCATTCGTTGGTCTCGGAGTCGAAGCCCTCGGGGAAGATGTAGTTGCCCGCCTCGTCGTAGCTGTCGGCCATGCCGTACTTCGACGGATCGAACTCCTCGGTGTAGTCCTCGTTGGCCTGCTTGAGGCTCAGCGAGATACGACGACGCTCGAGGTCGATGTCGATGACCTTCACCATCGCGTCGTCGTTGACCGCGACGACCTGATCCGGCACCTCGACGTGGCGCTCGGCCAGCTCCGAGATGTGCACGAGGCCCTCGATCCCCTCTTCGACGCGAACGAACGCACCGAAGGGGACCAGCTTGGTGACCTTGCCCGGGACGATCTGACCGATCGCGTGCGTACGGGCGAACTGACGCCACGGATCTTCCTGGGTCGCCTTGAGCGACAGCGAGACCCGCTCGCGATCGAGATCGACGTCGAGCACCTCGACGGTGACCTCGTCACCGACGGCCACGACCTCCGACGGATGGTCGATGTGCTTCCAGGACAGTTCGGAGACGTGCACCAGACCGTCGACGCCGCCGAGATCGACGAACGCACCGAAGTTGACGATCGAGGACACGACGCCCTTGCGGACCTGGCCCTTCTGCAGCTGGTGCAGGAACTCGCTGCGGACCTCGGACTGGGTCTGCTCGAGCCACGCACGGCGCGACAGGACCACGTTGTTGCGGTTCTTGTCGAGCTCGATGATCTTGGCCTCGATCTCCTTGCCGATGTACGGCTGGAGATCGCGGACGCGGCGCATCTCGACCAGCGACGCGGGCAGGAAGCCACGCAGGCCGATGTCGAGGATCAGGCCGCCCTTGACGACCTCGATGACGGTGCCCTTGACGGCCTCGTCCTTTTCCTTGAGCTCCTCGATCGTTCCCCAGGCACGCTCGTACTGCGCGCGCTTCTTGGAGAGGATCAGCCGACCTTCTTTGTCCTCCTTGGTGAGGACCAGTGCTTCCACCGCGTCGCCGACGTTGACGACCTCGTTGGGGTCGACGTCGTGCTTGATGGACAGCTCACGCGAGGGGATGACGCCCTCGGTCTTGTAACCGATATCGAGCAGGACCTCGTCGCGGTCGACCTTGACGATGGTGCCCTCGACGATGTCGCCATCGTTGAAGTACTTGATCGTTGCGTCGATTGCGGCGAGGAAGTCCTCGGCAGTGCCGATGTCGTTGACGGCGACTTGCGGCGAGGTGATGGTCGTGGACGGCATATGTTGGGTTGCTCCGGACAGTGTTCTAGTAGGTTTGGTTCGAGCGGGTTGGTGTCCCATGTGGACATGACTTCCCACGCGAGCACGGGCACGCGCGTGTGCCAGGTTACGCCAGGCCCGGTGTCCTGGGCAAATGTGTCGAGATCGGCGTACCCGTTCCACGTTCGACCACCCCAGGAGACCCCGTTGCACCGACCCACCGTGCGGTTACGACCGGATTCCGCGGTCAGCGAGGCCGCCAACCGCAGCTGGTGGGACTCCGACGCCGGCGACTATCACGACGAACACGCAGCGTTCCTCGGCGTCGACACCGCCTCCGGCGAGTTCGTCTGGTGCCCGGAGGGCGTGCACGAGGGCGACGTGGGTCTGCTGGGCGACGTCGTCGACCGCGACATCCTGGAGATCGGCTGCGGGTCGGCGCCGTGCGCGCGGTGGCTGCGCAGCCACGGCGCCCGGTCGGTGGGACTCGACGTCTCCGCGGGGATGCTCGCCCGCGGGCGCCTGGCCGGCCGCGACGACGCGTCGCCGGTGCCGCTCGTGCAGGCGGGTGCCGAGCACCTGCCCTTCGCCGATGCCTCATTCGACATCGCGTGCTCGGCTTTCGGCGCGGTGCCGTTCGTCGCCGACTCGGCGCGGGTGATGGCCGAGGTGGCCCGGGTGCTGCGTCCCGGCGGCCGATGGGTGTTCGCGGTCAACCACCCGATGCGCTGGATCTTCCCCGACGATCCCGGCCCGGCCGGTCTGACCGTCGCGATCCCCTACTTCGACAGGTCTCCGTATACGGAGGTCGACGACGACGGCACGGTCACCTACGTCGAACACCACCGCACCATCGGTGACCGGGTGCGCGAGATCCGGGCCGCGGGGCTGCTGCTCGACGACATCGTGGAACCGGAGTGGCCCGAACACCTCGACCGTGAGTGGGGCCAGTGGAGCCCACTGCGCGGTCAGTACTTCCCCGGAACCGCGATCTTCTGCTCCAGCAAGCCCGCCTGACGCCTCGTCATCGAACCGACTCCATCAGCGCGCGCGTGGCGTCGTCGGCGGGGTGGAACAACTCCAGGGTGAGCTCATCGACGGTCACGTCGAGTGCGGTCTGCACCGATGCCGCCATCGACAGGAACGCGAGATCCCCGAGCCGGTGGCGCAGCCTCAACTCGACCGCCACGCCCCCATCGACACCACCGAGCCGGGCGGGCCGCGGATAACGGCGGACCTCGTCGAGCAGGTCGATCAGGCGGCGGTCGCCGGTTCGACCGGCCCGGCGGGTCAGCTGGGTGAGCAGGTGCGCGCGCCACTGGTCGAGGTTCGTGATCCGCGGGGCCATACCCTCCGGATGCAGACCGAGACGGATGACATTGACCGGCGGTGTCAGCAGTTCGGGTGCGCAGCCCTCGACGACGGTGGCCACCGCCTCGTTGGCCTCGACCACGTCGAAGTGACGGTCGAGCACCAGTGCGGGGAACGGCATGTGGGCGGCGACCACCCGTCGGAGCGCGTCACAGACCGCCGCCAGCTCCGGGGTGTCGAGATCGCGCTCGCCGTACGCCGGGGCGAACCCGCCGGCGAGCAACAGCTGATTGCGTTCGCGCAGTGGCACATCGAGGTGCTCTGCCAGCCTCAGGATCATCGCGGCGGTCGGTCGCGAGCGTCCCGTCTCGATGAAACTCACGTGCCTGCTGGAGATCCCCGCCTCCACGGCGAGATCGAGCTGACTGCGACGGCGGTTGCTCCGCCACTGTCGCAACAACTCGCCGACCGGACGCTCACCGCGGGACCGCGAGGGACTGTCTGCCACCATGCGCCGACAGTAGGCGACCGACATCGCCGCGACCATTACCTCGCGGGTAATCGACTGCG
>NZ_JAEMTF010000023.1:0-27945 GCF_016462415.1 Williamsia sp. | reverse complement strand
TCGGGTTCGACGTCGTCGAGGTCGACGACGCCGGTCGGATCAGTCGGGTGAGCGGTTTCCTCGATTCGATGCCCGCCTGAGACCCGGTCGACGGGCACGTCCGGCGTGCCCGTCGATCGCCGGTGGCAGTCGAGTCGACAATGGACCCATGGCGCATTCGATCGAGCTGCTCGTCGACCCCGACACCGACGCCGCGATCCGACGGATCTGGTCGGCGTTGCAGCTCGCGGAGCTGCCCAGTCAGGGCAATCATCGGTCGGCGTCGAACCGACCCCACATCACACTTGTCGCCGCCGAGCGGATCAGCCCCGCGGTCGATGCCGTCGCCCGCGGTTTCTCGGACCGGCTCCCGCTCACCGTGGAGATCGGCGCGGCGGTGGTGTTCCGAGGTGCACGTTCGACGGTGGCGCGACTCGTGGTCGCCAGCGCCGGCCTGCTCGACCTGCATCGCGACATCCACGACCTGGCGGCGCCGTTCGTCGGTGGCACCGTGTTCGACCACTGCACCCCGGACCGGTGGACACCGCACGTGACGCTGGCCCGGCGGGTGACCGATGACCAACTCGGTCGGTGCATCACGGTCGCCGACGACTCCACACAGGGCGTCTCGTTGACGGCGACGATCACCGGGCTGCGTCGATGGGACAGTGACGCCCGCGAGGACGTCGAGCTGATCACCGTGTGACGGGCCCGCTCGAGGTGATCGAGCCGCCGACGCCGCGCGTCGCGCTGGGCCGCGTCAGGACCGAGTCCCAATAGGAGTCCGGCATCTGATCACCGGCCCGCAGCACCATCGCCAACCCGGTGGCCATCAGGATCCCCAGGATGCCCAACCAGAGACCCGCGGTGGCGATGAGGACCCACGCCGCGATCACCAGCGGCCGCCGTGGGTCGGCCACGATCAGCACGGGCGCGAACGTGAACGCGGCACCGACGTAGAAGGCCGAGAGGTTCTTGTCGCTCAGGATGACCACCCGCAGCCAGCGGGGTGCGCTGGTGGGGAGCGGCGAACTGGCCGGGGCTGCCATGGCATTTCCTCCTCGTCGATGTCGATGCGTCCATCGTCTCGACACCGGCGTCCCCGGTCGATTACCCCGGAGGTAATGCGCCCACGATCAGTGCGCGGCCTCGTCCCAGGACAACCCGAAGCCGACCGAGACATCCAGCGGCACCGACAATTCGATGGCACCACCCATCTCGGCACGCACCAGTGCGTCGAGCTGTTCGCGCTCCCCCTCGGCGACCTCGAACACCAGCTCGTCGTGCACCTGCAGGAGCATCCGCGACCGCAACCCCGCGGCCGTCAGCGCGCGCTGCACGTTGATCATGGCGACCTTGATGATGTCGGCGGCGGTGCCCTGGATCGGCGCGTTGAGCGCGGCACGTTCGGCGACCTCACGTCGCTGTCGGTTGTCGCTGTTGAGATCCGGCAGGTAGCGACGACGCCCGAACAGCGTCGAGGTGTACTCGTTGCGCCGGGCCTCCTCGACCGTGTCCTGCAGGTAGTCGCGGACCCCACCGAAGCGCGAGAAGTAGGCCTCCATCTGTTCCTTGGCCTCACCGGTGCTGATCTTGAGCTGCGCCGAGAGCCCGAAGGCGCTGAGGCCGTAGGCGAGTCCGTACGACATCGCCTTCACCCGACGACGCATGTCGGCGGTGACCTCGTCGATCGGCACGCCGAACGCCCGCGACCCGACGAAGCTGTGCAGATCCTCGCCGGTGTTGAACGCCTCGATCAGACCGGCGTCCTCGGACAGGTGTGCCATGATCCGCATCTCGATCTGGCTGTAGTCGGCGGTCATCAGCGACTCGTACCGGGTCGCGTCCGGCCCCTGTCCGACGACGAACCCCTTGCGGATGTCGCGACCGGCGTCGGTCCGTACCGGGATGTTCTGCAGGTTCGGCTCGGTCGACGAGAGTCGGCCGGTCGCCGCGATGGTCTGGGTGAAGGTGGTGTGGATGCGGCCGTCGTCGGCCACCGATTTGAGCAGGCCGTCCACGGTGACCTTGAGACGTGTGGCGTCGCGGTGGTCGAGCAGGTGGGCGAGAAACGGGTGCTCGGTCTTGTCGAACAGAGTCTGCAGCGCGTCCGCGTCGGTGGTGTAGCCGGTCTTGGTGCGCTTGGTCTTCGGCATCTCGAGCTTGTCGAAGAGCACCGTCTGCAACTGCTTCGGGGACCCGAGGTTGATCTGCTCGCCGATCGCCTCGAAGGCCAGGTCGGCGGCATTGCGG
Source organism: Williamsia sp. (assembly GCF_016462415.1). Classification (GTDB taxonomy): domain Bacteria; phylum Actinomycetota; class Actinomycetes; order Mycobacteriales; family Mycobacteriaceae; genus Williamsia_A. The sequence continues at coordinate 25,713 of NZ_JAEMTF010000023.1, read as the reverse complement.
ATCCGTGCGGCGAACTGCGCCTCGAGCTCGCCGAAATGATCTGTGTCGACACCGATCCCGGACGCCTCGATGTCGGCGAGGACGATCTGCAGCGGCAGTTCCATCTCGGTGAGCAGACCCAACGAGTCGATGGTGGTCAGCTCGGCGTCGAGCGTCGCCGCCAACTCGTGGACCGCCTGCGCGTTGATCATCTGCGCCTGCGCGACCCGCTCGCCGTCCCCGCCCTCGTCGAGCAGCGACATCTGCCCGTCGTCCGGGCTGTCGTCGGCCACGAGTTCGCGACGGAGGTAGCGCAGGGCGAGGTCGTCGAGATTGAACGACCGCTGCCCCGGACGCACGAGATAGGCGGCGAGCGCGGTGTCGCTGGTGATCCCGGCGATCGGCCAGCCCCGACCCCGCAGGGCGTGGATGGCCCACTTCGCCTCGTGCACGGCCTTGGGGTACTGCGGATCGGCGAGCCACTCCGACAACGCCGTCTCGTCGGCGGCGTCCATGACCGCGGTGTCGAGGTAGGCGGCCTCGCCGTCCTCGGCGGCGAAGGCGATCCCTTCGGTGTCGGAGCCGAAGACGACACGGGGCCCGACCACCGACACCGCGCACCGGCCGGTGCGTGCGTGCGCGTCGAGCCAGTCACCGACCGCGCCTGCGGCCAGGACCTGTCCGCGCACGTCGAACCCGGACTCCGCCTCCGGCTCGACCGAGCTCAGGGTGGTGAACAGGCGGTCGCGCAGCACGCGGAACTCGAGGTCGTCGAACAACTGGTGGATGCGGTCGCGATCCCACGGCGCGAGCTTGAGATCGTCCGGACCGAACGGCAGTTCCATGTCACGCACCAGCTCGGTGAGCTGACGGTTGAGCTGCACCGACGCGAGATGCTCGCGCAGACCGTCACCGACCTTGCCCTTGATCTTGTCCGCGTTGTGCACGAGGTCGGCCAGGGACCCGTATTCGCGGATCCACTTGGCTGCGGTCTTCTCCCCCACGCCCGGGATCCCGGGGAGGTTGTCGCTCGGATCTCCGCGCAGCGCAGCGTAGTCCGGGTACTGCGCCGGGGTGAGGCCGTACTTCTTGTCGACCTCCTCGGGGGTGAAGCGGGTCAGCTCGGACACGCCCTTCTTCGGGTACAGCACCGTGGTGCCGTCGTCGACGAGCTGCAGCGAGTCCCGGTCACCGGTCACCACGAGGACGCGGTACCCCTGTTCACGCGCCTGGGTGGTCAGCGTGGCGATGATGTCGTCGGCCTCGTACCCCTCGATCGCCATCACCGGGATGCCCATCGCACCCAGGACGTCCTTGGTGAGGTCGACCTGACCGTTGAACTCGTCCGGCGACTTGCTGCGCTGCGCCTTGTACTCGGGGTACATCTCGGCGCGGAACGTCTGGCGGGACACATCGAACGCCGCCGCGATGTGCGAGGGCTGCTCGTCACGCAGCAGGTTGATGAGCATCGACGTGAAGCCGTAGACGGCGTTGGTGGTCTGCCCGGACGCGGTCTTGAAGTTCTCCGCGGGCAGCGCGAAGAACGCCCGGTAGGCCAGGGAGTGGCCGTCCAGCAGCATCAACGTGCCGTTGCCCTTCCCGCCTTTCTTCTCGGACGAGGCGGGGGCGGTGGTCGACGCTGCGGCAGGGCTCACCGGACCGAGTCTAGAGAGCGGCCCCGACAGCCGACACAGCCCACGAACAATGAACTCCCGGTTAACCCTTTCGCCCGGCCAAGTCGTCGATCGGGCACTAGAGTCCCAAACCAGGGTCACGGCAGTTGCTGATCGGCCACATCCCGCGATCGAGCACCTGGAGGTACCTCGCCGATGTCACGGCTTGTCCCGCGTTCGCCGACATCCGCCGTCCGATGGTTGGCCGCGGCGCTCCTGGGGGTGATCGGGGCACTCGTCCTCGGCGCCGCCCTGGGGCCTGCCGCCGCCTCGGCCGCGCCGGGCGACGAGGTCCGCATCTTCGGAAATCTGCGCAACGGAACCGAGCGCGTCGCCGACGTGAAGGTGGTCGCCACGAATCCCTCGGGCGCCGAGGTCGGCACGTCGACCTCCAGCGCGACCGGTGCGTGGTCGATCACCCTCGCCCCCGGCAACTACACCGTCGCGATCGACGAGTCGACCCTCCCCAAGGGCATCGAGGTCCAGGAGAAGACGCGCTCGATCCCGGTGGTGTTGACCGCGGGCACCGACCGGCCGGTCATCTTCTCCTTCGGCGCCCAGCGGACGTCGACCGAGGTCTCGGCGGTGTCCAAACTGACGCGCCTGGCCATCGACGGACTCCGGTTCGGTCTGATCATCGCGATCACCGGTGTGGGACTGAGTCTGATCTTCGGCACCACCGGGCTGACGAACTTCGCCCACGGCGAGCTGGTCACCCTCGGCGCGGTGATCGCCTGGGCCATCAACGTCAAACTCGGGCTCAACCTGATCCTCGCCACCGTCATCGCGGTCGTCATCGGTGCCGGGATCGGGGTGGCCAACGAACTCGGCATATGGAGAGTGCTCAGACGCAGGAGATCGGGGCTGGTCGCACAGCTCGTCGTGTCGATCGGCCTCTCGCTGATCGCCCGCTACCTGATCCTGATCTTCTTCTCCGACCGCAACCAGCCCTTCGCCGACTACCAGGTGCAGACCCAGATCGGTTCGGGTCCGTTCGCGATCACGCCGGTCAACCTGTTCTGCATCATCGTCAGCCTCGTGGTGCTCATCGCGGTGGCGACGATGTTGCAACGCACCCGCATCGGCAAGGCGATGCGCGCGGTCGCCGACAACCGCGACCTCGCGGCCTCGTCGGGTATCGACGTCGACCGGGTGATCCTGTTCGTCTGGGCCCTGGCCGGCGCACTGGCCACCCTCGGTGGCGTGTTGTTCGCCCTCTCCGAACTGTCGGGGCGGGTCCAGTGGGAGATGGGATTCAAGCTGTTGCTGTTGATGTTCGCGGGCATCACGCTCGGCGGTCTCGGCACCGCCTACGGCGCACTGTTGGGCTGTGTGATCGTCGGATTGCTCGTCCAGGTCTCCACCTACTGGGTGAATCCGGACCTCAAGTACGTCGGCGGGCTCGTGGTGTTGATCGTCATCCTGGCGATCCGCCCCCAGGGCATTCTCGGATCACGCGCAAGGATCGGGTGAGAACGTGGATCTCATTTCTGCACTGCAGACATCGCTCGCCCAGCTCGTGGGCCCGTCGGCGATCTTCTACGCACTGTTGGCGATCGGTCTCAACCTGCACTTCGGGTACACCGGGCTGCTGAACTTCGGGCAGATCGGCTTCGCGCTGCTCGGCGGATACGGCGTGGGCATCATGGCCGTGAAGTACGACCTGCCCATCTGGCTCGGATCCATCATCGGCATCGCCGCGGCGGGATTGCTGGCACTCGTACTCGGTCTGCCGACGCTGCGCCTGAGAGCGGACTATCTGGCCATCGTCACGATCGCGGCGTCGGAGATCTTGAGGTTGATATTCCGATCCACCTCGACCGACAGCGTCACCGGATCGACCAACGGCCTCTTCGGATACGCGGACGGTTTCTACTCGCTGAGCCCGTTCGACAACGGCAAGCAGTACTCGTTCGCCGGCGTGAAGTTCCAAGGAAGCGACCTGTGGTCGATGGTCGTGGGCTGGCTGCTGGTCGCGCTGCTGTGTCTGTTCGTGTTCCTGCTGGTGCGCAGCCCGTGGGGTCGTGTTCTCAAGGCGGTACGCGAAGACGAGGACGCCGCCAGGTCGGTCGGCAAGAACGCCTACTTCTACAAGATGCAGGCGCTGGTGATCGGCGGCTGCATCGGTGGGCTCGCGGGCGTGTTCAACGCCCTGCAGACCCAGTCGATCAACCCCGACTTCTTCTCCACCGCCCAGACGTTCTTCGCCTATGGCGCACTGATCCTCGGTGGCGCGGCCACCGTCTTCGGACCGGTGCTGGGCGCGATGCTCTTCTGGTTCCTGTTGTCCATCCCCGATGTCCTGCTCCGACAGGCCACCGACGCCGGGTACATCGATCTCACGCAGCAGCAGGTGGGTGCGGTCCGGTACGTACTCCTCGGTCTCGCCATCGCGCTGATGATGGTGTTCCGGCCCCAGGGAATCCTCGGAAACAAACGGGAGGTCCAGCTCGATGCCAAGTGACTCCGACACCGACACACGGATTCCCTCCGCCACGAAACTGCGGGCGTTCAGCGCCGAGGAACGCGCCGGCATCTTCGCGGGCATCGAGGCGACCCCCGGATCGGCCAAGCCCGACCCGATCATCACCGTCGACGGCATCACCCGCAGCTTCGGTGGTCTGACCGCGGTCAACGTCGACCACCTCGAGATCCAGCGTGGAGCCATCACCGGTCTGATCGGCCCCAACGGTGCGGGTAAGACCACGTTCTTCAACCTGATCACCGGGTTCGACAAGCCGAACTCGGGCACCTGGTCGCTCAACGGCGACCCGCTGGGAAAGCTGGTCCCCCACCAGGTGTCACGACGCGGCATGGTGCGCACCTTCCAGCTCACCCGCGCGCTGGCGAAGCTGTCGGTGCTCGACAACGTCCGCCTCGGCGGTCGCCATCAGCGCGGCGAACACTTCCTGGCCGCGCTGGCGCCCTGGACCTGGCGCAAACAGGAGGAGGAGATCACCGAGCAGGCGCACGCGTTGCTCCGTCGATTCCGGCTGGAGGAGAAGGCGAACGACTACGCAGGGTCGCTGTCCGGTGGACAGCGCAAGCTGCTGGAGATGGCGCGCGCACTGATGTGCGAGCCGGAGGTCGTCATGCTCGACGAGCCGATGGCCGGCGTGAACCCCGCTCTGACACAGAGCCTGCTGGAACACATCAAGTCGCTGCGCGAGGACGGGATGACCGTCGTGTTCGTCGAGCACGACATGGACGTCATCCGCGACATCAGCGACTGGGTCGTGGTCATGGCGCAGGGATCGGTCATCGCCGAGTCGTTGCCCGACCGCCTCGGCGACAACGAGGCCGTCGTCGACGCGTATCTCGGTGGTCACCACGATCAGGCCCTGGAGTTCGACTCCGACGGTAATCCGGTGGGCGAGACCGCAGTTCTGGCCCACGAGGTCGACGAGGCCATCGAGGAGACCCTGCAGGCCGGCGGTGACCTGTCCGACCCACCGCCCACCGGATCCGCGCCCGACGCGGCCTCCGGGCGACACGCAGCCGACACCGCTCCCGGAGAGGACCCCCGGTGACCGAATCACCCGAGACCGCACCCACGCCGCCGTCCGACGAACTGACGCCTGCGCAGCTCGCGGCGACACCCGCCGAGCACCAGAAGCGAGCGGGGAACGCACTCATCCGGGCCGACGACATCACCGCCGGCTACCTCCCGGGCATCAACATCCTGGAGGACTGCAACTTCTACCTCAACGACGGCGAGATCGTCGGCATCATCGGCCCCAACGGCGCCGGCAAGTCGACGCTGCTCAAGGCGCTGTTCGGCCTCATCCCCATCCGGAAGGGATCGGTCACCCTGCGCGACGAGGCGATCACCTCGGCCAAGGCGCATCGTCTGGTCCAACTCGGCGTCGGCTACGTCCCGCAGACGCAGAACGTCTTCCCGTCGTTGACCATCGAGGAGAACCTCGAGATGGGGATGTACCTGCGGCCCAAGAAGTTCAACGAGCGGTTCGCCGTCGTCGCCGATCTGTTCCCGCTGCTCGCAGAGCGTCGCAAGATGAAGGCCGGCTCGTTGTCGGGCGGTGAGCGCCAGATGGTCGCGATGGGGCGGGCGTTGATGATGGAACCGTCGGTACTGCTGCTCGACGAGCCGTCGGCCGGCCTCTCGCCGATGTTCCAGGACCAGGTGTTCATCCGCTGCAAGGCGATCAACGCCACCGGCGTCTCGATCGTCCTCGTGGAGCAGAACGCCCGCCGCTGTCTGCAGATCTGCGACCGCGGCTACGTCCTCGACCAGGGCCGCAACGCCTACACCGACACCGGCGAGACGCTGCGCAACGACCCGAAGATCATCGAACTGTATCTCGGCACCCTGGCGGGCAGTTCCGAGAAGTAGAGCCCGCCCGAGAAGTACTCCCCGCCTTCGGGTTCGCGACCACGGACAACGAAACCCCGCACCTCCCTCGAGGAGATGCGGGGTTTCGTCGTGGATGGTGCTTACTTACCGGCCACCGAGACGTACTTGCGGGTCGGCTCGAGCAGTTTGTTGGAACCGTCGAACTCCAGGATTCCGTACGAACCGATGGACGGCTCGCCGGCCTCGTTGAAGTCGAGGGTTCCGGTCACACCGTCGTAGTCGATGTCCTTGCCCTGACCGACCAGGTCGAGGCACTGCTTGTACGCGGTGCACTTCTCGCCACCGGAGGTGACGGAGTTGATCTGCGATGCGATCGAGCGACCGTTGGTCGACTTCGCCTGCGCCGCCGCCAGAGCCGTGATCACCGTGGCGTCGTAGCTCTCACCGGCGTAGTTGTAGTCGATCAACTTGGGATCGGCCTCCTTTAGCCGAGCCTGGAACTCCGCACCGGTGTTGGTCAACGGTGTGGTGCCCTTCATGCCCTTGAGCAGCCCGCCACCGACGGCCTCACCGAGGGCGTTGCCCATGTTGCCGTCGACGCCGTAGACCGACTTGCCGTCCGTCGGTCCGATGCCCACCTCGTGCATACGGGTGATGATCTTGGCGCTCTCGTCGAAGCCGATGACCGCGACGCCGTCCGGGTTGAAGTTCTTCACCTGGTCGACCTCGGCGTTGAACGACTGGGCGTTGGGGTCGTAGATGATCTTCTGGATCTGGTCGGCCGGGATACCGGCGGCCTCCAGGTTCTTCTGCGCCTGCTCGGCCAGACCGGTGCCGTACGGATCGTTCAGCGCCAGCAGCGAGACGCGCTGGACGCCGTCCTCGGCCATCGTCTGCGCGAGGGCCTGGCCCTGCAGGATGTCCGCGGGCGCGGTACGGAAGTACTGGCCCTTGTCCTTGTAGCAGGTGAACTCGTCGGAGGTGTTGGCCGGCGAGAACATCACGGCGCCGGCCGTGGCGATCTTGTCGAGCACCTTCAGCGACACCGACGACGACGCCGCACCGACGATGACCTGCGCACCCGCACCGAGCTCGCGGTCGACCGTGGCGCTCGCGGTGTCGGTGGTGGTGTCGCCGGAGTCACCGGTGATCTCCTGGACCGGCTGCCCGAGCACACCGCCGTTGGCGTTGATGTCGGTCACCGCCAGCTTGACGCCTGCGAATTCCGGCGGCCCGAGGTAGGCGAGGCTGCCGGTGGCGGGCAACAGGGTGCCGACCTTCAACGGCGCGGTGCTGACCGGGCCGGGGGTGGCCTTCTCGACCCCTCCGGGGCAGTTGAGCTTCTGGGCCAGACCGAGACCCGAGGGGGCCGGGGTGGACTCGATGCTCACGCTCTCCGACGGCGACCCGGAACTGCCCCCGGAATCCCCACTGTCGCTGCTACTACAACCGGCCAGTGCCACCACGGACACCGCCACGACTACTGCACCACTCATGAGATGGCGACTCGACATCAATGTTCTCCTCGCAGATGACATTCGAGGGCGGCGCGAACGGAAGACGCGAATTGGGAGACCGCACCTCGACCCGGTAAAGCTAGCGTGGTTGTGTTGCCCGCGAGTTACGTTCACCGAAACCCGACGGCCATCCACGAGGACTGTCGATGAGCGCGTGGGTGTGCCGTGCGCTACTTCTCCTCGAGGGTCTCGATCACGACGTTGGCGACGGTCTTCATCGTGGTGCGGCGGTCCATCGCGGCGCGCTGGATCCACTTGAAAGCCTCTGGCTCGCTCAATGATTGACTGGTCATTAGCAATCCTTTGGCGCGTTCGACGAGCTTGCGGGTCTCCAGACGTTCGGTCAGGTCGACGACTTCGCCTTCGAGCGTGGTCAACTCGGTGTAGCGACTGACCGCGACCTCGATCGCAGGCACCAGATCGGCCTTGCTGAACGGCTTCACGAGGTAGGCCAGCGCCCCGGCGTCACGGGCCTTCTCGACGAACTCGCGCTGGGAGAAGGCGGTGAGCATGACGACGGGGGCCAGACGCTTCTGTGCGATCTCCGCGGCCGCGTCGATCCCGTCGCGAACCGGCATCTTGATGTCCATGATCACCAGGTCGGGCTTGAGCGACTCGGTGAGGTCGACGGCCACCTGACCGTTCGCGGCCTCCCCGACGACGTCGTAGCCCTCCTCACGCAGCATCTCGATGAGGTCCATGCGGATGAGTGAGTCGTCCTCGGCGACCAGCACACGGTGGGTTGTGCGGGCATCGCCCACGGACTCTGTCGACGACGCTGATGTCACAGGGTGAACCTCCACGGTGAGTAGTCCGATGTACCCGTCGCGACGACGCTGTTCACGGTGGGCAACCGATGCAGAGCACAGTACCGGTTACCGAACGGGCGGGCCGATCATCTAATGTTGTGCTTCGCGCACGCCCCCGTAGCCCAATTGGCAGAGGCAACGGATTCAAAACCCGTCCAGTGTCAGTTCGAGTCTGACCGGGGGCACTCTCCTGTCACGACGCCCAGCACGATCGGCGTCGGCAACGCCCGGTCGGCGTCCGTTCACTTCTTGTTGCGCCAGCTCCGTTCGAACGGCAGACGCCATGCGTGCGGCGCGATGAGCTGGTGGATCGCGTTCGGCCCCCACGACCACGGGCTGTAGCTGCGCACCGGCGGCGGGTCGGCCAGCAGCGGCGCGGAGACCTCCCACAGCCGCTCGATGCCCTCGGCGGTCGTGTACAGCGTGCGGTCGCCCTTCATGGCGTCGAGGATCAACCGCTCGTAGGCCTCGAGGACCAGGCCGGCGTGTTCGTGCTCGCCCATCCCGAACTGCAGACTGAGCTTGTCGAGCTTCATTCCCGGCCCGGGACGCTTGCCGTAGAACGACAGCGACACCTTGAACACGTCGGCGAGGTCGAAGGTCAGGTGGTCCGGACCGTGTTGTCCCACACCGGATCCCTGCGGGAACATGCTCTTGGGTGGTTCGCGGAAACCGATCGAGATGATGCGCTGCCCCTCGGCCAGACATTTCCCGGTGCGCAGGTAGAAGGGGACGCCTGCCCATCGCCAGTTGTCGATGCCGCACTCGAGTGCGATGAACGTCTCGGTCTCCGACTCGGGCGCGACGCCCGGCTCCTCGCGGTAGCCGATGTACTGCCCACGGACCACGTCGTGCGGGTCCAACGGTTTCATCGACCGGAAGACCTTGTTCTTCTCCTCGCTGATCGGGCCGGGCGCCAATGCGGTCGGCGGCTCCATGGCGACGAACGCGAGGATCTGGAACAGGTGGGTGACGACCATGTCGCGGAAGGCGCCGGTCGACTCGTAGAAGCCCGCGCGACCCTCCAGCGACAGCTTCTCCGGGACGTCGATCTGGATGTAGTTGATGAAGTTGCGGTTCCAGATCGGCTCGAACAGCCCGTTCGCGAACCGGAAGGCCAGGATGTTCTGGGCCGACTCCTTGCCCAGGAAATGGTCGATGCGGAAGATCTGCTCCTCGTCGAACCAGCGGTGGATCGAGGCGTTGAGCTTCTTCGCACTGGCCAGGTCGGTCCCGAACGGCTTCTCCATGATGACGCGCGAGCGCTCGACGAGACCGGCCTCGCTGAGCATCTCGAGAACGGCCATCGCAGCTTTCGGCGGGACGCTGAGATAGTGCAGCACCCGCGCCGAACCACCGATGGTGTCCGACGCGGCCGACACCGCATCCGCGAGCGCGCCCGGTCCGTCCCCCTGCGACACGTAGGTCAGTGAGTCGAGGAACTCGTCGACGGCCTCCGACGTGAGGCTGCGGCTGGAGAACTCGAGGCACGCCTTCTTGGCCGCGGCCCGGAAATCGTCGGTGCTGATCTCGTCGAGGGAGGTCCCGACGACGCGGATGGCCGGCGTCAGCTTCGACATCGACAGGTGGAACAGGCCGGGGAGCAGCTTGCGTTTGGCGAGGTCGCCCATCGCCCCGAACAGTACGACGACATGGGGGTCGACGTCGTCGGCGTCGCGGTCGGTACGGAGATCCTCGGTGGTGGTCACAGAGGTGATCGTCCCATCCCGGCGCGGGAGCGGCACGGCGAACGAAAACGGTCTACGGCGCGCGCAGGCCCGCGAGCAGGATGTCGATCGCGTGCTCGACGGTGGTGTCGTCGGGTGGTGAGCCGTACATCAGCGTCGGGCAGACCACGACTCCCGACAGCATCGACACCGCCGCCTCGAGGCGGATGCCCTCGGCGAGCTGCGACAGCAGGCGCCGCGCGATGTGTTCGCCATCGGCGACGAGATCGGTTCGGATCCGGCCGATCTCGTCGACGCTCGCGCCCCACTGCGCCAAGACCATGAGGACACGGTCGAGGCCGAGGTCGTTGATCGCGTCACGGAAGGCGTGCAGTTCGGCGATGAGGTCGGCGCGCAGGTCGCCGGTCGGTTCGTGATGGGGCAGTTCGCCCAGGGCGCCGAGGGCCATGGTCAACAGATCCACCCGCGAGGGCCAGTGCGTGTAGAGCGTCGTCTTCGAGTACCCCGCGAGGCGGGCGACTCGGGCGTGGGTCAGTTCGTCGAATCCGTCGGTGGTCAGCACGTCGAGCGACGCACGGGCGACATCGGTACGGGTTCGGGCAACGCGGGCGTCTTCCGCGGTTGCGCCGGCTCGTCCGGGGCTCATCGGGGCGAGTCCTCCTCGGGGTCGGTGGCCGCCCTCTCGGGTGATCGGTCGACGAAAAAATTACCTCTTGAACTGTCAGACCAGTACTGTACTGTCAAAACAGCACGAAGGTGATGACGTTGGAGACCTGCGGCGTCGACGCACCGATGAATTCTTGTGGGGCCGGTCAACTGCGACCCGGATGTCGAGGTGTTGACCCGCCGATTCCACGTCACGAAGGGATCTTCATGTCCGCCATTCTTTTCGGTTCCATCAGCACCATCGCCGACACGTCCGAGCTCCAGCGCCGCGCCTTCAACGAGGCGTTCGCCGCGCACGGCCTCGATTGGAACTGGACACGCGCCGACTACATCTCGATGCTCGGCTCGAACGGTGGCGCCAACCGTGTCGCCGACTACGCGAAGTCCAAGGGCGCCGACGTCGACGCCGCCGCCGTGCACGCCACCAAGTCCGAGATCTTCCAGAAGCTGGTGGGCGAGGCCGGACTGACCCCGCGTCCCGGTGTCGTCGAGACCCTGGCCGCGGCCAAGAAGAGTGACGTGAAGGTCGGGTTCGTGACCACCACGTCGGCCGACAACATCTCCGCGCTCCTCGACTCGCTCGGACCCGATGTCTCCAAGGAGAGCTTCGACATCATCGTCGACTCCTCCAGCGTGTCCGAGCCCAAGCCGGATGCCGCGTCCTACACCTTCGCCCTCGACAAGCTCAGCGAGAACGCCGCCGACTGCGTCGCGATCGAGGACAACGAGGGTGGCGTCGCCGCCGCATCCGCCGCCGGCGTCACGTGCATCGCGTTCCCGAACGAGAACACCGCAGAGGGCGACTTCAGCGCCGCCGTCGAGTCGGTCGACGCGCTCGATTCCGGTCGCGTCACCGCGCTCGCCGGCGTCTGAGTCCCGCACTGCACCCGACCATCCCGGTCGACCCGTTCCACCCCCCACACTTTCATCGCCATCTGCGCTGCCGCATCGACGCGGCGGTCTGAGGAGAACCACCGTGAGCAACCTCCAAGCACAGGTAACCGCCACCGACAAGGCATTTCACGTCGAGGGCTACGAGAAGATCGAATACGACCTGATCTACGTCGACGGCGTGTTCGACATCGCCAACACCGAACTCGCCGACAGCTACCGGCCCTACGGTCGGGCCCTGATGGTCGTCGACGAGTCGGTCCATGAGATCTACGGCGAGAAGATCCGCGCCTACTTCGCCCATCACGACCTGACCCTGCACGTCGTGCCCGTCCAGATCCGCGAGACCGCGAAGTCGCTGGAGACGTTCGAGCGGATCGTCGGCGAGTTCGACTCGTTCGGCCTGGTCCGCACCGAGCCGGTGCTCGTCGTCGGCGGCGGCCTCACCACCGACGTGGCGGGCTACGCGTGCGCCAGCTACCGGCGCAACACCCCCTACATCCGTATCCCCACCACGCTCATCGGTCTGATCGATGCCAGCGTCTCGATCAAGGTGGCGGTCAACTACGGCAAGCACAAGAACCGCCTCGGCGCCTACCACGCGTCGCAGAAGGTTTTGCTCGACTTCTCCTTCCTCGCAACCCTTCCCGAGGACCAGGTGCGCAACGGCATGGCCGAGCTCATCAAGATCTCGGTGGTCGGCAACTCCGAGATCTTCGACATGCTCGACGAGCACGGCGCCGATCTGCTGCGCACCCGTTTCGGGCATCTCGACGGAACCCCCGAACTGCGCGAGATCGGCGACCGGCTGACCTATCAGGCGATCGCGACGATGCTCGAACTCGAGGCACCCAACCTGCACGAGATCGACCTCGATCGTGTCATCGCGTTCGGCCACACCTGGAGTCCCACACTGGAACTCACTCCCCCGGCACCGTTCTTCCACGGTCATGCGATCAACATCGACATGGCTCTGTCGACGACACTGGCCGCGCAGCGCGGTCACCTGTCGGCCGGTGACCGCGATCGCGTGCTCGGCGTCATGAGCGACCTGGGCCTGTCCCTCGACAGCGAGTACCTGACGCCGGAGCTGCTGACCGAGGCGACGAACTCGATCCTCAAGACCCGTGACGGCCTGCTGCGCGCCGCGATCCCCGACCCGATCGGCTCGTGCCGCTTCCTCAACGACGTCACGACCGACGAACTCGCCGACGCCCTGGAGATCCACAAGAAGATCTGCATCGCCTACGACCGCGAGGGCGCCGGTATCGACATGTTCACCGCCCCCGTGTCGGCGGGCGCGCATGCCTGATGGGGTCGTGGCGCCACCGCGACCGGTGACGCCGTCCACCATCCTCGCCGACGAGCTCGCCGCGATCTGTCGTCAGTTCGAGTCGGTGCCCGGTGCGGACCCCGCACTCATCGACCGACTGCGCCGATCGCGCGATCTCGCGGCGGGGATGGATCCCTACCTCGACGCCTGCACGACCACCGAGTCCCCCGCGCTGGCCGAGTTGGCCCGGCGCACCCGCTCGGCCGACTGGTCGACATCGACCGCGGGCACCGGACTCGAGCAGGAGATGCTGTCGGGCCATGTCGAGGGCCAGGTGCTGAAGTTCCTGGTGCGCATGTCCGGCGCGTCCCGTGTGCTCGAGATCGGGATGTTCACCGGCTACTCCGCTCTGGCCATGGCCGAGGCGCTGCCGGACGACGGCGAGGTGCTGGCGTGCGAGATGGATCCCGAGGTCGCGCGATTCGCCCAGGAGTGTTTCGCGCAATCCGAGGTGGGGCGTCGGATCGCGGTGGCGGTCGGACCCGCGTCGGAGACACTCGAACGTCTGGCCGCCGCGGACCGACAGTTCGACCTGGTCTTCATCGACGCGGACAAGCCGGGATACACCGGTTATCTGCAGCAACTGCTCGACGGGGAGCTGCTGGCGCCGGGCGCGGTGATCGCGGTCGACAACACACTCATGCAGGGGCAGCCCTGGCTCGAGGGCACGACCACGACCAACGGTTCGGCGATCGCGGAGTTCAACGCGGCGCTCACCGACGACGACCGCGTCGAACAGGTGCTCATCCCGCTGCGCGACGGTCTCACGCTGATCCGTCGAGTGGACCGATGACCACGACCGCCGACCCCTCCACCTCGACTGTCGTCACCGGTCCGAGAACCGCCGGTGTCGGCGGGACCGTGGCCGCGATGGCCGGGTTGGTGGCGACCCTGCCATTCGACCTCGCCCTGGTCTCGCTCGCGCTGCTCCGTCCGCGGTCGAGGCCGGCACCCGCTGCGGATCGACGGACCGTCCTCATCACCGGCGGGAAGATGACCAAGTCGCTGGCCCTCGCCCGGTCGTTTCACGACGCCGGACACCGGGTCGTGCTCGTCGAGGCGCCGAAGTACCGGTTCACCGGTCACCGGTTCTCGCGCGCGGTCGACGCCTTCCACACGGTCCCGGAGCCGACGGCCCCCGGTTTCGCCGAGGCCCTGCGCGACGTCGTGGTCGCCGAGGGTGTCGACGTGGTCATCCCCGTGTCGTCACCGGCCTCGAGCATCCACGAGGCGCGGGCGCGGGCGCTGTTGGACGAGCACTGCGAGGTCATCCACGCCGATCTCGAGACCGTGACCATGCTCGACGACAAGGACGCGTTCTCCGCGACGGCCGAGTCGTTCGGTCTGCGGGTCCCCGACCACGCCCGGATCACCGACCCGCAGCAGATCGAGGACTTCGATTTCCCGGCCGGGCGCGAGTACATCCTCAAGCGGATCGCCTACAACCCGGTCGGACGGATGGATCTCACCCGACTGACCCGCGAGACCCCTGCTCGCAATGTCGAGTTCGCGCGCAGTCTGTCCATCTCCGAGGCCGACCCGTGGATTCTCCAGGAATTCATCGCCGGCCGCGAGTACTGCACCCACGGCACGGTGCGCAACGGCGCGCTGACGGTCTACGGCTGCTGCGAGTCGTCGGCGTTCCAGGTCAACTACGCCATGGTGGACAAGCCCGAGATCCGTTCCTGGGTCGAGCATTTCGTCAGCTCCCTCGGCGCCACCGGTCAGATGTCGTTCGACTTCATCGAGGCCGCCGACGGACACGCCTACGCCATCGAGTGCAATCCGCGGACCCACTCCGCGATCACGATGTTCTACGACCACCCCGATGTCGCGGCGGCGTACCTGCGCGACGATCACCCGGTCATCACCCCGACACCGGCTGCGCGCCCGACCTACTGGATCTACCACGAGGTCTGGCGACTGCTCACCGAGACCGGACGCCGCGGTCACCGGCTGCGGACCATCGCCGAGGGAACCGACGCCATCTTCGCGTGGTCGGACCCGCTGCCCTACCTGCTGGTGCACCACCTGCAGATCCCGTCACTGCTGTGGAACAACCTGCGGCGCCGGGCCGGCTGGACGCGTATCGATTTCAACATCGGCAAGCTGGTCGAGACGGGCGGTGACTAGGTGGGCGGGCAACGCACCGTGCTGCACCTCGTCGGCTCTGCGGTCGACGAGTTCCACGCCGATCTGTCACGTCTCTACGCCGGCGGGTGCGTCGACGCCGTCGACGACCCGGCGCTCTACGACATGCACATCGCCTACGTCGATCCCGACGGATCGTGGCGCTTCCCGACCGACCTCACCGAGGCGGCGCTGACCCGGGCGCCGGCGATGACCCTGCCTGCGGCGCTGGCGTACATCGAGACGCTGCACGTCGACGCGATGGTGCCGCAGATGTTCTGCCTGCCCGGCATGACCGCCTACCGGGCGTTGTTCGACGCGCTGGGCATCCCGTACGTCGGCAACACCCCCGACCTGATGGCGATCGCCGCGGACAAGGCGAAGACGCGGGCGATCGTCGCGGCCGCCGGCGTCGCCGTCCCCACCGGGGTCGTGGCGCGCGCGGGGGAACGCCCCGACGTCACCCTGCCCGTCGTGGTCAAGCCGGTCGACGCCGACAACTCTGCCGGGGTAACCCTGGTTCGCGAACCGGCCGATCTCGATCCCGCGATCACCGATGCGCTCGAGCACTCCGGGTCGGCCCTGATCGAGTCGTACGTCGAATTGGGCCGAGAGGTGCGGTGCGGGATCATCATTCGCGACGGCGAGTTGGTGTGCCTACCGCTCGAGGAGTACGCCGTCGACGCGCGGTCCAAGCCGATCCGACGGGCAGATGACAAGCTCGCACGGTCCGACAGCGGTGAGCTGTACCTCGTCGCCAAGGACGACGCGCACGCCTGGATCGTCGACGTCGACGACCCGATCACAGAGCGCGTGTGGGAGGCGGCTCGCCGATGTCACATCGCCCTCGGCGCGCGCCACTACAGCCTGTTCGATTTCCGCATCGACCCGAACGGCGATCCCTGGTTTCTCGAGGCCGGGCTCTACTGCTCGTTCTCCCGCGGCAGCGTGGTCGCGGTGATGGCCGCCGCCGCCGGGATCGACGTCACCGACCTGTTCGCGACGACGCTGCGCGAACTCACCCGTGAGAGGACATCGTCATCGACCACACAGCACTGAACCCGGTCGGCGCCCGCGTCACCGGCATCCGGGTGGAGGCGCTCACCGACGCCCAGACCGACCTGCTGCGCAATCTGTTGGCCCACCACGGGGTCATCATCCTGCCCGACCAGCACATCGACGACGATCAGTTCCGGCTGTTCCTGCGGAGCTTCGGTGAGACCGTGTTCACCGAGGGCGAGACCCCGGTGCCGGGTCATCCCGACCTCAACGTCATCAGCAACGTCGGGCGGACGACTCCCCCGCGGTCGCAGTTCCACGTCGACACCAGCTACGTCCGGCATCCACCCGCCTACACCGCACTGCGGGCGGTGGACGTCCCCGAGCAGGGCGGACAGACGTTGTTCAGCAACCAGTTCCGTGCGTTCGAGACGCTGCCCGCCGACGTGCGCGAAAATCTCCTGCACCGCACCGTCACCCACGTGATGACAGGACTCGACCTCGATGACGAGGCGGAGACCTCTGCCGAGCACCCACTGTGCCGGGTCCACCCGATATCCAAGCGCACCGCGCTGTACCTGTCGACGCCGCAGCGGTGCGCCGCCGTCAGCGGGCTCAGCCCGGAGGAGGCCGAGTACACCGTCGCGTCGCTGCTGGAACACAGCACACGCGAGGAGAATGTCCTGCGGCACAACTGGTCTCCGGGCGACGTGGTCATGTGGGACAACCGTGCCGTGATGCACCGAGCGGACCATTCCGGTGTCGTCGGCGACCGGGTCATGCACCGCGGCATGGTCGCCGAACCCGCCGTCTGACGGATCGGGACTCAATCCTTGGGCGGGAAGTACTTGATCAACGCCTCCTGCGCGACGGTCGTCGCGAGAACGCCCTCACGCGTGAAGAACCGCCCCGACGCCAGCCCGCGGGATCCCGCGGCGACCGGGGACTCGGTCGCGTAGAGCATCCACTCGTCGAACCGGAAGTCGCGGTGGAACCACATCGAGTGGTTCACGGTGGCGGCGAACAACCGGTCGATGCCCCACGAGAGCCCGTGGGTGGTGATGATCGAGTCCAGCACGGTGGTGTCGGAGGCATAACACATCGCCGCGACGTGCAGCAGCGGGTTGTCCGGGAGTCGACCGTCGGCCTTCATCCACACCCGGTTGTCGCGCAGTCGCTCGCCGGACTCGCGCGCCTTCCAGGTGGGGTCGTTGGCGAACCGGATGTCGATCGGGTGGATCGCGTCGACGAACGCCGCGATGCGGTCCTCGTAGCCCTTGAAATGCTCGCCCAGCGGCGGCAGGTCCTCGGGGTACGGGACCTCGGGGGTCGAGACCGTGTGCTCGAGGCCCGCGGCGCTGTCCTGGAACGCGACGAGCATCGTGAAGATCTCGGCCTCCCCCTGCATCGCCGTGACCTGCCGGTTGGCGAAGCTGCGCGCGTCACGCGAGCGGTGCACGTGGTACTCCAACGGCTGGGACACGTCGCCGCCACGGATGAAATGAGCGTGCAGCGCATGCACCGGAGGGTCGCCCTTGACGATCGTGCGGCCGGCCGCGATGACGCCCTGCGCGAGCAGTTGTCCACCGAAGGTCCGTGCGGTCACCTGCTCGGGATGGCGCCCGACGAAGACGTCGTCACCGGCGTCGGTCAACTCGAACAGGTCGAGGAGTTTGTCGAGATCACTCTGCACAATCACGTCCGTCATCGTTTGCCCCCTGCGTCAGTTCACCCGGATCGCACCCGACTCGACGTCGGCCGCGACTCCCCCCGGATGGAGTCCGTGACGAACTCAGTGATCCTCTTCGCCGATGCGATGCACATGGATGAGGTTCGTGGAGCCGACCGTGCCGGGAGGGGCACCGGCGACGATGACGACCTGATCGCCGACGTTGAGACGGCCGATCTTGAGCAGCGAATTGTCCACCTGTCGGATCATGGCGTCGGTGCTGTCGACGTTGTCGACCAGGAACGTCTCGGTTCCCCAGCTCATCGCCAGCTGACTGCGGACCTCGGGCAACGGCGTGAACGCCAGCAGCGGCAACCGGGTGTGCAGGCGCGCGAGTCGGCGGACCGTGTCGCCGGACTGGGTGAAGGCCACCAACGCCTTCGCGTCGAGACGTTCACCGATGTCGCGTGCGGCGTAGGAGATGATCCCGCGCTTGGTCCGCGGGACATGGCTGAGCGGCGGCACGTCCCGCGTACCGTTCTCCACCGCGTTCACGATCCGCGCCATGGTGCGGACGGTCTCCATCACGTATTTGCCCACCGAGGTCTCCCCCGACAGCATCACCGCGTCGGCACCGTCGAGGACGGCGTTGGCGACGTCGGAGGCCTCTGCCCGGGTCGGGCGCGAGTTCTCGATCATCGACTCGAGCATCTGGGTGGCCACGATGACCGGCTTGGCGTTCTCGCGCGCGATCTGGATGGCCCGCTTCTGCACGAGCGGGACCTCCTCGAGCGGGAGCTCGACACCCAGGTCACCACGGGCGACCATCACGGCGTCGAAGGCGAGGACCACGGCCTCGAGGTTGTCGATCGCCTCGGGCTTCTCGAGCTTGGCGATCACCGGCACGCGGCGACCGACACGGTCCATCACCTCGTGGACGAGTTCGATGTCGGCGGGTGAGCGGACGAAGGACAGTGCGATCAGGTCGACACCCAGCGACAACGCGAACTCGAGGTCGGCGGTGTCCTTGTCCGACATCGCGGGGACCGACACGTTCATCCCGGGCAGCGAGACGCCCTTGTTGTTGCTGACCGGTCCGCCCTCGGTGACGCGGCAGACCACGTCGTTGCCGTCGACGTCGATGACGGTCAGACCGACCTTGCCGTCGTCGACGAGCAGACGATCGCCCGGCTGGGCGTCCTGGGCGAGCTCCTTGTAGGTGGTCGACACGCGGTCGTGGGTGCCCTCGACGTCGTCGACGGTGATGCGCACCTGCTCACCGGTGGCCCACTCGGTGCGGCCCTGCGCGAAGCGGCCGAGCCGGATCTTGGGTCCCTGCAGGTCGGCGAGGATGCCGACCGCGCGGCCGGTGACGTCGGAGGCGGCACGCACCCGCTCGTACATCGCCTGGTGATCGGCATGGCTGCCGTGGCTGAAGTTCAGCCGCGCGACGTCCATCCCGCTCTCGACGAGTTCGCGGACCCCCTCGGCCGAATCGGTCGCAGGGCCGAGGGTGCAGACAATCTTTGTACGGCGATTCACCGTTGCGAGCCTAGTCTTCCGTCGCGGGCAACTCCATCACTCCACCGACTTGTCACCGTGTGTGCACATCCGCTGAACCCCCGCGCGCCGCGGTCATCGCACCGACAGCGGCAGTGCGTCGGGATGCACGGGCGCCGGGAGATCGGAGGCGCCCATCAGGAAGACGTCGACACCGCGGGCCGCGGCACGGCCCTCCGCGATGGCCCACACCACCAGCGACGCGCCGCGATGCGCGTCGCCGCACACGAAGACGCCGTCGGCCGCGGTCTCCCAGTCGCTGCCACACGGCACGGTGCGCCTGCGATCGAGGTCGACCCCGAGATCGCTGAGCAGCGCCGAGTGCTCCACGCCCTCGAAACCGATCGCGAACAACGCCATGCCGCAGGGGATCTCGAATTCCTCCCCCACCGGGACGACCGATCGCTTCCCGGTGTCGTCGCGACGGACCTCGACCTCGGCCAGCACGAGATGGGTGACGTGGCCGGAGCTGTCGCCGCGGAACCGTTGCACGGCAACCTGATAGCGGCGCTCACCGCCCTCCGCGTGCGACGACGAGGTCCGCATCACCAGCGGCCAGGTCGGCCACGGGGACAGGCCCTCGTCGCGGTCGGCGGGCAGCTCGGGGTTGTAGTCGAGTTGGGTGACTGACCGTGCGCCCTGGCGGTGCGCAGTGCCGAGGCAGTCGGCTCCGGTGTCACCGCCACCGATGATCACCACGTCTCTGCCCTGCGCCGATACGGGTGAGGGTCCGTCGCCCTCGCACTCGCGGTTCGCGGGCACGAGATGTTCCATCGCGAGGTGCACACCGGTCAGCTCCCGGCCGGGCACGGGGTTGTCGCGGGCGGCGAGCGCCCCCACCGCGAGCACGACCGCGTCGTGGCGCTCCCGCAACTCGGTGACGCTCAGATCGACACCCACCTCGCACCCGGTCTGGAAATCCGTGCCCTCGGCACGCATCTGCGCCAACCGACGGTCGATGTCGGACTTCTGGAGCTTGTACTCCGGGATGCCGTAGCGCAGCAGTCCGCCCAGCCGGTCGTCGCGTTCGTAGACCGTGACGTCGTGGCCCGCTCGGGTCAGCTGCTGCGCGGCGGCGAGGCCGGCCGGCCCGGATCCGACGACACCGACCGAGCGACCCGTTCGGACCGCGGGGATCTTGGGTTCGACTCCGCCGTCGCGCCAGGCGGTCTCGGCGATCGTCTTCTCGATGCGCTTGATCGTGACGCTTCCGCCGGTGGTCTTCTCGGCGATCGAGAGCACACACGCCGACTCGCAGGGCGCGGGGCAGATCTTGCCGGTGAACTCCGGGAAGTTGTTCGTCGCGTGCAGTCGCTCGCTCGCCGCGTCCCACCTGTCCCGACGGACGAGGTCGTTCCATTCCGGGATGAGATTGCCCAGCGGGCACCCCGCGGTCCCGGAGTGGCAGAACGGGATCCCGCAGTCCATGCACCGGCGTGCCTGACCGGCGACCTCGATGCGCAGTTGCAGCGGATCGTGATCGATGTAGACGTCGTCCCAGTCCTTGACACGGTCGGCGGCCGGGCGTGCCCGGTCCTCGACCTTGTCGACGTTGAGAAATCCGCGTGGGTCAGCCACGAGCCGCCTCCATGATCGCCGAGTCGACGTCGCGTCCTTCGGCCCGGGCCATCCGGGCGGCGTCGAGTACTCGTTGGTAGTCGGTCGGCATCACCTTCGTGAAGGCCAGGCACCGGCGTGGCCAGTCGGCCAGTACCGACGCCCCGACTGCCGAACCGGTCAGTTCGGTGTGTTCGGTGATCCGCTCCCGCAGCCACGTGAGGTCGTCGGGATCGGGCCGCTGCAGGTCGACCATCGCGTGGTTGACCTTCGACGGGTCGAGGTCGTGGACGTAGGCGATACCCCCGGACATGCCCGCGGCCAGGTTGCGGCCGGTGGGTCCGAGGATCACCACCCGTCCCCCGGTCATGTACTCGCAGGCGTGATCGCCGACGCCCTCGACCACCGCCACCGCCCCGGAGTTACGGACCGAGAAGCGTTCGCCGACGCGTCCGCGGAGGAAGACCTCCCCCGAGGTGGCGCCGTAGAGCAGGGTGTTGCCCGCGATCACCTGGTCCTCGGCGATGTACGTCGCGCCCGGACCGGGTCGGACGATCACCCGACCTCCGCAGAGGCCCTTGCCGACGTAGTCGTTGGCGTCGCCCTGCAGGTCGATGGTGATCCCGGGTGGCAGGAACGCACCCAGGGACTGACCCGCCGACCCCGTCAGTCTCACGGTGATCGTGTCCGGGGCGAGCCCCGCCGCGCCGTAGCGGCGGGTGACCTCGGCACCGAGCAGGGTGCCGACGGTGCGGTTGACGTTGCGCACGGGCAACTCGAGGGTCACCGGATGCGCGTCCTCGAGCGCGCCCTCGGCGAGTTGGATCAACGTCTGGTCGAGGGCCTTGGCCAACCCGTGCTCCTGCCCGGTGATCCGGCGGCGTGAGCCGGTCACCTCCGGCATCGCGAAGATCGGGGTGAGGTCGATCCCCGCGCTCTTCCAGTGCGCCACCCCGTCCGCGGTGTGCAGCGCGTCCGCTCGCCCGATCGCCTCGTCGAGGGTGCGGAACCCGAGCATGGCCAGGTGCTCGCGCACATCCTGGGCGATGAAGCGGAAGAAGTTGACGATGTGCTCGGCCTTGCCGGTGAACCGTGACCGCAGCATGGGGTTCTGGGTCGCGACCCCCACCGGGCAGGTGTCGAGGTGACAGACGCGCATCATGATGCACCCCGCCACGATCAGCGGCGCGGTGGAGAACCCGTACTCCTCGGCACCGAGCAGGGCCGCGATCATCACGTCACGCCCGGTGCGCAACGCGCCGTCGCACTGCACGGTGATGCGATCGCGTAACCCGTTGAGCATCAACGTCTGCTGGGCGTCGGCCAGGCCGATCTCCCACGGCGTACCGGCGTGCTTCAGCGACGTCAGCGGTGATGCGCCGGTGCCGCCGTCGTGTCCGGAGATGAGCACGACGTCGGCGTGCGCCTTCGACACGCCCGCCGCCACGGTGCCCACACCGACCGCACTGACCAGCTTGACGTGGATGCGGGCGTCGGAGTTGGCGTTCTTCAGGTCGTGGATGAGTTGGGCGAGGTCCTCGATCGAGTAGATGTCGTGATGCGGCGGCGGCGAGATCAGCGCGACACCGGGTGTGGAGTGCCGGGTCTTGGCGATCCACGGATACACCTTGTAGGCCGGGAGCTGGCCGCCCTCACCGGGTTTCGCACCCTGCGCCATCTTGATCTGGATGTCGGTGGCGTTGGTGAGATAGTCGCTGGTGACGCCGAACCGACCCGACGCGACCTGCTTGACCGCGCTGCGCCGCCGGGGGTCGTAGAGGCGGTCGGTGTCCTCGCCGCCCTCACCGGAGTTCGATCGGCCGCCGATGCTGTTCATCGCGATCGCGATCGTCTCGTGCGCCTCGGCCGAGATCGACCCGTAGCTCATCGCGCCGGTGTTGAAGCGGGTCATGATCGACTCGATCGACTCCACCTCGTGCAGCGGGACCGGGTCGCGGCCGTCGGTCACGAAGTCGAAGAGCCCCCGCAGTGTCCCGCCCTCGGCGGAGAGTCGGTTGACCTCGTCGCTGTAGCGGCGATAGACCTCGTCCCTGCCGCTGATGGTGGCGTGCTGCAGGAGGAACACGGTCTCGGGGGTGAACAGGTGCAGCTCCCCCTCACGCCGGTACTGGTACTCGCCGCCGACCTCGAGCCGCCGGTGGACCTGCTCGGTCGGGTTGTCGGGGAACGCGCGGCGGTGCCGGATGGCGACCTCCTCGGCGATCTCGTCGAGTCCGACGCCCTCGATCCGCGAGACGGTCCGGGTGAAGTACTCGTCCACCAGCGACCGCGACAGGCCCACGGCCTCGAAACACTGTGCGCCCGTGTAGGAGCTGACCGTCGAGATGCCCATCTTGCTCATCACCTTGAGCACGCCCTTGCCGAGCGCCTGCAGGTAGTTGCGGACCGCCGCGGTGGCGGGCACGCCGGTGAGCTCGCCCTCGCGGATGAGGTCCTCGATGGACTCGAAGGCCAGGTAGGGATTGACCGCGGCGGCCCCGAAACCGATGAGCACCGCGAGGTGGTGGACCTCTCGGGCGTCGCCGCTCTCGACCACCAACGCCACCTGCGTCCGCTGCTTCGTCCGCACCAGGTGGTGGTGGACGGCCGACACCGCCAGCAGCGACGGGATGGGGGCGTGGTCGGGATCGGACTCGCGGTCGCTGATCACCAGGGTGGCGTGGCCGTCGGCGATCGCCGCGCTCGCGCGGACTCGCAGGTCGTCGAGCGCGTGCGCCAACGCCTCGCCGCCGCCGGTGACGTCGAAATGCGCACGCAACACCTTGGCCGCCAGACCACGGTGGTCGCCGTCGTCGTTGATGTGCACGATCTTGGCGAGCTCGTCGTTGTCGAGGACCGGCCACGGCAGGACGATCTGGCGGCACGACGCCGCGGTCGGCTCGAGAAGGTTGTGTTCGGGTCCCATGACGCGCGCCATCGACGTCACGATCTCCTCGCGGATCGCGTCCAGCGGCGGGTTGGTCACCTGCGCGAACAGCTCGACGAAGTAGTCGTAGAGCAGCCGGGACCGTCGGGACAGCACGGCGACCGGAGTGTCGGTGCCCATCGATCCGAGCGGCTCGGTTCCGCCCGCGGCCATCGGGGTCAGCAGGATGCGGAGGTCCTCCTCGGTGTAGCCGAAGGACACCTGCCTGCGCACCACCGACTCGTGCGTCGGGACGAACCGGGGCCGGTCGGGCAGGGTAGCGATCTCCAGCAGTCCGGCGTGCAACCACTCGGCGTACGGCTGGGAGCCGATGAGGTCGGCCTTGACCTCCTCGTCGGGCACGATGCGTCCCGCCGCGGTGTCGACGAGGAACATCTTCCCCGGCTCCAGACGGCCCTTGGAGACGACCTCTTCGGTGGGGATCTCGAGCACGCCGGCCTCCGAGGCGAGGATCACCCGGCCGGTGGTGGTGTGCCACCAGCGACCGGGGCGCAGACCGTTGCGGTCGAGCACCGCCCCGACGACGGTGCCGTCGGTGAAGGTCACACAGGCGGGGCCGTCCCATGCCTCCATCAGCGACCCGTGGAACTGGCAGAACGCTCGACGGTCCGGATCCATGTCCGCGACGTTCTCCCACGCCTCGGGGACCATCATCATCACGCAGTGTGGAACGCTGCGGCCGCCGAGGTGCAGCAACTCCAGGACCTCGTCGAGCGAGGCCGAGTCGGACGCCTCCGGCGTGCAGATCGGGAACAGTCTGCGCAGATCCCCCGGGATCAGATCACTGGCGAGCATGGCCTCACGCGCGCGCATCCGGTTGCGGTTGCCGCGCACGGTGTTGATCTCGCCGTTGTGGGCGATGAACCGGAACGGGTGCGCCAGCGGCCACGAGGGAAAGGTGTTGGTGGAGAACCGCGAGTGCACGATCGCGATCGCGCTCTGGCACCGCTCGTCGCGCAGGTCGGGATAGAACGCGGGCAACTGCGTGGTGGTGAGCATTCCCTTGTAGGTGATGGTGCGCGCGGACAGCGACGCGATGTAGATGCCGCTGCCGTCTCCGGCGATCTCGTCGGTCATCTGCTCGGCCCGTTTGCGCAGCGGGTAGACCGCGCGGTCGAGGTCGATCCCGGCCAGTGGCCGACCGTCGGTGTCGGTGGCCGAGACGAAGAGCTGGGACATGAACGGCATGCAACCGCGGGCCGTGGCCCCCACGTCGGCGAGGTCGGGGTCGACCGGCAGCACGCGCCACCCGAGGACGGTGACGCCCTCCTCGTCGGCGATCGCGGCGATGCGGGCGCAGGCCGCCTCGCGCGCGGTCTCGTCGACCGGGAGGAAACAGACACCGGCGGCATAGGTGTGCGAGCCGTCGTCGGCCTGGGGTGGCAGGTCGAATTCGGTGACCGCGCGCAGCAATTCGTCCGGTAACTGGATCAGGATGCCCGCGCCGTCACCGCTGGTGACCTCGGCGCCTGCGGCACCACGATGATCGAGGTTCTCCAGGGCCAGCAGGCCGTCGGCGACCACGCCGGCCGACCGGCGGCCGTGGATGTCGCAGACCATGGCGACGCCACACGAATCGGATTCGAGATCGGGGTCGTACAACCCCTGGGCATCGGGCAGCGCTGAGAACAACACGGGAAACCTCCACGATTTCCGGCCCGCGACGGGGCCGGACCAGGCAAGGTCCTCAGGACAGCACTGGCCCGTGGGGTAAGACGTGGCAACGCCGACTCACGCTGCGCGAAGCCTGATGTTAACACCGCTCATACGGGGTGGCGGTGTGTGCGAACCGTTGCCGACGGGCGCGCTACGGCGTGGGACGCGCTTCGTCGTCGGTCGTCGCGTCGGTCGTAACGTCGGCGCTCTCAGTGTCGGTCGGGGTGTCCTTCGAGACGGACACCGCGTCGTCGGTGGGCGCTGAGTCCTCGGTGGGCGTTGAGTCCTCGGCGTCTGTAGCCGGTGGGGCGTCGGTGTCGGGGG
>NZ_JAEMTF010000109.1 GCF_016462415.1 Williamsia sp. | reverse complement strand
TCTGTCCCTTCACACGGCTGCGGTCGATGATTCGCACCGCTAATGGACAGCCTAGTTCGGCGCACCGCGGAGCCGCACTGGCAGATCTGTCACCGAGCGGCGAGCTGGTGCGAGCACTCCCCGGGGCACACCTCGGCCACCCGCGCGCGGAGGACGGAAGCCGACCAGGCGCGCGGCTGCGACCCCGGCTGGACCAGCAGATGCGACGCCAGACCATCGGTGAGCGCAAGCAAGCCGAATGCCGCCTGTCCGGGGTCGGTGTCCGCGTCGACCTCACCGCACGTCACACCGTTGGTCAGGGCCGTACTGACCCGATCCTGCAACTGGCGTCTCGCATCTCGCAGTTGTCCCCGGAGGGTCTCGTCCTCGAGTGCGAGGCCGGCGAAGGCATGTGACAGGTAGACCTCGGCGCGACGGCGCGCGCCGATGGGTAGCAACTGCGACAGACCGTCACAGAGCATCGTCTCGATCCGAGCACCACGGCTCTCCGACCGCGCGATCTCCGCGTCGATCCGAATCAGCACGTCGGATCGGACAGCGGCGAAGGCATCGGCGAGCAGATCCTCTTTCGATGCGTAGTAGTGCTGGACCAGGCCGACAGACACCCCGGCCGCCTCCGCCGTCCGCGCGATGGTCACGCGACCGAGGCCGGACTCGCCCGCCACCGCGCGTACACCGGCGATGATCTGCGCGCGGCGCTGTTCATGATCGGCTGTTCTGGCCATGCGCCGATCCTACCGGGTTGACGGCATTAAAAGTATGTCTATATTGGTTTCACAATATGTCGATACGGTAATCGAGGGGATGGCGTGGACACGGGTCGAAGACGACGCAGCCGGGCGGCGATCGGCGTGGTGATCTCTGCCGTCCTCGCCGTCGCGATGGTGCCGGGTCTCGGCGTGACGCACGCCGCGCCGCCGATCGGTGCACCGCAGGCGGTCAGCGCCTACCTGACGAAAGTCGTTTCCGACCAGTCGATTCCAGGCTATGCGGTTGCGGTGACGGGTGCCGACGGACGGCGTGAATTCTCCGCGACCGGCGGCCGGGACGGCAACGACCGGCCGGTCGGCGACGACACGCCGTTCCTGATCGGGTCGGTGGCCAAATCGATGACGGCCACGGTGATCGCGCAACGGGTGGCGCGCGGCGAGGTACGGATGACCGATCGCATCGGGACGCATCTGCCGTGGCTGAGCGCAGGAGAACCCAGTGTCGAGCAGTTGTTGACCCACACCAGTGGATACACCGCAGCCGACGGTCTCGCGGTCGCCGAGCGTTTCGACAACTCCCCCGGCGCCATCCGTCGCGCCGCACGGGATCTGCGCCATAGCGGATCGGTCGGGCGTTACTCCTACAGCGACGCCAACTACCTGGTCCTCGGAGCGCTGATCGAGGAGCTGTCCGGTCGGCCGTTCTCCGACGTGTTGCGGTCGGACGTGCTCGAGCCCCTGGGGATGCGCCACACCGGAGCCGCCGCGTCCGACGCCGCCTCGTTGCCCCCGGGACACCGGTTCTGGTGGGGCCACCCCCGTGAGTACGCGCCTGGCTTCGACGAGTCCGGTGGACCGTTCGGCTACATCACCTCGACCCTGGGCGACATGGCGCGCTGGGCCGGCGCACAGTCCGGGCACGCACCCGCGGTGCTCGACGCCTCGATACTCGCTGAGTTGCACAAGCCGCGCGTTCGCTCTGGTGACGACGACTACGCCTACGGGTGGCGTGTCTCCAGAGGTACCGTCGCGCAGACGATTCAGCACACCGGCGCCACGCCCGGTTACTTCGCGCACGTGCTGATCGCGAAGGACGGCCGTGCCGTGGTGGTGCTGATGAACGCCTACAGCGAGGCGGCCGCACCGGCGCTCGCATCCGTCGCGCCCAACCTGCTCCGCGCGCTCGACGGTCAGCCGACGGTCACCGAGCGCGGCGATGGAGTGCTGGCGTCGGCCCCCTGGATCGCAGCGGTGATCGGCCTGTTCGGTGTGGTGGTGGTCGGCCTCGCGTGGTGGCGGCCGCGTCGACGAGGTGTCCGCGTCTGTCTCGCGGTCGGGGCGACGATGATCTGCGGCGCGGCGGCGGCCGTGCCGCTCCTGACGGGGAGCACCTATCGGACCGTGTGGATCTGGGTACCCGATCTCGCTGTCGCGCTGATCATCACGGTCGCAGCGTGGGCCGGTGCCGCGGTTGTACTGATCTTCAGACGCTGGAATCGAGCGGACTAGGCAGCTGGGGTGTCGTCGCGTCGGCGGAGCAGGAGCACCACGCCGGCGATCAATGCGATGGCACCCACCACGCCCAGGACGATCGGGGTGATCACGCCGCCCCATCGCAGCTGGTCGACATAGCCCTGGGCCTTGTCGGACTGCTTGTCGATGGTGGCGTCGTTCCAGGCGACGGTGGCGTGGAAGGCGTCCATCCGGAACTCACGCAACGGTGCGGCGAGGTCGGGATCGTCCGCGCCGGGGGACTTGAAGTACTGGTGCTGGACCTCGAGACCCCTGAGCGCGGTGCCGGTCTCGGGCTCGACCCACACGTGGCGGGTGGCGGATGCGAAGCGGTGCATCACGACCTGCTCGTTGGCGGGGATCCCCTGGATCCCCCACCAGGCGGCCGGCTTCTCCAGAGACGTCCCCAGTGCGGGCTGTCCGTTGGGCGTCTTCAGTAGCACCTGATCGATCTCGGGCACCTCGCTGACGAACTCGTAGGCGGTCAGACCGTTGATCTTGGTCTCGCCGACGAACTCGGCGGGCAGGTCGCGGCGGGTGTTCGCGTCGAAGTACGGGTATTCCTGCTTCTTGGTGTCGAAGGGGAACTTGTACTGGTAGCCCTTGCGCGGGACGTCGATGAAGTTGCCCTCGTTCTCCTGGATCGGCTGGCCGTCCGGCCCCGCCGAGAGGTAGAGACGGTTCAGCTTTCCGTTGGGCGCGCTGGTCTTTCGGTCGACCGACAGGATGTCGATGTTCGACGAGAGAAGGCCGTCGTTGCAGGAGCGGGTCGCGCCGATGGGCGCGGTGGTCTGAGCGACGGTGGTGCCGTTGTCGTCGATGCGGTCGATGCGGACGGTCTGACCCGACTGCACCGTGGCCTGGTCGGCGTCGGACGGATCGACCACGACTGTGCGCCGCTGCTGGGTCACGTTCGCGTCGAAGACCCGCGCCTTGTCCTCACCCACCGAGCAGCGATCGAACACCCGGGCCGGCAGATTGTTGTCCGAGGTGATCCCCATGGGCACCGACTGCGACACCGTCGTGATGTCGAGGTCGAGCGGCACGACCTCGAGCTTCGGCACCAGCCACGTCGGGACCGCGATGGCCGCGGTGATCGCGGCGACCCCGATGAACACGAGGAAGGGGGCGAGCAACTTCTTCAACAGTGGGCTCCTGACGTGACGATGTCCGGTTCACCGTATATGGCCCTCGTGCGACGACGGCAGCGCGCTCGACACCGTCGGGACGTCATACGAACGGACGACACGGTGTCCGACGTGGGCGACGGCGCTGAGACCGAAGCGCGCAGGCCATGAGCGACAGATGTTTTCGTTCACCGCAAACGAAACTGCACATGGTTACGATTCCCAGTTGAACTCGACTGACCTGCGTGATTCAATTCGTTCGAATCTTTACAGAGGCTACTGATCCCGGGGGCTGACCAGTCGCGCCCGGACGATCTGTGAAGGCATGAGCAGCAGTCTTCAGCATTTCGTCGACGGTCACGTCGATACCTGACGCCAAGGAGCGTGACCGTGTCGCAGCAGCACACGCAGCGAATCACCCGAACCACCGCCGGTGTGGTGATCGCCGCAGCCATCGCCTCCGGAGCTGCCGGTCAGGCATTGGCCGCACCTCCCGGGTCGGCCCCTCCCACCGGCGAGAGTGCACCCGGCTCCGCTCCCCCCTCGACGGCTCCCGCTCCGGCACCGGCACCGACGCCCCCGGCACCCCAGGGTCGCAGCATCATCCCCGCTGCCACCTTCGACGCTCCCCCCGTCTACGAGGGCAGCCCCGGCTACACCCCACCGGTGTACTCCGGCTCGTACAACGCGGTCCCGCCGGTGCTGCGTGCGCCGCAGCGCGTCAAGCCCGTCAACCCGATCCTCCCGCGCCCCGGAGTGATCAAGCTCGGCAACTTCCGCACCCCGCAGCCGGCCTGGCTGTCCGACGCCGACGCCCGCAACCTCAACGGGCAGGCCGCGACGATCGAGGCGCGCACCGCTACCTACTACGAGTCCATCGGCTTCCCGCCGGATCAGGCCGCACGTACCGCCGCGTCGACCACCGTCGGCATTCTCGTCGGCGGAAGCGCGGGTGCAGTTGTCGGCGCGGTCCCTGGCGCTGTCGCCGGCGCGGTGATCGGCCTTCCGGTCGGCGCAGCTGTCGGAGCGATCACCGGAGCGATCGTCGGTGCGGTCCCCGGCAGCATCGTGCCCGGGGCGGGTACAGCCGCCGGAGCCGCGGCCGGCGCGGGCCCCGGCGCCCTGATCGGCCTGGCTGCAGGTCCAGTGGTCGGCGGGATCGCCGGTGGTGCCGGCGGTGCTGCTCTCGGCGCGCTCATCGGCGGCGGTATCGGCGGCGCCATCGGATATGCCGTCGGCGCAGGTGACCCGGGCGGCGATCCCAACGCACCGCTGGGCGCCACCAACGAGGACCCGCGCAAGTCGAAGCCCGCGCCCCCGAACCCGGACGCCAACCAGTACGAGTTGCACCTCGACGATCGCGGGCTCCCCGGTGGCGGCAAGGTCGACTATGTGGTCGCGAAGAACGGCGACGTCACCGGCCATGTGAGAATCGGAGCCGTGAACGTCCCGATCGACATCGACCACGCCCAGGCCGACGCGCCGTACCAGGCGGCCGGTGTCTTCGCGCAGACCGCACGCGACTCGGTCGCCGCGGCAGTCGAGAACTTCGGCCGCGAGGCGCTGCGCGCGTTCCCGAACCTCCGCATCGAGCACCCGCAGTACGCCGCCGCTTCGGCAGGGGGCAAACACCGCAAGTGAGTGCCGTTCGATGACCCCTCGGCACACCGCCGGCCCACATCGTCGCCGCCAGGCGAGGCGTGGGCTGGTTGTGTGTGCGGCAACGGTTTTCGTGCTAGCTTTCGCGGGATGCGGCAGCGATCCGGCGCCCGAGGCGCTGCCCGACGCGAGTGCCGTCGGCGGGTCCTCGATCGCCGCGATCGCCGCCATACCGGCGATCGAGCCACTCCCCTGCGATCCCACCACCGCCGCGCCCGGTGAGACCGTCACCCGGGAGCGGGGCGGTCCCGACACCCCCATCACCGCCGTGGCCTACTACCACTGGGCGGTCATCACCTCCCGCGACACCGCACGTGCCGCCGAGGCAATCGCCCCTGGCAATCCCATGGCCCGACCCGACCTGATCCGCGAGGCGCTCAACGGCTACCCGCCCGGGACCACGTACTGCCTTCGACTCCGTCAGACCGACCCCAGCACAGTTCTTTTCACGATCACCTATCAGCCGCCGAGCGGGGTGCTCGGCGAATTCCGACTGCGCGCCAGCGTCACCGGGGCGCCGGGCTCGGTGCGGATGACCGGCCAGGTCGATCAATGAGTGACAACCGGTGGGGCTGGACCAACGACCCCGAGGGCCTTGGACCCCAGGACCCCTACCGCGGTCCCGACGAGCCACCGCCCAACGGCCCTCCCCAGGATCCGTCGTGGTTCGGCCCCGAACCCGGCCCGACGAGTGCGTGGTCGGCCACCCTCGACGAGCTCGCCATGCAGGGACAACGCACGCGCTCCCAGGCCCGCACCAAACGCCGGATACTGATCGCGGGCGCTGTAGGTCTCGTCGTCCTCCTGGCGGCCGGACTGACCGTGCTCGTCGTGTTCGTGACCCGCTCACAGGATGATTCGAGCGCCGGGACCTCGCCCGCGGGGTGGTGTGCGACCGGCACCAGGGGCGCTGTGACAACCGTGTCGAAGAGCGGCGATCCGACGACCCCGACCGGTGTCGTCGCGGCCTTCGTGGGTGCTGCCGTCGACGACCGGTCGGCCGTGGGCGCGCGGGGGACGTTGTCGGAGGCCGCTGCCGTCCCGACCACCGCCCAACTCCAACAGTGGATCTCCGCGCTCCCCGCATCGACGAATGCGTGGTGCGCCCAGATCACCACGACCGAATCG
Organism: Williamsia sp.; assembly: GCF_016462415.1. Taxonomy (GTDB): domain Bacteria; phylum Actinomycetota; class Actinomycetes; order Mycobacteriales; family Mycobacteriaceae; genus Williamsia_A. The sequence goes on along the minus strand of NZ_JAEMTF010000109.1, from coordinate 8,895 downwards.
ACTGCGCGCCTTTTCGTCACGCTGCGGGTGCGCACCGACGCCGGCATCGCGCAGGTCGGTGTCCAGGACACGTTCTATGTCTCCGAGACCGATCCGGACCGCTGGGTCATCGACGCGATCGTCACCGGCGACGGCAGCTGATCCATCACGTCGGCGTCATCGGCGTGCGGCCGAGCGCGCACGGTGGCGGCGCACCGCCGACCGGTTGGCGCAGCGCACTGAGCAGTACCGCTGGGTTCCGTTGCGGCTGACGTCGACGATGACCTTCTCGCACGACGCGCCGCCCGACTCTCCCGCCGCACATCGTCCGATGCGGTGCATGCCACGGGTGGTCAGATGCAACGCCGTGCCGACCGAGATCACCGCGGTGAGCACATGCGCGAGAGACTGGTCGCGATCGCGGTAGTGCAGATGCCACCCCTCGTCATCGTGATTGGTCAGCCGGGGATACGCCGCGGCGACGCTCATGGTCTCGTTGAGCAACCGCGCCCGCTCGTCCTCGGTCGGGGCATCGACCATCCGCAGCCATCCGTCGATCACCGCTCGCGTCTGCGCGTGCTCGTCGTCGCCGATGCGGAAACTCATGGTCATTCCGAAGTCGCGGGTTCGCTCCTCGATGCCGGCGCATGTGTCCGGCCAGTCGTTGGCCAGCGAGGCCGCGAGCAGGACCGCGTACTCGCCGTAAGGGTTGAGATGCACAAGACCATGACAACACACTGGTGGCATGACCACCTCACCGTTGAACAATCCGTCCCGCCACGCCGAGCTGCGACCGGGGCGCGCGGCTCATGAACACGGATGGTGCGCTGAGTCCGCTCATCGCACGAGCGAGGGCACCGTGCTCTATGTCCGCTGCTTCTCCTGCGGGGCGCGACGCGTCGACCTACAGTTCAGATCGGACGATCCGCCCATCGGCCTGACCGGGCCCGTGCACTCCGTCCGGTGCGACCCGGCGTCGGCTTGGCGACACCGGTCCACCATCGAGGAGGAGCCATCGCGCTGACACGGACCGGCCGCCGAGCGGCCGTGGCGCTGCTCGTCCTGGTCGTCATCGGCCTGTACGTCACGGTCGTGATCGCCTACGCCACAGGCGGTGACGGCGATGGGCCGGACAATCGCACGCCGACCGCCAACGGCGCCCTGGTCTACCTCGACATCGATGCCGTGTCCGGCGAGGACTTCTCGCTGCAGACCCGCGCCTCGGTCTATCCCGGGGCGGACCTCATCGACAGCAACGGTGATCTGCGCGAGGACCTGACCGTCGAGGTCACCCCGGCCGCCAGCGCGAGCTCGGTGACCTTCTCCCGCGGAACGCAATTGAGCTCGCAGCCCGTCACCCTCTACGCCGACGGCGACATCCGCGACTGGCCCTTCGACGCCTACCGCGCGCCGGATCTCACGGTCCGGGTGTTCACGGGGTCCGGCGAGGCGCGGGCCGCGGTGCCGACGAAGGTCGCCGTGACCGACTCGATGTCGTCGTGGACTGTCGACACCACCGACACCGATACCGGACCAGTAGAGGCACTCGACGTCCACGTCTCGCGGACCGGGGCAACGATCGCCTTCGGCATCGCCATGTGTGTGGTGCTGGCGATCCTGCCGATCTGCACCCTGTTCGTGTCCATCCAGACGCTGCGACGCCGCAAGCAGTTCCTGCCGCCGATCGTCACCTGGTTCGCGGTGATGCTGTTCGCGGTGCTGCCCATCCGCAATCTGTTCCCCGGGTCCCCGCCCATCGGTTCATGGGTCGACTACACCGTCGTCCTGTGGGTGGTCATGGGTCTGACGTTATCGCTCGTCTTCTACGTCACCGCATGGTGGCGACAGGGTCCGTGACGCTGACCGACACCGCCGACCCGATAATCGCTGAATACGAGGCGATGGTTCGGTGGTCGTTGTACGTGGAGGCACCCGTACCCGACCCGACCTTGCGGCGCCATATGTCGAAACGCATCGGGGACCTGATCAACGCGAACCTCCGCTACACCTACGGGCAGTAGCTGACTGAGATCGTCCGATCAGAGCGCTGCCTCCGGAGTATTGCCGGAAGCACGCCGCCACGCGGACGATCTCAGTTGTTCCCGGCCCCTCGCCGTGGCCGATTCCGCTCACAACGAACACGGACTTGAGCGGGAACACATCAACTCCCCCGCCGGTTGAGCCGATCAGACTTAACCTTGGAGGAAGAATGAGCGATACCCGCTTGCCGGTTCTGTTCCTGACCGATCCCATCCTGCTGCCCGGCATGGTGGTCCCCATCGAGCTCGACGACGCGGCGCGGGCGGCCGTGGACGCCGCCCAGGCCACCGAGTCGGGGAAACTGCTGGTCGCGCCCCGCCTCGAGGACCGCTACCCGTCGTACGGCGTGGTCGCATCCATCGTGCAGGTCGGCCGGCTCAACGGTGGGCAGGCCGCCGCCGTGGTCAAGGGCGAGGGACGCGCACACATCGGCTCCGGAACGACCGGACCCGGTGCGGCCCTGTGGGTGGAGGTCGAGACCGTCACCGAGCCCACCGCCACCGACGAGATCAAGGAACTCGCAGCCGAGTACAAGAAGCTCGTCCTGGCGATGCTGCAGCGCCGCGAGGCATGGCAGATCATCGACTCGGTGAACAAGCTGACCGACCCCTCGGCCCTGGCCGACACCGCCGGGTACGCGTCCTACCTGACCGACGTGCAGAAGCGCGAGCTGCTGGAGACACCTGACGTCGCGGAGCGGCTTCGCACGTTGATCACGTGGACCACCGACCACCTCGCCGAGGTGGAGGTCAACGACAAGATCGCCGGCGACGTCCGCGACGGCATGGAGAAGACGCAGAAGGAATTCCTGCTGCGCCAGCAGCTCGCCGCCATCCGCAAGGAGCTCGGCGAGGGCGAACCCGACGGGTCCGACGACTACCGCGCGCGGATCGAGGCGGCGATGCTGCCCGACAACGTCCGCGAGGCAGCCCTGCGCGAGGTCGGCAAGTTGGAGCGCTCGAGTGATCAGTCGCCCGAGAGTGGTTACCTGCGAACCTGGTTGGACACCGTTCTGGACCTCCCGTGGGACACCACCACGACCGACTCCACCGACATCGCCTCGGCGCGCGAGATCCTCGACGCCGACCACCATGGCCTGGAGGACGTGAAGGATCGCATCGTCGAGTACCTCGCGGTGCGTGCGCGTCGGGCCGAGCGTGGCCTGCAGGTCGTCGGCGGACGCGGTTCCGGCGCGGTCATGTTGCTCGCCGGCCCTCCCGGTGTCGGTAAGACGTCGCTGGGCGAGTCCATCGCACGGGCCCTGGGCCGCAAGTTCGTTCGCGTCGCGCTGGGTGGCGTGCGTGACGAGGCCGAGATCCGCGGTCACCGTCGAACCTACGTCGGGGCACTGCCCGGACGCATCGTGCGGGCGATCGGCGAGGCCGGTTCGATGAACCCGGTCGTGCTGCTCGACGAGATCGACAAGGTGGGATCGGACAACCGGGGTGACCCCTCGGCGGCCCTGCTCGAGGTGCTCGACCCGGCGCAGAACCACACGTTCCGCGACCACTACCTCGACCTGGATCTCGACCTGTCCGACGTCGTGTTCCTGGCGACGGCCAATGTCGTGGAACAGATCCCGTCGGCGTTGATCGACCGCATGGAGCTGGTGACCATCGACGGTTACACCGAGGACGACAAGGTCGCGATCGCGCGGGACTACCTGCTCCCCCGCCAGCGTGACCGCGCCGCGCTCACCGCCGACGAGGTCACCGTCACCGACGAGGCGCTGCACAAGATCGCGGCCGACTACACCCGCGAGCCGGGCGTGCGTCAGTTCGAGCGGTTCCTCGCCAAGGCCCTGCGCAAGGCCACCACGAAGCTGGCCGCGGACGACACCGCATTGGTGATCGACGAGCCCGATCTGGTCGGTTACCTCGGACGGCCCCGGTTCACCCCGGAGTCCGAGGAACGCACCGCGGTGCCCGGCGTCGCAACAGGTCTCGCCGTCACCGGCATGGGTGGCGACGTCTTGTTCATCGAGGCGTCGAGCACCGAGGGTGACGCGGGTCTGACCCTGACCGGCCAGCTCGGCGACGTGATGAAGGAGTCGGCGCAGATCGCGCTGTCCTACGTCCGCTCGCACGCGGCGCAGCTCGGTGTCGATCCCGCCGCGCTGGACCGCAAGATCCACGTGCACGTCCCGGCGGGCGCGATCCCCAAGGACGGACCGTCGGCGGGCGTCACGATGGTGACAGCACTGGTGTCGATGGCGACCGGACGTCGCGTCCGCGCCGAGGTCGGCATGACCGGTGAGGTGACACTCAACGGTCGGGTGCTCCCGATCGGCGGGGTGAAGCAGAAGTTGCTGGCCGCCCAACGGTCCGGTCTGACAACGGTGTTCGTCCCGGCGCGCAACGAGACCGATCTCGACGACGTCCCCGCCGAGGTTCTCGAGGCGGTCGATGTCCGGCCGATGACCGATGTCGCCGACATCATCCTCGCCGCCCTCGAGGACGTCGAGCAGGGCGCGACCATCGCGGCCTGATCGCCTGACGATCTCATGAGACACCACTGCCCCACCGGATCCCGGTGGGGCAGTGGTCGTCTGGCTGGTATCAGGCGGAGCAGTTCTCGCTCGCCACCGGGGCCAGTTTCCCACCGATGGCGGCGAGGAGTTCGCCGGCGTAGCACTGCAGGTCCTCATACGGGCCGTGCGCTCGCGCGGTGTCGAACAGTTTCGACACCAACGCCGCCTCGCCGTACTTGCAGCCCAGGCTGAGCACCGCGCTCGCGGAGGCTCCCACCGGACCCCCGACAGCGGCCACGGCGGCCCGCGCCGCGGAGGTGCACCCGATCTTCACGCCGACGCCGAGGACTGCGGCCGCGGCCCGTCGCACGGCGTTCGCCTCGCCGCCGGTCAGGTTGATCTGCACCGACCGCCCGAAGGTGATGCGCGGGTCGGCGACCACCGGGAAACGCGTTGCCGCCGTGGGCTCGACGAGCTGCGTGATGGTCGAACCGTCGACCTCGAAGCGCGTGGTGACGTGCCCGCCGTCGGCGGCGATCGCCCACGGTGTGGCCACCGAACCGAGCGTGACGTCGACCCCGTCCTGAGATGCGCGCAGGGCGACACCGCCGTCGGGACGCAAGGAGAGTCGCTGATCGGAGAGACCGCCGACCTCGAACGCGTACGACGAGGCGCCCGGCGCCGAGCCGATGGTGATCGCGTGTTGCGCGACCCCGGGTGACACCGCCTGCGACACGATCTTGGCGCCACCGGCATCGGCGACGGCGGCACCGTTGACGACGCGGCTGCCGTCGGATCGCTGCGCGGTGACTGTTGCTGCCGCTCCACTCGGTGAGGTGAGGACAACGCGTGCCGGACCGGAGGCCGGCACCGACACCCCGTCCGAGGACACCCCGGTCCCGGTCGGCTGACCCGCATCCGAGGTCGCCCTCTGAGTGGCGGCAACCGCCGTCTGGTCGCTGAGGTCACCGACCGGTGCTGCGTGCGCGGGAACCGCCATCGAACCGAGCACGGTCACGATCGCGCCGGTCGTCACCACAGCGTTGCGCCGCCACCGTCTCATCGACCTGTCCCCGACCATCATCTGAATGCCCATATCGTGAGCGAGGGTATCGAGTGACGGTAAAGAAATTCGCGGAATGGTGACATCCGACGGACACGACCGTCGCGATGTCGGCCGAGTCGGTCAGGGCCGGGGCATGCCCGCGGGTTCGGGTTGGCAGTGCGGACACCACCACGTCCGACGGCGTTCCGGATCGTTCGGGACCTCGTCGACCACCGATATCGTCGTGCCACAGCGCAGACACGGGCGACCGGCCCGGCCCGCGACCCAGTGCTGTTCGCCCTTGCGCTTGTTGCCGGTGGTCACCTGCATCGCCCCCGGCACGGTGGCCGAATGGGTGAGGGCACGCGCGCCGAGTTTCAGCAGAGCGCCGAGATCGACATCGGCAACCGGTGTCCACGGGTGATGCCCGCGCAGGAAACACAATTCGTTGACCCAGAGGTTGCCGAATCCGGCCACGCAGCGCTGGTCCAGAAGGGCCGCGACGAGCGGGCGGCCGGGATCGGCCGCCAGCCTGCGCGCGGCCTCGGCCGGGTCCCAGTCGGCTCGCAGAGGATCGGGTCCGAGATACCCGACGGCCTGATCCTCGTCACCGGTTCGCAGCAGCTCGACGACCGGTAGCCGGACACCGTAGGCAGCGGGGCCGTCGGTCCGCAGGACGACCCGCACGTCGGGCATCACCGACCGCGGCAGCCACTTGCCCTCCTTGGAGACGGTCCACGACCCCTGCATCCGCAGATGGGTGTGCAGCGTGAGGTTGCCGGACAACCGCGTCAGCAGATGCTTGCCGTGCGTGACGTGTTCGAGCACGGTGCGGTCGGCGAGATCTGCCGTGGCGTGCGCCGGGACCCGCAACTCGCCGTGCGTCAGCACGCGGCCTCGCATCGCGGAGTCGAGGCGCCGGGCGAGCGCGAACACGGTGTCACCTTCGGGCACGTACCCATCGTCCTCGTCATCACGGGTTCCGTCACCGACCCACGGAGGGTAGGACTGATCCATGTCACCTCGAACGCTCGCCTCGGCTGCTGTCATCGGATTCGCCAGCGGTCTGCGAAGCGCCGTGGGGATCGCGTCGTTCTTGCATGCACGGTTCGCCGGGACGCCGAATGCCGCGCGCGCCGACGGTGTCGCGGCGTTCGCGATCGTCGGCGAGTCCGTCGCCGACAAACTCCCGTTCACCCCGTCACGTCTGCAGTTGCCGGGACTGCTCGCCCGGGTCGCGGCCGGCGGACTGGGGGCACACAGCCTGACCCGCCGCGACGACCCCGAGACCGTCGTCATCGCGGTTGTCGTCGGTTCGATCGCGTCGTTGGCAGGTTCGTACGCCGGCGCGGCCTATCGGTCCGCTGCGTCGAAAAAGGTCCCGCCGATCGCGGCCGCACTGGCGGAGGACGTCACCGCCAACGCGCTCGCCTACACCGCGGTCGTCAACTCACACCGGTGATGCCACCGTCGACGCGGAGCTCCACGCCGGTGATGTAGTCGGCCAACGGACTGGCCAGGAAGGCGATCGCGGACGCGATGTCGTCGGGGCGGCCGAGCCGGCATACCGGGTTCGGAGCCACTGCGCATCCCATTTCACCGTTTACTAAATGCCGGTACGGACGTACAAATAACATCACCGAGCATGGCGTTTGAGCGGTTCCCAGATCCGACCACCGAGTCCATTGGCCAGTTTCAGAGGGTCGACGCTGCAGGGGATGCGCTGAGCCCCGTGCGAACAGGTATCCTCCGCTTCACGGACGATCGCGTCGCACTGGAGGTCAGCCCCGGGTTTACCCCATTGATCGAGTGGGTGGAGCAGCCAGACGGCAACGGGATGGTCGGTAACCCGGCGGACGAGCCGGCTGAGTCTGTGGTGCTGGGTTCGCTGGCGGTCAATCCGAACGAAGTCACGCTGTGGGGCGTGAGTACGACCCATCGTCGGTCGGTCGGATTCTCGATTCCTGGCCAGGATGCCCCGGGCAATCAGGTCATGCGGTCTGACTGGTGCCTTGTTGGAGATCATGTCGCTGACCCATCGACAGGGTTCAGCGAGTTACGCGTTGACGTGACCAACCTTCACGAGTGGGCCGGCATCAGCACCACATCGCACACCATTCCGCGCGACGGAAAGGGGCCTCGGTCGTGGACGGTGGACCTTCCCGATTCCCCCACTGTTGCCCTCGTCGACCAGCCAGGTGAACTGCGACTGGTGCCGCAGGCGACGATGTCGCCCCCGGAGTTCGGCGGCTTTCGAGTGTCGACGAACACGACCGCGGTCATCACCGTCGACACCGCCGTCACTCTGCCTGAGGCGCTTCACCGGTTCGGTAGGCCAATCGCGACCCTAATGACCTTGCTGTCGGGAGCCGCGAGCTCCGTTCGACGCTTCGCGGTGCGGAAGGACGATGTTCGTGTACAAGTCCTCGGCTATCAAGTGGCCACGGGCGCACCCGAGAGCGCCGGCGATCTGCTCCTCTACCGAAGCGTGCTCGGCGACGACTTCCTGCCCCGATGGCTGGAACTTGCACAGCGCGTTAACCCCGTGCCGCAGATCCTCGCGGCGGCATGGAGCGATGAGTTCACCACGATCGACACCGAGGCACTGACACTGGCCACCGTGGCCGAAATGCTGCACCGCAGGCTGTATCCGGACGCGACTCGGTTCTCGGATGAACAGATAACACAAGCAACCGAAGCGCTTCGCGAGTCGCAGGTAGACGACGCCGTCAAAGACAGCCTGATTCAGGCACTGCAGGGCTGGTGGGCCGAGGAGTCCTACCCACAACGACTCAAACAACTCGCCGAACCGGTCGCCGAGGCAGTGCCCTCCGCAGTAGGCAAACTCAACCGGTGGAAAAGCGCTGTCCGGGCGCAGAGGGTAGCCGCCGCGCACGGTCTTGGGGAAGACCAAGCAAAGCAGGCCCCCGACATTCTCGAGGTGTACGCGCTGACTCAATCGCTCCGCTGGGTGCTGACATTCCGACTACTCCTCGAGACCGGGGTTACACCCGACCAACTCGCCACCGCGGCAGAGCAAAACGAGCGCTATCAGAACGCGGTCCGCATATGGAAGGAACGGCTCCCGCGGATCTACGCCGAGTGAGGCCGTGACGCTCCCGCTGATGAGCGGTAAGGACCGGTGCGCCGTCGGCGGTGCCTGAGGGTGCGCCGGCGGCGAGTTCAGCGGCCACGCGTTCGTTGGTCAGGTGATCGGGCCGCGTGGCGGGCGCGGTCTGGCTCGGCGTTCTCGGCGCTCGATCCAGACCCGGATTATTTGGGCGCAATGCCCCAATCCGCAGAACGGCCTGTCACGGTGAGCCACTGGGCTACCGCTGAGTTGATTGGGTGGGGCCTGGCG
>NZ_JAEMTF010000108.1 GCF_016462415.1 Williamsia sp. | reverse complement strand
GCCGTGGCGTGGGCGGGGTGGGGGTCGACGCGGACGGCGACGGCGCGGTGCCCGGTGCGGCGGAACCGGACGGGGACTGGCCGGACTGCTCCATCTGTCGGAGCAGTTCCGCGACGGTCAGACGTTGGGTGCGTCCCCGCGGAACCCCCGCGCGACCGGCGGGTTCCCGCAGGACATCGTCCGACGGTCGATCCAGTCGACGCCGGATCTCGTCGCGGATGTCGTCCGGCGCGGAGCCGTCCGGACGTGCGTCCGACGGACGGCCGCCGTCCCTCGGGGGACGCGGAGGTTCGCCCGAATCGTTGGATTCGGGAGTGTGATCGTCGCTCACCGAACTCCTCCGCTGTCAATGTCTCGCCAATGGTACTGGCAGAAGGCGGTGTGACCGAGTGGGAACGGTTTCCGGCGGGGCTGCACTAACCGCCCGAGTGCATGATCTCGGCGCCGGCGGGGACGGCGTCGTCGTCGGGATCGTCGAGCCACCCGTGCGGCAGGGCGACCGCCGCGGGTGATCCCTGACGACCGCGGGGACCGTGGCCGTCGAGAGGGAAGGGGGCGTCGGCGGGCAGGGTGCCGACCAGATCGATCAGCTGGTTCACCGTGGTCACCAACGCGAGGTCGCGACGGATGTCGGAGCCGACCGGGAAACCGCGGAGGTACCACGCGACGTGTTTGCGGATCTCCCGCATGCCCTTGTCCTCACCGTGGTGATCGGCGAGCAGGCGACCGTGCCGGACGATGATCTCGCCGACCTCGCCCAGATTCGGTGGTGTGGGACAGGGCAATCCGTTGAGTTCGGCGCTCAGCTCGGCGAACAACCACGGGCGGCCGAGGCAGCCGCGACCGATGACGACACCGTCGCACCCGGTCTGCTCCATCATCGCCACGGCGTCCGGCGCCTCGAAGATATCGCCGTTGCCGAGCACCGGCACGTCGGTCACGTGGTCCTTCAGTCGGGCGATCTCGCCCCAGTCCGCGCGCCCGGAATACCGCTGCGACGCCGTACGGGCATGCAACGCAACCGCTTTCGCACCCTCGGCGGCCGCGATTCGGCCGGCGTCGAGGTGGGTGTGATGTTCATCGTCGATACCGATGCGGAACTTCACCGTGACCGGCACGTTCGTGCCCTCGACAGCGCGCACCGCCGCGGCGACGATGTTCTGGAAGAGCTTGCGCTTGTACGGAATTGCCGAGCCACCGCCCTTGCGGGTGACCTTGGGGACCGGGCAGCCGAAGTTCATGTCGATGTGGTCGGCGAGGTTCTCGTCGACGATCATCTTGGCCGCGGCGTAGGTGTACTCGGGATCGACGGTGTAGAGCTGCATCGACCGGGGGTTCTCGTCGGGGGCGAAAGTCGTCATGTGCATCGTCGTCGGATGCCGTTCGACGAGCGCCCGCGCGGTGACCATCTCGCAGACGTAGAGACCCGAGACGGTGCCGGTGCGCGCGAGTTCGAGTTCGCGGCACAGTGAGCGGAACGCGACGTTGGTCACGCCGGCCATCGGTGCGAGGACCACCGGACTCTGCAGGTCGAACGGACCGATCGACAGACCCGGCTTCCCGTCGAGCAGGGCGGTCACCGTGTCACGAAGCCCGTGCCTCGCGCTTCGCGGCCTCACGGGCCAGCGCGCGATCACGCATCTCTTCGAACTTCAGGGTGTCCTCGCCGAGCTTCTCGACGAAGGCGCCGAGGCGCTCCTGGTCGGCCTGGCCCTGTGCGCCGAAGTCGTCGCGGTCGAAGACGTTGAGCTTGCGCAGGATGGGCAGGACGACCTCCTCGTGGTGCTGACGGAGGTCGTAGATGCCGTGCTTGGCCATCAGGACGCCGTGGCGACGGAAGTTGGGCATGCCGGCGCCGGGCATCTGGAAGTTGCAGATGACGTCGGTGACCGCGCGCATGGTCTGATCCGGCGCGAGATCCATCGCCGCGGCGACGATGTTGCGGTAGAAGATCATGTGCAGGTTCTCATCGGCCGCGATGCGCTGCAGCATCTTGTCGGCGATGGGGTCGTTGCAGGCACGGCCGGTGTTGCGGTGCGAGACGCGGGTCGCGAGCTCCTGGAACGTCACGTACGCGACGGTGTGCAGCAGGCCGAGCTCGCCGCCGTGGGCCTCGACCTCGTCGGCGCGATCGCCGCCGACACCGACCGAGGTGAAGCTGTTGGTCATGTGGATCATCCGCGCCTCTTCGAGCGCGACGGGATCCACGCCGCGGGTGACCACCAGGTAGTCGCGCATGGCGAGACCGTGACGGTTCTCCTCGGCGGTCCACCGGCCCACCCAGTGGCCCCAGGCGTCGTCGGTGGAGAAGTTGTTGGCGATCTCCCGGTGGTACGAGGGGAGGTTGTCCTCGGTCAGCAGGTTGGTGATCATGGCCGCCTTGGCGACGTCACCGAGCTCGGACTGATCGTCGGAGTAGTCGACACCACCGAGGGCGGCGAAGTTCTTGCCCTCGTCCCACGGCACATAGTCGTGCGGGTTCCAGTCCTTGGCCACGGCCAGGTGGCGATTCACGTTCTCCTCGGCAACCGGCGACAGCTGCTGCAAGAGCTCGAGTTGGGTGAGATCGCGTGCCATGTACTTCAGCCCCTTCGACATCGTGCGTGATCAAGGGTCAAGACTACGGGACCGACCTGGGTGACCCAACTTTTCGCAACGGCGTCGTGACGGATACCAACAGACCTCAGGCGAAGTAGGAACCCGTCGTCGACATCCAGGCCCGGGCCTCGTCGGTGAGGGTGCCCAGCTCCTTCGCGCGGACACACCAGGTCATGGCGGCGCGACCGAATTTCATGGGGTTGTAGACGTCTTCCTCGCACGACCACAGGCCGTCACCGGCGTAGGTGAGGATGGTGATGTTCGTCGCCGTGATCACCGAACCGTCGCCGGGGTCGCGCAGCGGGTTGTCGATCTCGCAGATGACGCGCGCGGTGGCCGGATCGGTGACGTGCCACAGCGACGGGAACGCCACCATGTGGTTGCCCGGGAACGACCCCATCGTCTTCTTGATCCAGGGCCGGATCTGCTCGCGGCCCTTCATCGTTCCCATCGCGTGCTCGATGTAGTCGGCGTCGGCGGTGAACTGCTCGGCCCACGGGTCCCACTCACCGGTCGCGGCGCACCGCTCGGTGGTCCGCTCGAACTCGAGGAAAGCAGCGGTCAACTCATCGGTGTCGAAGCGGGCAACCATGGCTGCACACTAGGCGATCAAGCGCTCGCTTGGTTGTAACTCGACGATGCTCAGGCGGGGTCGAGAATGCGTTTCAGAAAGGTCTTGGTGCGCTCGTTGCGCGGTGCGCCGATGACATCGGCGGGAGTGCCACGCTCGACGATGGCGCCCCCGTCGATGAACAGCACCTGGTTGCTGACCTGTTGGGCGAACCGGATCTCATGGGTGACGATCACCATCGTCGTGCCCTCGACGGCGAGGTCCTTGATGACGCCCAGGACGTCGCCGACCAGCTCCGGGTCCAGCGCGGAGGTGGGTTCGTCGAACAGCACGACCGTGGGTTTCATCGCCAGCGCCCGCGCGATCCCGACGCGCTGTTGTTGCCCGCCGGAGAGTTGGTGGGGGAGCTGCTCGGCCTGCGCGGCCAGCCCGACTCGCTCGAGGAGCGCATGCGCTTCGGTACGGGCCTCGTCGGCGTCGCGCTTCTGCACGATGACCGGTCCCTCGGTGACGTTCTGCAGCACCGTCTTGTTCGGGAAGAGGTTGTGCGACTGGAACACCATCCCGCTCTGCAGTCGATACCGCGCGAGCAGCGCATTGTCGGCCCGGGTGAGCTTGCGTCCGGATCCGAGTCCCTTGCGCGGCTTCCCGAGGGCCGCGAAATCGACACTCACCTCGCCGATGCGGATCACGCCCGCGTCGGGGATGTCGAGCGCGTTGAGCGACCGGAGCATCGTGGTCTTGCCCGATCCGGACGGACCGATGATCACGGTGACCGATCCGGGGGCGACGGTGAAGTCGTTGTCGCGCAACACCTGGATGGATTTGCCGTTGGGGCCGTCGAACGACTTCGTCAGGCCGGTGACCTCGACGACGTCGGTGCCATGAAGGGGCTTCGGATCGGTCATGTGGCCACGTACTTTCTCAGGCGGGTCTCGAGATTGGATTGGCCGAAGGACAACACCAGGCAGATCACCAGGTAGTAAGCCGCTGCGGTGCTGTACAGCGCGAGATACTCGAAGGTTGCCGCCGAGGCGTTCTGGGCTTGGCGGAACAGCTCGGTGACCAGGATCGTCGACGCGAGCGAGGTGTCCTTGACCAGAGATATGAGCGTGTTCGACAGAGGTGGAACCGCGGTGCGGGCGGCCTGCGGCAGGATGATCCGACGCAGTGCCGTCGTGTAGTTCATGCCGATTGTCGCCGCTGCCTCCCACTGCCCCTTGTTGATCGATTCGATGGCCGCTCGGATGATCTCGGCCGCATAACCACCGACGTTGAGACTGAAAGCCACGATCGCGGCCGGGAACGGGCTCACGACGATGCCCAATTCGGGTAGCGCGTAGAAGATGATGAACAGCTGCACCAGCAGCGGCGTACCGCGGATGATCGAGATGTACAGCGAGGCAATGCTGCTGACGACTCGTCGGCTCGACATGCGGGCCAGCGCCACCCCGAGGGCGATTGCGAGGCCGATCACGAAGCTGATCGCCGTCAGCGGGATGGTCCCCGTGATCGTGGACTTCAGCAGAGGCACCAGATTCTGCCGCACCACACTCCAGGCGCTGGGCGCCCGGTCGGTTGCGTCGAAGTACTTGGCGTACGTCGAGTCGAGTGTGCCGTCGGACCGGAGTGCGGCGATCTGTTCGTTGATGGCAGGCATCAGGCCCGAGCCCTTCCGGGCCGCGAACACTTGCGTGCTCACGTCGGGCGTGGTCGCGGCGATTTTAACGGACTTGTCGCGCTTCCTGGTCAGGTAGTCCTTCACGGTCAGCTCGTCGTTCACCGTGGCCTGCACACGTCCCTGACGGACGAGGGTGATGGCCTGGTCGAAGCCCGGCACGGGTTCGACCACGGCCCCGGCGGACTTCGCGATCTCGGCGTAGTTGCTCGTCAACGATTGCGCCGACGTCTTGCCGCGGAGGTCGGTGACCGATTTGATCGAGTTGTCGTCGGACTTGGTGACCACCACGCCGGCCGACTGGACGTACGAATCCGAGAGGTCGTACCTCTGGGCGCGCTCGGCGCTGTAGGAGATCTGGTTGGCGATGAGGTCGAAGCGCCCGGCTTCGAGTGCGGGGAACAGGCTGTCGAAGCTGGACTCGACGAACTTGACCTTCAGCCCGAGCTTGGTGGCGATGTCGGTGATGACATCGACATCGAATCCGGTGATCGGGCCTGTGCCGTTCTCGTGGTAGCTGAACGGCGAGTAGGTGCCCTCCGTGCCGACGGTGAGCACCCCGGGTTCGATGGTCGAGATCGTCGGTGCGGCCTGGGCGCGGGATGCCACTGCGGTGGAGCCCGCGATCACGGCCAGCAGCATCGTCAGTATCAGCAGCGGCAGCGTGATCGATCTACGCAGCGCGTGCGATCTGAAGGTCATGCCTCATCCAATCAGCACCACGCCCGGTCGGTGCGCCAATGCCCCACTGACCGTGCAGAACGTTCCGCCCACCGTGCCGATAACTCCCGCCGACCGTGCCAAAGATGCGCGCCGAGCGTGCGGCGCCGAATCGTCGACGTCACCTGTCGCACGGAGACCGCACGCTCGACGGCCATCTTCGGCACGGTCGGCGTCGTCAAAAGGTCGAACACGCGGCCACGGCGAGCACCGCGATGACCAGCAGGGCCGGCGCCCTCAGCGACCGCTGTCGTCCCACACCGACATCAGCTCGGCGAGGATGTCGGTGGCCATGCCGAGCCCGCCGAGGTGGCTGTCGCCGGACATGGTGAACAGCTTCGCGTCGGGCAGCAGGTCCACCATGTGCTCGCCGTGACGGTGCGGGATTATGTGGTCGCGATCGCCGTGCCACCAGCGCACCGGGACGGTGACGTCGCCGACCCGGAAGCCCCAATCACGGGAGAACACGACCACGTCGGCGAACGGCGCCTCCATGCGATGTCGGCCCCCGTTGAGGAGATCGTCGAGGAACATCGCCTTGAACTCCGGGCGGGCGAGCAACTGGCGGTCGGCCTTGGGTGAGAGCAGGCCGTAGATCCCGATGGCCGGGCTCGCGATCGGACGGGCGACGCGGATGAACGAGCTGACCGTCCGCCCGATGGGGGCGCCGGCCACCTCCAGGACTCCCGCGGCATGCTTGCCGAGTTCCATCGCCCCACCGGAGACGGCGTCGGGTCCGACGGTCGGCGCCACGCCGCCCAGGATCCCGGCGACGACCACACGTTCGGGCATCGCGGCGGCGACGCCGAGGGCATAGGGGCCGCCCCCGGAGAGGCCGATGATCGCCATCTGGTCGACGCCGAGGGTGTCGGCGACGGTGCGCAGATCGTCGGCGAATCCGAGTACCGACGGGTACCGATACGGGGTCGACGAGCCGACGCCGGGACGGTCGAGCCCGATGATCCGGATGTTCTCCTCGTCGGCCCAACGGCGTGCCTCGAGTGGGATCTGGCGCCGAGCCCCCGGGGTGCCGTGTAGCCAGAAAACCGCACGTCCATGCGGTGAGCCGAATTCGGCGAAGCCGATGCGACGGCCCTCGCCCACAGCAACGGAGCCCTCGATCTTGGGGCGGACCACGTCCATCATCTCTTCAGCATGGCACTGCCGTCTGTAGTGATGAGCGGAAACGTCACCACATGGGGCGACCTCGTGATCGGAAGTGTGAGCAAAACGCGCAAAACGAGTCTTACGCGCTCAACCGTGACTGTGATCCACACGACCCCGAGACTCCAGATGTAGCGAAGATCACTTCGCCCCGAATGCATGCCTCGCAAGGAAGCGGTACCCAACATGCTTGTAGCTCTCGGCCTACTGATGGTGGCCACGTTCATGTTCCTCATCATCACCAAGCGCTCGACACCGGTGGTCGCACTGATGCTGGTGCCCGTCGCGTTCGGTCTGTTCGCCGGCGCGGGGCTGGGTATCAGCGACATGATCACCGACGGGATCAAGGACCTCGCGCCCACCGCGGCAATGCTGTTCTTCGCGATCGTGTTCTTCGGCATCATGATCGACGTCGGGCTCTTCGACCCGGTGGTCCGCCTCGTGGTGAAGCTGGTCCGCGACGACCCTGCGAAACTCGTTCTCGGAACCGCGGTCCTGGCGATGATCGTCTCGCTCGACGGTGACGGTTCCACCACGTTCATCATCACCACCTCCGCCCTGCTCCCGCTGTATCTCAAGCTCGGCGTCAGCCCGGTGGTCCTCACCGTCGTCGCCGGACTGGCCAACGGAACGATGAACATCCTCCCGTGGGGTGGCCCGACCACCCGCGCCGCCGCCGCGCTCGGCGTCTCGCCGTCGGAGGTGTTCGTCCCGATGATCCCGTCGCTCGTCGTCGGACTGCTCGTCGTGCTGCTGTTCAGCTACCACCTCGGCATCATGGAGCGCCGCCGTATCGGTAAGATCGAGATCCGCGAATCCGTGTTGGCCCGTTCGGGTTCCGGCGGAGGTGACTCCTCGGTCGCCGTCATCGACGGCCCCGGTGGCGGCGTCCCCGCCCGCCCGTCCATGGGTACCGGTGACGGCCCCGACGACACCGACGACGCACCGGCCGCCGATTCCGGTTTCACGGGTGGAGCACTCGACGAGAACCGCGAGACGTTGCGCCCGAAGCTGTTGTGGGTCAACGCCGGTCTGACCGTCGCGTTGCTGGCCGTGCTCGGCATGGACATCGTTGCCATCCCGGTGCTGTTCATGATCGCCGCCGGCATCGCGCTGGTCATCAACTTCCCCCGCGTCGCCGAGCAGCAGGCCGCGATCACGCGGCACTCGTCGTCGATCGTCGCCGTGGTCGCGATGGTGCTCGCCGCCGCCGTCCTCACCGGCGTCATGTCCGGGACCGGGATGGTCGAGGACATCGCGCAGTGGCTGACCTCGATCCTGCCGGAGTTCCTCGGACCGCACATGGCCATCGTCATCGGCATCCTGTCGATCCCGTTCACGTTCTTCATGTCGAACGACGCCTTCTACTTCGGTGTGCTGCCGGTGCTCTCGGAGACCGCGGGCAAGTACGGCATCGATCCCTCCGAGGTGGCGCGCGCCTCCATCACCGGTCAGCCGTTCCACATGCAGAGCCCGCTGGTTCCCGCGATCCTGCTGCTCATCGCACTCGCCGGGGTGTCGCTGGCCGACCATCACAAGAAGGTGCTGTGGCGCGCCGCCGTCGTCTCGCTGACGATGCTGGCCGTCGGAGTCCTCGTCGGTCAGATCCCCTTCTGAGCTCGAGCCCCTTCTGACCCTCGGTTCTCCGATCTCGACCACGGTGGGCACCCGTCATCCGACGGGTGCCTACCCTGGTCTGATGACCCGGATCGGTGAGGTGATGCGCGGTCGGCCGATGAAACTGCGGACCCAGGTCCTGCTCCTGCAGATCGTCGTCATCGCGATCAGCCTGGCAGTCGGGTTCGGTGTGCTGATCGCCGGTTCCGGTGACCGGCTGCGAGACGAATATGCCCAACGCGCACTGGCGATCGCGCGGTCGGTGGCCAGCGACCAACAGGTGCGTGACGAGGTCGCCCGATACGCGTCGGCCGGCGGCGGGGTGTCACCCACCGGTGCGTTGTTGTCCGACGGTCCGTTGGAGAATCAAGCGCGTGCGGTCGCCGCCCGCACCGGCGCGTTGTTCGTCGTGATCGCCAACGATCGCGGTATCCGGTTGGCGCACCCGGAGATCGGTGAACTCGGCAAGCCGTTGAGCACCGATCCCACGCGGGCGCTCGGCGGCGACGAGGACATCAACACCGACCGCGGGACCCTCGGCGAATCGGTCCGCGCCAAGGTGCCGATCTTCGCGCGTTCCGGCGCGGTCATCGGACTGGTCAGTGTCGGCATCTCGACGGAGAAGATCGGCGGCGACGTCCGCGACGACCTGTTCACGACATCGGCGATCGCTTTGGTGGCGTTGGCCATCGGGATCATCGGGTCGATCGCACTTGCCCGCCGGTGGCGTCGGCTCACCCTCGGTCTCGAGCCCGATCAGCTCACCGAGCTGGTCCGCGAGCAGCAGGCGGTGCTGCACTCGATCGGTGACGGCGTCGTCGCGGTAGACGCCGGGGGAGTGGTGCGGGTGATCAACGACCGGGCCCGCGACCTGCTGGCGCTCACCGGGGACATCGGGCAGCGAATCGAGAGCATCGGTCTGACGCCACGCGTGCTCGAAGTGGCCGGTGACCCGGTCGAGATCCCGCGCGCTGCGGCCGTCGGCGACCGGATCGTGCTCGTCAGCTCACGACGGGTCCGACAGGACGGCCGAGACCTCGGCATCGTGGTGTCGGTAGTCGACCGCACCGATGTCGAGGGCCTCACCCGGGAGGTCGCGTCCATCAAGGCGATCAGCGACGCGTTGCGCGCCCAGCGACACGAGTCGGCCAACCGGATCCATGTCGTCGCCGGACTGATCCGGCAAGGCGATGCCGCCGCTGCACTCGACTACCTCGACGAGGTGACCGGCACCGGACGATATGCGATCGAGGTACCGGGCCTCGACAACGTCGCCGAGCCCCACCTGCACGCCTTCCTCGACGCCAAGGCCGCCGCGGCCCGCGAGAGTGGCGTCGTGCTCACCCTCGGCCCGCAGACGTGGGTCGACGGTGAGCTGGTCTCGCCGGTCGACGTCATCACGATCGTCGGCAACCTGGTCGACAATGCCATCGACGCCGCACGCACCGGTGGTCGGGAACCGCGCGTGGTGGAGGTGGAACTCGTCATGGAGGGAGCGGATCTGCTGGTCACCGTCGCCGACAGTGGAGACGGGATCGCCTTCGGCAAGGGAGACGGGATCGCCGTCGGTGACCCCGACGACGTGTTCACCGAGGGCGTGACGACGCACGCCGACTCCGCCGTCCCCGGGGGTCGCGGCATGGGCCTTGCGCTGTCACGGCAATCGGCCCGTGGCCACGGCGGCGATGTGGTGATCGGCGACCCCGGGTCGGCGGCCGATGGCGTCGGGGGTGAGAGCATCGGGGACGAGAATCCGTTGGGTGGCGCGATCATGGTGGCGCGAATCCCCGGTGTGCTGCGTGAGGGGGTGGTCCGATGAGCCGGAACGAGCTGTCGCTGTTGGTCGTCGACGACGACTTCCGTGTCGCGGCCCTGCACGCGTCGATCGCCGACGCGATGATCGGGTTCCGCACCGAGGCGCGGGTCGGCAGCATCGCCGAGGCACGCACCGCACTCGCCGACCACCCCGAGATCGACCTGGCGCTGGTCGACGTCCATCTGCCCGACGGTTCCGGTATCGAATTGATCCGTGAGATGCGTTGTGACGCTTTCGTCGTCACTGCCGAGGAGAGCGCGACGGCCGTCCGACATGCCTTCACCGCCGGCGCGCTGGCGTATCTCATCAAACCGTTCGAGAACACCGAACTGGCTCGCAGACTCGCCGGTTACGCCCAGTACCGGCGCATCGTCGACACCACCACCCTCGGTCAGGCGCAGGTGGATTCGGCCGTGGCGACCATGCGGGGAGACCGTGTCCCGCAGGCTCGTGGTGACGAGAGCTCGCAGACCGAGAAATCCATCCTCGGGGCGTTCGCCGATCAGGCGCGTCCGATGTTCGCCGACGAACTGTCGTCCGTCGTCGGTATCTCCCCACCGACCGCGCGGCGGTACCTGGCGTCGCTGGTGGCCGACGGGCAGCTGGTGATGAAACTGCGATACGGCAGCACCGGGCGACCGAAGCAGGAATACCGACTACCCGGCGTCGATTCGGCGCCGTAGGTCGGCTGAGAGATTCCCGGACGACACCGCGTCACCGCACCGGTCGCCCTATCCGGTCGAGTGCGGCGAGATCGTCGTCGGACAGCGCGAGTCCGGCGCCGATAGCGTTCTCGCCCAGATGCGTCGACGATGAGGTCCCCGGGATCAACAGGATGTTCGGCGACCTCTGGAGCAACCAGGCCAGGGCGACCGACATCGGCGTCGACTCCAATCGGTCGGCGACGGCCGAGAGCTCCGAGGACTGCAACGGGGTGAAGCCCCCGAGGGGAAAGAACGGCACGTAGGCGATGCCGGCGGCGGCGAGATCGTCGACGAGCTCGTCGTCCTGCCGATGGGCGAGGTTGTACATGTTCTGGACGCAGACGATCGGGGCGATCGACCGGGCCTCGGCGACCTGCTCCGCCGTCGCGTTGCTCACCCCGAGGTGTCGGATGAGGCCGCGCTGCTGGAGTTCGACCAGCGTGTCGAACGGCTCGACGAGAGAACCGGCCTGCGGCCCGGTGGCATCACCCAGGCGGAGGTTGACCACGTCGAGGACGTCGAGTCCGAGTGTCTCGAGGTTGTCCTGGACCGCGCGGCGCACATCATCCCGTCCGCGCGCCGGGGGCCATCCGCCCTGCTCGTCCCGCGTCGCGCCGACCTTCGTCACGATGTGCAGGGATTCCGGGTAGGGGTGCAGCGCTGTTCGGATCAGCTCGTTGGTGACGCGCGGCCCGTACGCGTCGGCGGTGTCGATGTGGGTGATACCCAGATCGACCACCTCGCGCAGGGTGGAGATCGCCGCGTCGGGGTCGGCGGGTGGTCCCATCACCCCCGGGCCGGCGAGTTGCATCGCGCCGTATCCGAACCGGGTGACGGTCAGCTCGCCCAGCGACCAGGTACCGCCGGGGAGGGATGACGAGGACGTGCTCATTCGTGTGCCTTTCGTTTCTGGTGATGCGTCACCTGTGATTCTCGGCGGGTAACATCCCAATGGGAAGTAGGCACCTGTGAGTGCGTAACTCTCTGATCAAGGAAGAGGGTGTTCGATGGCGACGATGACAGCGGCCCAGAAACGGGCGCAGGCGAAGGTGGACTACGACGCATTTCTGGCCGAATGCCCGAGCCGACATCTGCTGGAACGGATCTCGAACAAGTGGGTCACGTTGATCCTGGCCGGTCTCGGTGGCGGCGGAGCCGGATGCGACGGCGAACCCCGGGCGATGCGCTACTCAGAACTTGCGCGCCTGCTCGCCGGTGTCAGCCAGAAGATGCTGACGCAGACCCTGCGTTCACTGGAGCGGGACGGGCTGGTCACCCGAACGGTGACGCCGACCGTGCCCGTGACGGTGTCCTACGAGCTGACGGATCTGGGTGTGTCGCTGAACCAGATCATCGGTGGTGTCAAGCAGTGGGCTCAGGAGAACATGGACGAGGTGTTCACCCGCCGTCAGACGTTCGACGCCGTCTGAGAGGTGGCCGTCAGGCGGTGGGCAGCAGATCGGCTGACACGGCGGCGATCTCGCGCAGGCGCTGTGTCGGCGTGCCCAGCCGGCTGAGCTGGATCAGTCCCTGCGACACCATGACGACATGAGCGCTGAGGGCCGAGATCTCCGCCTCCGGCAAGTGATCGAGACCCGGTTCGCGGAGCCGTTGCTCTACCGCGTTCTCCATGCGCCGCGTGGCGCGGCCGATGGTGGAGGTCACGGCCGGTTCGCGATCTCCCATGTGCGCCAGTGTGTTCAACATCAGGCACCCACGCCGGTCGGCGTGCGATCCACAGTCAGCGATCACGGCGTCGAAGTAGACGCCGACCGCCTGCTTGGCGGAACCATCGGTGGCGTCGAGCGTCGTCTCCACGAACGCCGCGCGACGATCGCAGTATCGGTCGAGGACCGCGACGAACAGGCCCATCTTGCTCGTGTACGCGGCGTAGATGCTGCCGTTGCCGATGCCGGTCGCTGCGGACACGTCCTCGATCGACGTGCCGTCGAAGCCGCGCGACCAGAAGAGGTCCTCGGCGGCGTCGAGCAGCGCGTCCTCGTCGAAGCGGCGTGGGCGTCCCATGGCAACAAACTAGCAATGTGTGGCGCGAACGGAATTGTGGAGGCACAATTCCATAACTATGACGCTGCTCGATCTTCCCGCCGGTCCCGCGACTCGACGGCGTATCGGCATCCTGGTCTTCGACGGCGTCAAGATGCTGGATTTCGCTGGTCCGGCCGAGGTGTTCATCGAGGCCAATCAGACGGTCGACGAATACGACGTGGTGTTGGTGTCGCCGGACGGCAGCGACGTCATGACGTCGATCGGCGCGCGGATGTCGGTGTCGGCCGCGGCGGCCGAGGTCGGGTGGTGCGACACCGTGATCATCCCGGGCAGCGAGATGTCGCCGAGCCGCTTCGTCACCCCCGAGGTGTTGGCGGCCACTGCGAGCCTCGCCAAGGGGGCGCGGAGGCTCGCGTCGGTGTGCAGTGGCGCGTTCGTGCTCGCGGCGTTGGGTGTTCTCGACGGCCGGCGAGCGACCACACATTGGAAGTTCACCGACAACCTCGCCCGGTTGTATCCCTCCGTGGATGTCGAACCCGACTCGATCTTCGTCCGCGATGGCAATGTCTACAGCTCGGCGGGCGTGGCCGCGGGGATGGATCTCGCGCTGGCGCTGGTCGAGGAGGACCACGGCCCCCACGTCGCGCGACGAGTCGCACAGTCGCTGCTGGTCTACATGCAGCGGGCCGGCGGTCAGTCGCAGTTCTCCGCATCGCTGACCGGACCGGTTCCGCGCAGCGACCTCGTGCGTGAGCTGACCGACCTCATCTGCGCCGACCCCACCGGATCGCATACGGTTCGGTCGCTGGCCGCGCACGCCGGCGTCAGCCCGCGCCATCTGACCCGGCTGTTCCGCGCCGAACTCGAGAGTTCACCGGCGGAATACGTCGCCCAGGTTCGCTTCGCGCTCGCCCGCGACAAGCTCGACGCGGGGTTCTCGGTCACCGAGACCGCCGCCGCCGCCGGGTACGGAAGCAGCGAGGCCCTGCGACGTGCGTTCGTGGCCCGGTTGGGAATCTCACCGAGCAAGTATCAGCGCCGATTCCGGTCGACCGTGTCGAGCGAGGTCGACGAGGCCGCTTCCGATGGTGGAGCATTCGTGACACGTATCGCCGAACGCCCGGAAAGCCGGACCGGGGCGGTTGGTTTCGGTGCCGAAGATCTTGCCGATCCCGCCTAGCGGGTGATTGCCGGAGCGGGAGACCCGGCCCGCGCTCGAGTGATCGTCGGCGCCGGGCGGGTCATTGGCACAGCATCATTGGAGTACACGGCTCTTTTTCGCACCGTCGTAGCCATTGTGTTTAATGGACGCAGTGCGGCTGAAACAACCGGCTGCCGCGCCCCGGCCGTCCCCGCGACGACGTCATGGCGCGCAACCAGTTCAACGCGTGGCAACGAAGGATGCCGCGCCTGTGGAGGCCCGACATTGAGCGAGAACAACGACGTCACAAGCCGCTTCGCCGCGATGGCCGAGAAGGCCCGTGAACTCTTCGAACAACCATCCGCCGATGAGGGCGCCCTGCTGCGATCGGTCACCGCAGCGGCAGTGGAACAGATCCCCGGTGCCGATTGGGCGGGGATCACACTGGTGGCCAAGCGGGGGATCACCACTGTGGCTCCGACCGACGAGGTGTCGGCCCGAATCGATCAGCTGCAGGAGACGATCGGCGGACCCGGCGTGCGGGCGGCGACCGCCTGGAACGACCACATCGTCCGTGTTGAGGACTACCAGAGCGAGACCCGCTGGCCGGAGTACATATCCGCAGCGTTGGCCGAGACGCCGGTCCGCTCGACTGTGGCGTTCCAGCTGTACCGCAGCGACGCCGCGATGGGCGCTCTCAGCGTGCACAGCAGCCAGCCCGGTGCCTTCACGCAGGAGGCCGAGGAGGTGGGTCTGGCGGTGGCGACACACGGGGCGTTGGCGCTCTACGCGGCGCGCCGTGAAGAACAGTTCGCGAGCGCGCTGGCCAGCCGCGACATCATCGGACAGGCCAAGGGAATGATCATGGAGCGCTTCGACATCGACGCGCTGCAGGCATGGGAGCTGATCCGTCGACTCTCGCAGGATTCCAACGTAGCGGTCTTTCAACTCGCCCAGCAGCTCATCGACGCCGATCATCCGATGCCGTCGATGAGCTCGGAGTCCTGACGCTGGTGCCCCCAGTAGGGCTCGAACCTACGACCTGCGGATTA